>NZ_JAMPTM010000111.1 GCF_025403375.1 Frankia gtarii
CAGGACCGTCCTGGTGTGGCCGGTGAGGGTGGTTTGTTCGGTGCCGTTCTGGCGGTCCCAGATGCGGATCGTGCCGTCGCCGCCGCCGCTGATGATCTGTTGGCCGTCTGGGGTGACGGCTACTGCCAGGACCGTCCCGGTGTGGCCGGTGAGGGTGGTTTGTTCGGTGCCGTTCTGGCGGTCCCAGATGCGGATCGTGCCGTCGCCGCCGCCGCTGATGATCTGTTGGCCGTCTGGGGTGACGGCTACTGCCCGGACCCAGCCGGTGTGGCCGGTGAGGGTGGTTTGTTCGGTGCCGTTCTGGCGGTCCCAGATGCGGATCGTGCCGTCGTCGCTGCCGCTGATGATCTGTTGGCCGTCTGGGGTGACGGCTACTGCCCGGACCGTCCCGGTGTGGCCGGTGAGGGTGGTTTGTTCGGTGCCGTTCTGGCGGTCCCAGATGCGGATCGTGCCGTCGCCGCCGCCGCTGATGATCTGTTGGCCGTCTGGGGTGACGGCTACTGCCAGGACCGTCCTGGTGTGGCCGGTGAGGGTGGTTTGTTCGGTGCCGTTCTGGCGGTCCCAGATGCGGATCGTGCCGTCGTCGCCGCCGCTGATGATCTGCTGGCCGTCTGGGGTGACCGCCACCGCATTGACCGGGCCGGGGTGACCCCAGAAGGGTGCCCGGCCCGCTGATGGTGGGGTTTGGGGCGCCATGGAGTCAGTGTGCCGGGTTGGTGGTTCATGGTGGTGGTCGGGTGTTGACTTTTCGGCGCGGCCGAAGGCGATCAGGGCACGGAGAGGTCCGGAGGTAACCGGATGGGGCGCGTTGCGTCGCCTGCGGCCACGCCCCGCGCCGCGGTCGGGACGTTCCGCCTGCTGGAGCACATCCTTATCGCGGACGAGCCGCCTCACGCCGACCTGGAAGTCGAGGTCCGCGCGGGCGGCGGGCGGACGCCCCGTCACCGACGACGGGGCAGGCCGCCGCCTCAGCCGTGGTTGGTCAGGCCGCCGTCGACGAGAAGGTCGGTGCCGGTGATGAAGGCGGCGTCGGCGGAGGCGAGGAAGACCGCGGCCCGCGCGACCTCGTCGGGATCCCCGAGCCGGGGCACGAGCGAGAGGCCGAGCAGCGCCTCCCGGGCGCCGGGCTGGGCGAGCTGCTCGGCCGAGCCCGGGGTGTCCATCGCGCCGGGGCTGATGCTGACGGCGCGGATGCCGTACGGCGCACCCTCGGCGGCGATGACGTGGGTCATCGCCAGGACGGCGGCCTTGGTCGCCGAGTGCGCGATTCCGCCCGGACCACCGCCGTGCCCGGCCACCGACGCCGTGTTGATCACTACCGGTTTCGCGTCCGTGCCGGCGCTCGCGGTCAGGTGCGGCCAGGCCGCCTTGGTCACGAGGAAGACGATGCTCAGCTCGTTGCGGATCGAGAAGTCCCACTGCTCGACCGTCATCGTGTCGATGGTGGCGAACACGCACGCCGAGGCGTTGTTCCACAGCACGTCGATGCGACCGTGGGCCCGCACGGCCGCCTCGACCCAGCTTTCGCACGCGGCGAAGTCGGCGAGGTCGACCGGCGCCGTGCCGAGCATCTGACCGCCGGCGGCCTTCACCAGGGCCTCGGTCTCGGCATTGCCCTCGGCGTTGAGGTCGCAGCCGACGACGGTGGCGCCGGCGGCGGCGAACCGCAGCGCCCCGGCCCGGCCCATGCCGCTGCCGGTACCCGTGATGAGGACGACCTTGCCGTCCAGTGAACCCGTCATCGTCAGACCCCCGCGGCGACGACGGTGCGGACCTGGGCGATCGTCTCGATCCGGCACAGTTCGGCCCGCACGTCGCCCGTGCGGTGGGAGGTCACGCGGGCGGTGGCGAAGTAGGTCCCCGGGCGGTCGTAGGTGTGCGTGGTCGCCACGGTCAGCTCGGCGGCCGTGCCGTCGATCTCGGCGTGGCGCAGCGGATAGGTTCCGGTGCCGTCGAAGTCCCACTCGATCGAGACGATCGTGCCGGTGCCCGGCGGGACGGCGGCGGTGACCGTCAGGGTCACCGGCTCGCCCACGCCGACGTCGGCCCGGGACCCGCCGTTCGCCGTGGCCGACGCGACCGGCTGGATGCCGCCCCGCTCGGCCGCGCTCGCCGGCAGGTGCACCCGGCCGTCGGCGAAGGTGTAGGTGGTGCCGCTCGGCTCGACGCCGTTCTCCACCCAGTCGATCAGGTCGATCATCGACTGCTCGGTGATGCCGCGGAAATCGACGAGCCGGGTCGCGGCCACCCGGTTCGGTTCCGGCGGGACCATGGCGTACGGGCCGTGCTCGGCGTACTCGGTCCAGCGGATGCGGAAGTTCGCCCGCGCGCCCGCCTCGCCCTGGGCCTGGCGCACGGCCCGGTCGTACAGGGTGCCCCACGCGGGCCAGACCGACGAGTCGTGGGTGTGGTGGATCCAGAGCACCTTGCCCTCGTACTGGCCGGAGTAGCAGACGCCCATCAGCGAGGACATCTGCGGCACGGGATGCTGCGGATGGATCGGCCGGCCGTCGACGAGCAGGTGCGCGAACGCGGGGTCGTCGGTGACGTGATGGCGGGCGAAGTAGCAGTAGGCGAGGAACCTGCGGTTGTCGACGAGCACCTCGTCGCCCGGCTCGACCCCTTTGAACCGCAGGACGTTCGCGTCGCCCTGCCCGTCGCAGGCGAAGACGTCCCCGGCCGCGCCGGTGGCGTACAGCGACCGTCCGGCGGCCTTCCCGGTCAGGATCTTCACGCCGGTTCCGACGCGGTAGCCGCCCTTGAGCCCCTCGATCTCGACGGCGTAGGGGAAGTCGTACGCCTCGCCGCCCGCGCCGACGATCGCCGCCAGAATGCGCATGGTCTGGAACTCGGGTCCGGCGAAGTCGGGCGACTCGTTCAGGTCGCGGGCCGACAGGGTGCGCACGACCCGTCCCGTCTGGTGGATCAGGTCGCCCTCGACCAGTTCGGGTGCGTCGTGCCCGACGTAGCCCGGCTTCGTCCAGAAGTTCGCGAAGTAGTCCGGGTCGTCGCGGAACAGGTCGTCGGCCAGCGAGGTCCACAGCCACATCTGGCCCATCGGCTCACTGATCATGAACTCGTTGCCGCGGGCGAAACCCTGCCGGTACAGCGACGCCAGTTCCTCGCGTTCATGCGTGCCGAGTCCCTCGAACGGGTTGCCGCTGCCGCCCGGCGCCATCCGGTCCGCCAATGCGATGATCTTGTCGCGGCCGAGGAGCCGTTGGACATTGAACATCTGGCCGAACGACATGATGCTGCCGGCCTTGACTCGCTCGGTGTTGCCGGGTTCGGCGATCTCGCCGCCGCTGGTCGACGGCATGCACCCGTCCCACACGCCGGGCGCGTTCTCCAGGCACAGCGGGGAGCGTCGCCCGCCGCCGCTGCCACCCCAGACGTAGCTGTGATGGGGGGCGCTGCCATACACCTGGGCGGCGACGTACTTGGATAACCGGGCGGCCTCGGCACTGGCCCGGTGCCCGTACAGGGTCGGATCCTCCCCGGCCTTCGGGTCGTAGTCGTCGCCCTTGTGACCCTGATTCGACTCGACCATGTAGCCGCCGAGGCGGGCGCTCATGTCGATGCGTTGGAACATCTCGCCGAGAATGCCGCCGCCGAAGGTGACCGCGTGGCCGCCGTTGCCGCCTTCCAGCGGCTGGAACATACGACCGGTGTAGAACTCGGCGGGCGGGAGGTAGAAGGCGAACTCCGTATCGGTGCCCTCGAAGCCGCCCTGCACAAAGCGGTGCGGTGAGGGACGCTCACGCTCCTCGTCGACCTCGATGAACGGCGCCCCGAAGAAGGCGTCGGTGACCTCGTACCCGGACAGATCGATAGCGCCCATGAGACAGCTCCGTCTTCGTCGCCCTCGCGCCTCGCCGGCTGTGGGAGCTGCAGCGTCGCAGACCATCCGTGGACATGTCAACGCTGTTCACCAGTCCGGGTGGCGCACTCCGCGGCCGAACGCCGGACCGAGGCCGGCGCACCGTCGACGGCGTCCACCCATCGCCACTCCACGTCCACTTCATGTCCAACCATGTCCCATAGGTGCCGGAAGTCCGATCCGCCGGACAGCCGTGGCGCGGCAGGCGCTACGGTACCGCCAGGCCGAGCGTGGCCGATGTTTCCTCGGCCGGCCGGCGTTGGGGTGTGGTGGTTGAAGGTCACAGACCGGGTCGGTTCCGGGCCGGGCAATCGGTCCGGACATCGGTGGCTGGTGGTCGGGGTGGTCGCGGCCGCGATGGTCTTCTCGGCGCTCGGACTGCTGGTCGCCGTCGTCGTGCCGCCCTTTGCCAGCGCTGACGAGGCGCAGCACACCGCGTACGCGCTTGCGGTGGCCGACGGTTCGTTGCCCGTGCTGGACTCACCCGTGCGCTCCCGCATTCCGGGCATGCCGGGGCTGCCGGCCGGGTGCCGCGTATCCCCCCGGCAGTTCCGAGTCGCGGTGAACGCGCACGCCGACCACCTGTGCGGACGGCGGCTGCGCCGGCCGCTGACCAACTTCGATGTTGTCTACACCGCGAACCATCCGCCGTTGTTCTACGCGGTCGAGGCCGTCCCGCTCCGGACGGGCATCGCCCTGCATCACCCGCTGGCCGGCTTCCGCGCCGCCCGAGGAATCAACGTGGCGCTCGGGGTGGCCGCCCTGATCGCGACGGCGGCCCTGGTCCGGGGCGTGCTACCGAGACAGCCGGCCGTCGCGGTCGGTGCGGCGGCGATCACCGGGGTTGTCGGCCTGTTCGTGTTCCCGTCCGGGCAGGTCTACAACGACACGATCGCGGTGGCGACCATCACCGGTCTGCTCGCCGTGACCGTCGCGATCGCGCGCCGGGGACCGGGGCCGCGCACGCTGCTGGCGCTCGCGGTGCTCGGCCCGGCCGCCGCGGCCAGTCGGGCGAGCGGAGCGGTGGCGTTGATGGTCGTCGTTCCGGCCGTCGGGGTCGCCGTCGCGGCGCACACCACCGGCCGCCTGTCTCGGCGGACCGGCCGCGGCCTGGCCGTGGCCGGTGGGCTCGCCGCGCTGACCTTCGCCGCGACCGGCTGGTTCTACCTGCGCAACGTGCGCCAGTACGGCGACCCCACCGCCTTCGGCCGGATCGCCGCCATGCTCCCGATCCGGGGGCCGCGACCGTCGGCGCAGCAGGTGGTGCGCGACCCCGACTTCTGGTGGAACGTCTACCGCGGTCTGTTCGGTCGGGTCTCCCTGCTGACCGGCTACGCGGAGAAGATGGCCGTCGGGTTCGCGCTCGTCACCGGTGCGGGTGTGCTCGCCGCGGCGGTACGGGTCCTGACGGCGTGGGTCCTGGCCGCCCGGGCTCCGGCTCCGGCCCCGGCCCCGGCTCCACGCCAGCCGGGTGCGCGACTGGCCGGGAGCGTCGTCTGGATTCTGCTCGCCGCGCACTGCCTGCTCGTCGTCGCCACGCTGGTGGGATACGCGGCCGCCGGTGGCGCGGCGTTCACCCGCTACCTGCTGCCGATGCTGCCGGTGCTCGCGTTCGTCGTCGCGGTCTCCTGGCGGGCGCTCCCGCTGGGACGGCGGGGGCTGCCGACGGTCGTGCTCGTCGCCGCGCTCACCCTGCTCACCCTGGCGATGATCACGCGTGACCTGGCGCGGCGGAATCCCGCGCTCGCGCCCCTGGCGCCGGTGGATCGGCTGCGGACCGCGTGGGCCACCGAGGCTCCCGGGCCGACCGATCTCGTCCTGTCCGGTCTGGCGGGATTCGCCCTGGTCGGCGGGCTCCTGCTGGCCGTCGCCCTGTGGAAGCTCGGCGCCCCGTCGGCGGCCGGCGACCCGTTGGTGGCCGGCGGCGGTGATGTCGGCAGCGGTGATGTCGGCGGTACGCCGCCACGTGAAAACATGTGCGAGGGCCCGCCCGACGATGTTACCGGGGTCGGGCGGCAAGGCCCGGATCGGCTCGACGTGAGTGTCGGCGGTGGGGCGGCCCAGGTATCCGCGGACCGGTGATTCGGCGCGGCCGGGTTGTGCCCTTCCCTGCCGGCGCCGCACGCCTAACTCGGGGAAACTCCGGCTGTTTGTTTTCTCCCCGCCGGGAAACACCGACGACATGATGGACAACGGGGGCGCAGGCGACGCGGAACCGACTACTCGACCGTCGCGGGCACGCATGCTGGGCCTGCTGCCGATGCTCGCGGCAGGTGTGGCCGCTTCCGTCCTGCGGGCGGCACACAGCGAGGGCGCCGTCGGCGACGGGTGGTTCCTGGCCGGGCTGGGTATTGCGGCCGTCGTGCTGGTGGCCGGGGTGGCCGTCCTCAAGTTTCAGGAGCGTGTGATCGTCCGCGACGGGAATCTGACGCTCGTCGACTGGCTGGGGCGGGAGATGACGGTCCCGCGCGACGACGTGCGCCTCGCCAGCCTCGTCAGCGTTCAGCAGATTGCCACTTCGGGCCCGCGAATCCGTGTCATCGTCGAACGCGTGTCACCGGCTCCACCGCTCATGATGATCGGTGCCGGGCTGAACCGCGAGCGCACGCGAAGGCTGTTCGCCCGCTCTTGGCCGGCTTTCTTATCGCCGCCGCCATCGCGCTGGTTCTCATGATGATTCTGACGACGCTGGTAGTGTTCCTCTGAGGCATTCCTGACGGACCGATGAACCCGCCGTTCGTCGAACAGGCCGCCGGTGGGCGCGGGGCCGGGCAGCGGGCGCGCCGCCTCGCCCACGCGCAGACCATCCAGGCAGATCGCGATCAGCCGGCCGCGGGCCCGGGAGTCCGCGTCGACGAGGTCGTCGCGACCCTGCCGGCGGAGCTGGTCGGGGACCGGTGACGCCCCGAGCTGCTCGATGATGCGGCGTGTGCCGGCCGGATGCGGCGTGCGGCGGCGCGTTTTCTGTATCATGTGTGATTCCGGCACGGCCGGGTTGTGCCCTCCCTTCGTCCTGCTGAGGAGCTGCAGGCTTGGCGTCGAAAGCTCCAGCTCAGGGGTCGGCCTCCCGCCTACCCACCCGGCCGATCACCCGCGAGCGCGTCCGCATGAGCGTGGGTGACTACATCAAGGAGCAGATCTTCGAGGGCAAGATCCGGGTGGGGGAGCGCATCCCCCAGGACGAGGTGGCCCGGGTGCTCGGGGTGAGCAACACCCCGGTGCGCGAGGCCGTCATCGCCCTGGAGTCCGAGGGCATTCTGGAGATCCGGCCGCATCGCGGCGCCTTCGTCTGCAATGTCGACCGCGATCGCATCCGCGACAACTACGAGCTGTTCTCGCTGCTCTACGGGTGGGCCCTCAAGCGGGCGGTGGTCGGCACCAGCGCGCGGAACAAGGACGAGCTCGTCGCGATCGCCGGCCGGCTCGGCCGGGAGAAGGACCTGGAGGCGATCAGGCCGCTGATGGTCGAGTTCGTCGACGTCCTGGGCCGGATGTGTGCTTCGCCAGCCTGGCGGCATCTCGTCGACGCGGTGCCCGACCTCCTGCCGGCCGACGCCTACTACACCGCCGTGCCCGGGATGGCCGACGCCGTGGCCCCGTGGATGCGGCTCATCGCCGAGGCGGTCGATCGGGGCGACGGCGAGGCCGCGGCGTCGGCGGCCGAACGGATGCTGCAGCAGCACGGAGCCGCGCTCGTGGCCGAGCTCGAGCGCCGCGGGTTGTTCGTCACCCCCTGAGGTCCGTCACCCCCTGAGGTCCGTCATCTCCCGAGGGGCGTCGTGTCCTTGGGGCGTCGTGTCCTGAGGCGACCTGCTGACGGGTCCGGCTGACTTCCGCGCGCTCTGGGAGCCACAAGAACGCTCTCCACCTGCGCAGATGCCTACTTCCACATTATGTGTGATGTGTGGTACACCATTGCGGCGGGTGGAGAGCTGCCTTGCCCGACGCCAGCTCGGAGTCAGCCCGGAGTCAGCCCGTGATCAGGAGGACACTTCATGCGAGCAGTCAGATCGATGCGACCGCGCTCGGCCCGGACCCGGGTGAGCATGGCCGCAGCGGTGGGAGCCTTACTCCTCGCCACCGCCGCCTGTGGCAGCGGCGGTGGTAGTGGTGGCGGTGGCGGGACGGCGCCGTCGAGCGGCGGCGGCCCCGGCGGGTCGCCCATCAAGATCGGTAATGTCGGCGTCTACAGCGGGTTCGCCTCCGACATCGCCATCGCCGGTTCCAAGGGCCTGCAGGCGTGGGCGGACGGGATCAACGCCGCCGGCGGCATAGCCGGCCATCCTGTGCAGATCATCGTCAAGGACGACGGCGGGAAGCCCGCCAAGGCCCTGCAGAACGTCAAGGAGCTCGTCGAGCAGGACCACGTCGTGGCGCTCGTCGGCAACCACGAGTCGGGCGTGGACGCGGCGTGGGCCAGCTACGCCTCCCAGCACGACATCCCGGTTCTCGGCGGGACGGCCACCGGAATCTCCTACACCAAGGACCCGAACTTCTTTCCGGTCACCGGCACCAACGACACCGGGTACGGCGGGTACGCCAACGCCGGGGTCCTGTTCCACAAGTCCGTGGTGAGCGTCGCCTACTGCGCCGAGGTGCCCGCGTGCGCCCAGGCCGCCGGCCTGCTCGACACCCACGCCCGCCGGCTCGGCATCCGGTCGGTGCCGGGCCAGGCCATCTCGGCGTCGGCCACCAGCTACGCCGCCCAGTGCCAGAAGCTCAAGGACTCGGGCGCCGAGGCCGTCTTCGCCGCCAGCGACCTGGCCACCGCCAAGCGCCTCGTCGAGCAGTGCGCCCAGCAGGACTACCGGCCGATCTGGATCGACAACCCGCAGAACTGGCGCGACAGCGAACTGTCCGCCCCGGTGTGGGAGGGCCTCGTCTTCGCCGCACCCGAGCCGCTGTGGTTCGGCGACGGACCCGGCACCGCCGAGTTCCTCGCCGCAATGACGAAGTACCAGCCCGGCGTGCTGCTCAACACGAGCACGACCTCCGGCTGGTACGCCGGGAAGGTCCTGGAGAAGACCCTCGCCGGCGCGAGTGGCGACATCACCTCGCAGACGATCTACGACGGTCTGTACAAGCTCGGTCCCAGGTTCGACCTCGACGGCATCCTCGCGCCCGTGACCTACGCGAAGGGCAAGCCCGCCGTCCAGGAGGCCTGCACCTGGTACGCCCAGGTGAAGTCCGGGAAGCTGACCACTCCCTTCGGCGCGGGCCGGGTCTGCGGCAAGAACGCCTGATCCGCCCGGCGCCCCGCCCGCCCGCGCCGCTCGGACCGCCGAGACGCCGCGCACCCCATCCCCGCGCACCCCATCCCTGCGCCGTCATCCCGGTGCTTCCATCACCGCGTTCCCCATCACCGCAGTCCCCATGAGGAGGACCTCCGTGTCCGGAACCACGAAGATCGGCATGCTCTGTGACTGGCCGCTCGCCCCGGAGGCCGAGCAGCTCCTGCACGACGTGCTCGACCTGACCTTCGACGAGGCGCTGCAGGACGGTCTCATCGACCGGCCGATCGAAGTGATCTACAAGCTCGTCCACGGCCTGCCCACCGGCGACGCGCATACCGTGATCCAGGCGGGCCGCGAGCTCGTCGAGGCGGGCGTGGTGGCCATCGACGGCCCGTGGATCTCCGACAACGCCATTCCGTTCCGCGAGTGGAACGACCGGGAGGGCCACGTCCCGTCCGTGGCCATGTGCGGCACGGACCTCTGGTACGGCGAGTGGTGCTTCAACATCAACAACGGCTCGCTGGCCGAGGACCCGTACGTGATGTCGAACTACCTGGCCGTCAAGGGGATCAAGACCGTCGCCGTCGTCTACGACAAGACGGCGATCGGCGACGAGTACCGCGGCTTCTTCCGCGACGCCTGCGACTTCGACGGCGTCGAGGTGCTGCTGGAGCACGGCGTCGACCCGCTGGAGACGGACATGGGCCCGGCGGTCGAGCGGCTGCGGTCGGCCGGCGCGGACGCGCTGGCCTACCTCGGCGTCGGGGTGGCCTCCGTCCACATCAACCGTGCGCTCGCCGCGGCGCAGTGGGACCCGTTCCGGGTGATGTGCACGGCGTTCATGTCGGCCCCGGTCCTGCCCCAGGGCATGGCCTCGCTCAAGGGCTGGGTGGGCTGCGACCAGTACGACGAGACCAACACGGTGGCCCAGGACTTCCTCGACCGGTTCGAGCGCCGCTACGACTACCGGCCCGAGAACTGGTTCGCGATCATCAACTACGACATCGCGCAGATGATCGCGCACGGCATCTCCAAGGCCCGTCCGCTCTCGCCGGCCGGCGTGAAGGCCGGCCTGGAGCGCGTCAAGATGCTGCCCGCCGCGACCGGGGGCGCACGGGGTCTGCTCAGCTTCGCGCCGTACGTCCACCGCGCCTGGCTGTCGCCGGACTTCCTCGTGATGCGCGAGGTGCGGCCGGACCTCGACGAGAAGGTCGGGCTGCGCGACCGCACCGGCACCGTGATGCGCCACCGGTTCCAGCCCCGCAGCCGCACCGACCGGCTCCCCGCGTCGAACCAGCACTCGGCGGCGGACCAGCACCCGGCGGCGGCCAGCTGAGACTGCGCGGACCTCTCGGGACGCGCCGTGCCGACCGCGTATCGGCGGCCGTGCGGCGCGTCCCGGGATCTCCGGCGGATCGTCACGACCACACCAGCAGGAGGGGACCCACGTGCTGCCGTTCCTCATCGCCGGGCTGACCACGGGATCGGTGTACGGGCTGGCCGGTGTCGGGCTCGTGCTCACCTACAAGACGTCCGGCATCTTCAACTTCGCCCACGGAGCCGTCGCCACCGTCTCGGCGTACCTGTTCTACAGCCTGCACGTCCAGGCCGGACTGCCGTGGGTGCCCGCGGCGGCGATCTGCATCCTCGGGGCCGGCCCGGTCCTGGGCCTGGCGTTCGAGCAGGGCGCCCGGCGGATGGCCGCGACCGCGCTGTCGACCCGGGTGGCCGGCACGGTCGGCGTCCTGCTCGTCGTGCAGGCCGGCGCCGTGCTGATCTACGGGGACACCCGACCGCGCAAGGTGCCGGTGTTCCTGCCCGACGCCGGGTTCCACCTCGGCAGCACGACCGTGACCGCTGACCGCATCATCGTCTTCGCGGTGGGGATCGTCGCCACCGCGGCGCTCTACGCCTACTTCTCGCTGGCCCGCACCGGGGTGGCGATGCGCGCCGTGGTCGACGACCCGGCGCTGCTCGACACCACCGGGACGAACCCGGTGGCCGTGCGCCGGTGGGCCTGGATGATCGGCATCGGGTTCGCGGCGACGTCGGGCGTCCTGGTCGCCCAGTACGTCAACCTCGACGCGACGGCCCTGACGTTCCTCGTCGTCGCGGCCTTCGGCGCCGCGGCGCTGGGCTGGTTCACCAGCCTGCCGGCGACGTATGTCGGCGGGCTCGTCATCGGGATCATCGCCTCGCTGGCCACGAAGTACTTCGACAGCGGCCTGCTGGCCGGGCTGTCCAACGCGCTGCCGTTCCTCGTCCTGTTCGCCGTCCTGCTCACCGCCCCCCGCCGCCGCCTCACCGAACGGCTGCGCGCGGTGCCGCGCTCGGGCGTCGCCTGGACGACGCCGTGGCGCCTGCAGTCCGCCGGCGGCGTCGCCGTCGTGGCGCTGCTCTGCTTCGTGCCGAGCTTCGCCGGCATCCACCTGGTGGCGTTCAGCGAGTTCCTCGCCTACGCGATCCTGTTCCTCTCCCTCGGCCTGCTCGTGCGCACCTCCGGCCAGGTGTCGTTGTGCCACGTCACCTTCATGGCCATCGGCGTCTGCGCGTTCTCGCAGCTGCACGTGGAAAAGGGCTGGCCGTGGGCGGCCGCGCTGGTGGTCGCGGGCCTCGTCGCGGTGCCGATCGGCGCCCTGCTGGCGATCCCGGCGATCCGCCTGTCCGGGCTCTACCTGGCGCTGTCGACGTTCGGGTTCGGGATCCTCGTCCAGTACATGTTCTACTCGCAGGGCTACATGTTCGGCAGCCTCGGCATCGGCGTCAGCGTCCCCACCCCGCGCTGGGCCGCGGTCGGCCTCGACGGCTCCGACCGCGGCTACTACTACCTCGTGCTGATCCTGGCCGCCGCGGCGGCCCTCGCCATGGTGGCCCTCAACCGCAGCCGGCTGGGCCGGCTGCTGCGCGCCCTGGCCGACAGCCCGATCGGCCTGGCGACGAGCGGGACCGCGGTGAACACGACCCGGGTGCTGGTGTTCTGCCTGTCCGCCTTCCTGGCTGCCGTCGCCGGTGTCCTCGACGCCGCGGCGGTCGGGCAGGTCAACGGCGACTCCTACCTCCCCATCACCTCGCTGGTCTACTTCGTGCTGGTCGTCATCAGCGTCGGGGGCGCGCCCTGGTACGCGGTCGCCGGGGCCGCCGGGCTCACCCTCGTGCCGTCCTACGTCGACAGTGCCGACACGTCCAACTGGCTGCAGGTGGCGTTCGGCGTCTTCGCGATCCTCTACGCGGTCACGGCGGCCCGGACCCGCGAGCCGCACCCGGCCGTGCGCCGCGCGCTCGACCGGCTCGGCGGGCGCGGTGCCCGCGGGGCCGGCAGTGCCGGTGGGGCCCGCGAGCGGGGCACCGCGGTGTCGGCGCCCGGATCGTCCCGGGAGAGGGCGCAGGCGCCGCCGGCCGAGCTGGAGATCCGCGACGTGCGGGTGGCCTTCGGTGGCCTGGTGGCTGTCGACGGCGTGACGCTGCGGGCCGCCACGGGGCACATCACCGGACTCATCGGCCCGAACGGCGCCGGCAAGACGACGACGTTCAACGTGTGTTCGGGGCTGCTGCGGCCCCAGCGCGGCCAGGTGCTCCTCGACGGTCGATCGATCATCCGGCGCTCGGCCTCGACCCGCGCCCGGCTGGGCCTGGGCCGCACCTTCCAGCAGATGGAGCTGTTCGACAACCTCACGGTGTGGGACAACGTGGTCCTCGGGGCCGAGGGCCGGCGGGCCGGACCCAACGCGCTGCGCCATCTCGCCAGCACCCCGCGGATCTCGCGCGACATCCACGCCGCGGCGGACTCCGCGGTGCGCACCTGCGGCCTGGGCGACCTGACCGGGCAGGTGGCGGGTTCCCTGTCGACCGGGCAGCGCCGGCTGGTCGAACTCGCGCGCTGCCTCGCCGGCCAGCCCCGGCTTCTCCTTCTCGACGAACCCTCCTCCGGCCTCGACCGCGCGGAAACCCGGCACTTCGGGCAGATCCTGCGACGCGTGGTCGACGAGCACGGAGTCGGCATCCTTCTCGTGGAGCACGACATGAGCCTGGTCACCGCGATCTGCGACCACGTGTACGTCCTGGACTTCGGTCGCCCGGTGTTCGACGGAGTTCCGGCGGAGGTCATGGCGTCGCCCGTGGTGCGCGTCGCCTACCTCGGGGAAACCGACCCGCTGGAGCCCGCCGCCGCGGACGCCGCCCGCCCGCACTCGGCCGGCCTGACCGCGGGCGGCGAGTGATGGCTGACCCCGATATGGCTGCCCCCGACATGGCTGACACTGTTCTGGAACTGCGCGGGGTGGATGCCGGCTACGGCCGGACCACCGTGCTGCGCGGGGTCGACCTGACGGTGCGGGCCGGATCCGTCGTGGCACTGCTCGGAGCCAACGGCGCGGGCAAGACCACGCTGCTGCGCACGGCCACCGGCCTGCTGCCCGCCACGCGCGGACGCGTCCTCGTCGGCGGCCGGGACCGCACCGGCGCGCCCGCGCACCGGCGGGCCCGCGACGGGCTGTGCCACATCCCCGAGGGGCGGGGCGTCTTCCGCAGCCTGACCGTGCGGGACAACCTGCGGATGCAGGTGCCGCCGTGGGCGACGGACTCCTCCCTCGACGTCGCCCTGGCGGCGTTCCCGGTTCTGCGGGAACGGCTGGGCCAGACCGCCGGCACCCTTTCCGGTGGTCAGCAGCAGATGCTGGCCCTGGCCCGGGCCCATCTCGCCCGGCCCCGGATCGTGCTGCTCGACGAGGTGTCGATGGGCCTGGCGCCCGCCATCGTCGACCAGATCTTCCACTCGCTACGGGCCCTGGCCGCGTCGGGCGTCGCGCTGCTGCTCGTCGAGCAGTACGTGCAGCGCGCGCTCGACATCGCCGACCGGGTCGTGCTGCTCGATCGTGGCCAGGTGACGTTCGACGGCCCGGCCGGTGACCTCGACCAGAACGCGCTGCTGCGTGGCTACCTCGCGATGTAGGCGGCGGCCCGCGATCGGGGTGGACCCTGCCCCCGGTTCCAGCCCGGACCGCCCGCCGGCTCCGCTGATCATCCGGAGGACGAGAACCTGCCCTGGCTGTGTCCGGTGATGCGGCGCACGGCCGTTGCATCGGGGAGACGGCGAGGTCGCGGTCTGTTGCTGCGGCCGGGGCGCGACGTCAATCGGTGGCGTACACGACGACGTTGTCGAGATAGTGACCCCTGGCATGGTCGAAGGCGCCGCCGCAGGTGATCAGGCGCAGGCCGGGTGACCCCGGGCTCCCGCCGTAGACCTCGGCGTCCGGGATCGCGGACTTGGGATAGCGCACCAGCCGGCGCACGACAAATGTCACGGTCGAGCCGTCCGCCCGGTCGATGAACACCCGGGCTCCGGGATGCAGCGCGCCGAGGCGGAAGAAGGCGGCGGGACCGGTCGTGGAGTCGACGTGTCCGGCGACGACGGCGGCTCCGTTCTCGCCGGGCTCCGGGCCGGCGACGTTCCAGCCGGCCGTCGCGAAGTCGGTCGGTGCCTGGAGAGTCCCGCCAGCGTCCAGGCCGAGGGGTACGACGGCGGCATCGACGCCGATGTCGGGGATCCGGACCCGAACCGGTGGCGCCACCTGCCCCTCGGCCGGCCCGGCGGCGCTGGCCGGGCCGGTGTCGCTCGGCACCGCCGCGGGCGGGTGCGAGTCTCGGGTCGAGGTGCCCTCGGGCCCGCACCCGGCGATCAGGACGAGCGCGATCGCGGTGGCCAGGACCGCCTCGCGGAGGGTGGCCGACGGCATCGGTCAGGCCCCGACCCGCGATTTCTGGTTGCGACGGGCCAGCACGATCGCGCCGCCGGCCGCCACCGCGACGGTCGTGCCCGCGGCCGCGGCGCCCGGCGTCGTCCAGACCGTGTCGTGCCCGTCCGATCCCCGCGCGGTTCCCCCAGCACCGGTGTCGACCCCGCCGACCGGCAGCACGTCGTCCCGGTCCCCGCCGGCGCCCGGCGCCCGGGTTGGCGTCGGCCTGGGGACGAGCCGGTCCGGTGCTGGGACCGCCGGTGCCGCGGTGGCCGGGGCGGGCTGGGTCCGGTTCAGCGGCGCCGCCGAGGTCGGTGCCGGGGCTGTCACCGAGGTCGTCACCGGGGTCGCCGGGGGGTTCGCCGGCGCGGCGTGGGCGGCGCTCGCTCCCGCCGGCCCGGCGAGGCCGGTCGGCAGGACCGCGCCCGCTCCGAGCAGGGCCAAGGCCAGAGCGGAGCCCGGCGCGATCCGGCGTCGCCATGTCGTCGTCATCTGATCTCCTCGCGGGTTGGTGACGCTGCGGTGTGCAGCACCTGCGACCCTGTCCTCGGGGCATGGGACGGCCGTGAGACGACGATGAGAGCTTCTTCATCCAGGGCCAGGGCCGCCGCGTCCTAGCCGGTCGGGCGGGTCGGGCGGCGGTCGGCCCACCCGGGCCGAGATCCGCCGGGCGCGGCGCCTTACCCTTGGTCCTCATGGGGCTTCGGCGTGCCACGGGTGAACAGACGACCCTCGGCGACGCGCCCGCCCCACCGCCCCGGCGCCGCCGGCGGCTGCCCCACATGTTGATGTTGGCGGGGATCGCCGCCGCCGTCCCGGTCGCGCTGTACGTCCTCTATGGCGCCTTCGGTACGGGCGACCGGGCGGCCCCACCCGACCTGGGCGGGCCCATCCTGGTGCGCACCGCTAGCCCCACGCCGACCAGGGCGGCTGCACCGCCCTCCACGCCGCTGGCGCGGGTGCGGCCGCCGCTCACGACGGCCGCCGTGGCCGAGCCCGTCCCGCCGCCGATCCGTCGGTCGGGGCGGATCGTCCCGGCGCCCGCGGTCCCCTACGCGCCGCTTCCCGCGGCCGCCGCCGAACCCGCCGCTGTGCCCACGGCCGTGCCCCGGACGCGGGCGGTCGAGTCGCGGTCGGCCGCGGTGCCCCCGTCACCGAGCCCGGCCGTCGATGCGACCCAACCCCCGCGGGCCACGCCCTCGACGGCCGGAAACGCCGTCCACTGAGCCGGCGGCGGCCCTCGCCGGACCGGCGAACGTCACTCAGCGAACCGCCATGAGGCATGGGACGAAGGGCCTGGGATGGCATGAGAAGGTTCTCATCGCCTTCTCATGCTCGCCTTGTCAGCGACCGTCAGGCTGAGGTCATGCCGGCACGGACGAAAGGGCGGCTGCCGGCGCGTCGCCCGCGGCCGGCGGCGCTGGCCCGCGACGCGGCCACCTCGGCGCGGCTGCGCATCCTCGGCTGGCAGGTGCTGCTCGTTGCCGTTGCGCTGGCCGGGTCGGTCCTCGTCTCACGCGGGGTGCTGCTGTCCCGGATGGACGAGCGTATCGACCGCGGACTCGCCCTGCAGGTTGCCCAGCTGCGGCGGTTCGCTGAACAGAGCGTCGACCCGCGGACGTCGGAACCCTTTCCCGACGTGCGCAGCCTGCTTCAGGTCTATCTGGAGCGCAACATCCCGGACCGGGACGAGACCATGATCGCACTGGTGGACGGGGTGCCGTTCCGGCGTAGCGCCGAGGAGCCGCCGTACCGGCTCGACACCGATCCGGCCGCGGTCCGGGCCTTCACCGAGATCGGGGCCGGCCCGCGCTACGGCGTCGTCACGACCCCGCGCGGGCAGGCGCGATACGCCACTGTCCCGGTGAGTGTGATCGGGCGGAACGCGAGGGGCGTCTTCGCGGTGGCGGTGTTCGTCGACCGGCAGCGCGCGGAGGTCGACGAGGTCGTGCGAGTCCTGGCGCTCGTCGGGTTCGCCGCCCTGGCCCTCGCCGCGGTCGGCGGCTGGCTGGTCGCGGGCCGGGTGCTGGCGCCGGTCCGTGAGCTGCGCCGCACCGCCCAGGCCATCACCGAGACGGATCTCGCCCGGCGGATCCCCATCCGCGGTCGGGACGAGATCGCCGAGCTTGCCCGGACGTTCAACGGCATGCTCGACCGGCTCCAGGACGCCTTCGCCGTCCAGCGGGCGTTCGTCGACGATGCCGGCCACGAGCTGCGCACACCGATCACGATCATCCGTGGGCACCTGGAGCTGCTCGGACCCGACCCCGCCGAGCGGGAGGAGACGGTTGCCCTCGTCACCGACGAGCTCGACCGGATGAGCCTGATGGTCGACGACCTGTTGACCCTGGCCAAGGCCGAGCGCCCCGACTTCCTGCGCCCGACCCCGGTCGACGTCGAGGCGTTCACGATCGACCTGTTCTCCCGGGTGGCCGCACTCGCGTCGCGGGACTGGCGGGTGGACGAGATCGGCACCGGCACGGTGATCGTCGACCGGCATCGGCTGACCCAGGCGATGATCCAGCTCGCCCAGAACGCCACCCAGCACACCGGCCCCGGGGGGCGGGTGTCGGTCGGATCGCGGGTGCGGGGGCGGACCGCGATCTTCTGGGTCAGCGATTGCGGGCCGGGCGTCCCGGTGGAAGACCGGGATCGGATCTTCGAGCGGTTCACCCGGGGGCAGACCGGGCGCGGGTCGTCGGAGGGAGCCGGGCTCGGGCTCGCGATCGTGCGAGCCATCGCCGTCGCGCACGGCGGTACCGTCACGGTCACCGACGCGGTCCCGGACGCGGTCACCGACGCGGTCTCGGCCTGTTCCGGGGCGAGGTTCGTGCTGACCGTTCCCCGGGAGGGACCGGCGATCGATCGTGTCGATCGTGTCGAGCGGAAGGAACTCAGGGACGGGAGTGGCCGCGGGTGAGCAGTCGCGTACTCATCGCCGAGGACGAGCGCCGGATCACGTCCTTCGTCGAGAAGGGCCTGCGGGCCAACGGTCTCGTGCCGGTCTGCGTACCGGACGGCGCCTCCGCGCTGGCGGTCGCCATGTCCGGCGAGGTCGACCTGCTGGTGCTCGATCTCGGCCTGCCCGACATGGACGGCTTCACCGTGCTACGCCGGCTGCGGGAGGCGGGCCTGACCCTTCCCGTCGTCGTGCTCACGGCGCGCGACGGCGTGCGGGACACGGTGGCGGCGCTGGAGGGCGGCGCTGACGACTACATGAGCAAGCCGTTCCGGTTCGAGGAACTGCTCGCCCGCATCCGCCTGCGGCTGCGACTGCGCGTCGACCGCGGACCCGAGCCCACGGTGCTGCGGGCCGGTGATCTCGCGCTGGATCTGCGGACCCGCCGGGCCGACGTCGACGGGCGGACGGTCGACCTGACCGCCCGCGAGTTCGTCCTGATGGAAACCTTCCTTCGCCATCCCGGCCATGTCCTCGCCCGCGAGCAGCTACTTTCCGCGGTCTGGGGATATGACTACGACCCGGGCAGCAACATCGTGGATGTCTATGTCGGATACCTTCGTCGCAAGGTCGGGGCGGAGCGCATCTCGACGGTGCGGGGGATGGGATACCGCCTCGAACCCTGCTGATCGTCCCGCGGCCGGCGAGCAGGGCCGAGTCGTACCTGCGTGCTGTCAGGTGATTGTCGGGCTGTCCGGCGCGTAACGGGCCTGGAGCCGGGTGAGGGTCGCCTCGATGCCAGCCGTGTTGCTCTTCGGGGCGCGGATGAGGTCGTAGTAGCGGATCGCGGCCTTGATCCGTCCCATTGTGCTGTAGTCGAAGGTCTCGGTGACGCGGGTGGATCCGGCCGACTCCGGGGCGAACTGCCAGCGCCACCGGTGCCCGACCGGATGCCGCCACTCGATGAGGCGGTTCTCCTCGAACGCCGTGACCCTGCTGGTGATGCGGTACGGCAGGCCGTAGGCCTTCATGTTCACCGAGAAGGCCGCGCCCTCGGCCAGCCGCGGTGGGCCGGAGACGGTGGCGCGGACCGTGCCGGAGCCGTCGAGCTCGCGGTGCCGGCGCGGGTCGGCCACGATGGCGAACAGCTCGCTCACCGGCGCGTTCACCAGGACTGACCGGCTGATCTGGTTCGGTCCGTTGTCGATGACGGACACGGTCATGGGTTTCGTCCTCGCCGCTCGTAAGGCCGTCGGTCAGGGGCCCGGCCGGCTGCACTACCTGGGCCGACATCGACTCCCGCATCGGGGATCTGACCGTGGGTAGCCGTCAGGTGGAACCGAACATCTCCGCCATGATCGGCAGGGCCGGGGTCGGTAGGCGTAGCGCGGTTCCGCGGAACACCAAGATCACAGAGGTGGGGGCTGGATGTGACGCGGTTCCGTGCCCGCCACGCTGGCGACGCCGTCCGCTATGACAAGTCTACGCAGACCTTGTCAGCCGGAGGGACTGTATCCCGGTGGGTAAATTGTGGCGCTCTCCGCACTGACGGTGACGACGGTCGTGGCCAGGATTGCCGCGCTGCGAGTGCTGGGCGTCGCCCCCGCGCGCGATCAAGCGCGCTTGCCGTGGTCGACTATGTGGCGAGATGGTTGCGTGAACCGTCTTGAGCAGACCTGTCCTGGGTCTGATCGGGCGCGTCGGCGTCCAGGGTGGCGAGGTGGCCTGCTGTTGGCGGGCGGCTGGCGCTGAGGAACTCGACGGCTCGGCGCAGTTCGGCGTTCTCGCGGAGCAGGCGGCGTAGCTCGGCCTGATACAGGTGGGGTTTGGCACGAGGTCGGCGGCGGATCTCGTCGGCGTCGCGTATCCAGGTCCGGAGCGTCTCGGGGCTGATGGTGAGGACATTCGCGACGGCCTGGATCGCTGACCATTCGGATGGGTGGTCGGGGCGGAGGCATTTGACCTGGGCGATGGCCTCAGCTCGGAAGTGGGGCGGGTAGCGAGTGGGTCGCGGCATGGCGGGCTCACTTTTCGGGCTCGGGCCGCCGCGCGGGGCAAAGGCAGTCCAGCGGGCAGTGTCAGGTGGACGGGTTGGCTGGGTACCGGCAGGTGCTGGGGTACCGGCAGGTGTGCCCTTGGGGGTGAGTGGCGCGACCAGCAGGGAGCTGCTCGGTGAGACGGTGGGGATGTTGTCCGACTGGACGGCAGGTGCGCGGGCGGGTGTCGGCGGGACGGTTGGGCGACGATTCGCGGTCGCTGGCGTCGGGCTTGGCAGGGGAGTGGCTGTGCCTGCGGGGGAGACGTTGGCCGCGGGTGTGGCGCTCGTCGGTGGGCGGGACGGGACATCCGGTGTGGGGACCGTCGGGATCGGGGTCGTTCGTGCGGTCGGGGAGAGCGGAGGCGGTGTGGGTGGGGTACTGGT
>NZ_JAMPTM010000112.1 GCF_025403375.1 Frankia gtarii
ATCCACGGCATCGCCCGAACCCACGGCGCCCCCCGTGATCCGCTCCTCGTCGTGCTGCCCCGCCGGGTTTCCCGACACCTCACCACTCCCTCGGACCTGGCGCGCCGACCGCGCCGCGGTCATGACGTGTTCGTCAGACGCACGATACATTTCGCCCGGTTCACGGGCCGCCCCCGGACGATCGACACCCGCCGCCGGCGCTCGGCAGGCGAGTCGCGTCGTGTGTACGAGCCGTCAGAGACCGACTCCGACCTCTTGCACGTTGTGCCACACATGGCATAACGTGCCACATGTGGCAGGTCCGCTGTCCCGGTTGCCGGACGGGGACGGCGTAGCCGGCGTTCACGACATTCCGCCAGGGGCGGCCGGCGGGCAACCGGATGACGGTCCCCGTGGCGTCCACGTCCGCCCGGCCCCCGTGCCGGCTTCACGCGAGGAGTCCCGATGACATTGGACCTGAAGGCAGCCGCTTCGACGCTGAACGGGCTGCGGCCGTTCCCGGTGGCGGTCACGACCATTCTGAACGGCCGGGCCAACGGACTGATGTCGCTGTCCGCCGGCGCCGCGAGCATCGTGCCCGAGGCGCCGCGGGTGACGATCAGCCTCACGAAGTACAACCTGACCCACGACCTGGTCCTGGAGTCCGGTGTGTTCGCGATGCACCTGCTGGCGGCGACGCCGGAGGAGCAGTTCGCGATCTCCCTCGACATCCTCATGGGCCTCGGCGGGAGCTCCGGCCGCGACGGGGAGAAGATCAGCCAGTTCCGGACGAAGCCAGGCGTCACCGGCACCCCGATCCTGCTTGACGCGCTCAGCTACGTCGAAGGACGGGTCGTCCACTCCCTCGACATCGACGAGAGCACGCTGTTCGTCGCCGATGTCGTCGCCGCGGAGCAGCTGCACGACGGCGAGCGGCTGCGCGTCGGGCCGGCGTGGGGAGCCCTGCCCAAGGAGTGGATCGAGCAGTACGACCGCAACCACCACCCCCAGCTCGAGAGCGCGCGCAAGTACCGCGAGCAGGCGAAGTCCTAGCCTCGGGCCCGGCTTCGCCGCCGGGCCGCCACCCCCCTCGACCCGATCACGGGAGTGTTGAGTGAGCGACAAGCACGAGCTACTGGTCCGCCAGTTCCTCGACCGACTGGTCGAACGGGACTACGACGCGGCGGCCGCCTGCGTCGCCACTGACGCCCGCTACCACGTGAGCGCGTGGCAGCCGGCCGTCGTCGGACGCCCGGCCATCCGCGCCGAGTTCGACCGGCAGGCGGCCCTCTACTCGGCGTTCCACTACGAGCTGGTCACGGTGGCCTCGACCGACACGGTGGTCTTCACCGAGCGGCTCGACAACCTCACCATGGGCGGACGGTCCGTCGTCCTGCACTGGTGCGGGGTGTTCACGTTCGACACCGACGGCCTGATCTCCGCCATCCGCGACTACTACGACATCAAGGAGCTGGAGCAGGCGCTGACCGCCCCGCCGGCCTGACCCGGCGCCCAGCAACCCCACGCGGTCCCCGCATGCCGGCCCGACCAGGCCTCCGGCACGCGGGGATTCGTCGTTTCCGACGGCCTGCGGCCGTTCTCCGGCCCGCGGCCGTTCTCCGGCTGGCGTTCTCCGGCTGGCGCCCCCCGCTGCCTGCCGGGCACGGCTGCCTGCCGGCTACCGGGCATCCGCCGTGTCCGGGCCGGGGCCGAGGCCGCGGCCGAGCAGGTCGAGCGCGTCGAGCAGGTGCGTGCGCAGGCTGCCCCGGCGCGCCGCCCAGCGGCGGGAGCCGACGACGAGCGCGGTGGCCGCGCTGATCCCGGCGAGCTCCGGCCACAGGTCGTCCGGGGCCAGCCCCGCCCGCCCGGCCAGGGCCTCGGTGAGCATCGGGCTGGTCACGGTGACGACGAGCTGCTGGACCCGCTCGTTGCCGTAGCTGTGGGCCATGGCGCGCTGCCAGCGGCGCAGGTAGTCGTTGGTCTCTCCGGTCAGCACGTCCACAGCGTTGCGCAGTGCCGCGAACGGCGGCTCCGCCGGTGGGCGGCGGGCGGTCTCCTCGGCGATCGACGTCGCCAGGCGGACCGGCAACGCGGTGAGGATCATCTCCTTGCCCGGGTAGTACCGGTAGAAGCTGCGCACCGACACCCCGGCGGCGGCCGCGATCTGCTCGACCGTGACCTCGTCCATGGGCCGGGTCGTGAACAGCTCCAGCGCGGCCTGCTCGATGAGGTCCGCGGCCATCGCCCTGCGCCGCACCGCCAGGGTCGCGGACAACCGCCCGTTCCCGGCCGCCTCCACCGTCTCGAATCCCCCTCGTCCGGACCACGGCAGCCGGCCCCCGGCGCCCCAGGCATGATCATGATGCGGCCGCCGCGCCCGCTCCGTCACCCGGCCAGGTCTCCTATCGTACGGAGCGGGGCTAGCGGACCAGGGCGGCCAGTGCCGTGCCGATCCGCTCGATGTCCTCGCGGAAGGCGGCCAGGCTGCGGCTGGTCGGCTCGATCGTGATCCAGGTGACCCCGGCGTCCTCGTACGCGCGGTAGGACGCCGCGACGGCACGACCGAAGGCGTCGACGTCGGGCAGCAGCTCGGCCTCGTAGGGCACGAACGACACGTCCAGCGGGGCCGCCCCGGCCTCGGCGCGCCGGTCCTGCACGCCTCGCACGGCCTCGGCCAGAGCCGCCACGTCCTCCATCGGCGGCGTCTTGGTGATCTTCGCTACGGCGACGGACTGCCCCATCGGCATCCAGCCGTCGGCGAGGGTCACCGCGCGCCGCCGCGCCGCGTTGCTGTTGCCGCCGATCCAGATCGGCGGGCCCCCGGCCTGCGCCGGTCCGGGCAGCGAGGTGTGCCCGTGCAGCGGGAACGTCGGGTCGTCCCGGTCGACGCTGCGGCCCGTCCACACCGCCCGCATCGCCGGGATGGCCGCGTCGAGCAGGCGCCCGCGCTGGGCGAAGTCGGCGCCGAGAGCCTCGAACTCGCTTTTCAGGTAGCCCGCCGCGACGCCCAGGGTGAGCCGCCCGGCGCTGAGCCGGTCCAGGCTCGCCGCGGACTTCGCCAGCAGGTAGGGGCTGCGGTAGCCGGCGACGGCGACGTAGGTCATCACCCGCAGCCGGGTCGTCGCCGCGGCCAGGAAGCTCAGCGACACGAACGGGTCGAACGAGTGGTGCCCGCCGCCTGCGAGCCAGGTGTCGTCGGGGACCGGGTGCTCGCTCATCGAGACCGCGTCGAATCCGGCCTGCTCCACCAGCCGGCCGACCTCGGCCAGGTCGCCATCCCCGATCCAGCGGTCGTAGTGCTTCACGGCACGCATCGGGAACATCAGGTTCAGGCGCATGGACACCTTCCGTTGTTGCCGGCCGGGGACCGGGCGGTCCCACGGGCTCACTCGTCGTCCGCCGGGAACCGGGCAGCCCCGGCCCCTCCGCCGCCGACCGGGACCCGGCCGCGGCTCCCGCGCGGACACAGGCTGATCTGACACGAGCTGATCTGACACGGGCCGCCCGACGTGGGCCGGGGTATGCGCACCCGCCACGGCAGGGAGCGCATCGCCACTGGCGCGCCTTCGGGCCGCCTGCGTGGCCCTGGCGCACCTGCCTCCGCCCGGCACGGGCGCTTCCGGAGGCGGATGGGCGGCTGTACCCACTATGCTGTTCTGACAGCTACGTCACAAGTGTCGGCGCCGCGGGCCACTGCCGAGACGCCCGCCCGACGGCGGGGAACGCGGCCCGCCGCCCGGGCCGCCCGATCTCGTCCGGACCCCGCGGCCCGCCGCCGGACCCCTCGACCGTGGGGAGGCCGACGGCGAGGCCAGAGAGGGAAACCATCGATGGGTAACCGCCTCGCGGGCAAGACCGTGTTCGTGTCCGGGTCGACCCGCGGCATCGGCCGTTCCATGGCGGAGCTGTTCGCCGCCGAGGGAGCGCGCGTGGCCGTGACCGGCCGAACCGTCGCCAAAGGTGAGAAGGTCGTCGCCCGCATCCGCGCGGCCGGCGGTGAGGCGGAGTTCTTCCCGCTGGACATCACCGACGAGGCCAGCGTGCACGGCACGATCGACGCGGTGGCCGCGCACTTCGGCGGGCTGAGCACACTGGTGAACAACGCCGCCCCCACCGACGCCGTCGCCTCGACGATCAAGAAGATCGCCGACTACACGACCGAGGAGTGGAACCACATCCTGCTCGGCACGCTGACGGGCAACGTGTTCTGGGCCTCGAAGTACGCCTGGCCGTACCTGCGCGAGGCCGAGGGGGCCGCGATCGTGAACGTGTCCTCGGGCCAGTCCATCGCCGGGTTCACCGGGTTCGGCGCCTACGCCGCGGCCAAGGGCGGCGTCAACGCCCTGAGCCGCACCCTGGCCGTCGAAGGTGCCGCTGACGGCATCCGCTCCAACACCATCGTCGTCGGGCGGGTTGTGAGCTCGCCGGGCGACTCCGGGGCGCTCACCGGCGGCGGGCGGCTCACCCGCATCGGCAACCCGACGGACATCGCGTACACGGCGGCGTGGCTCGCCTCCGACGAGGCCGCCTTCGTCACCGGCGCGACGGTGACAGCCGACGGCGGCTTCAGCGCCAACGGCGACGCCGCCGCCGGCGAGGGCTGAGCGTGCCGGTCACCACCCACCGGGGGACAGTGGACGTCGCTGTCAGATCGAAGGCCACCCAGGCCGGTACCACCCGATCAGGAAGTGCCGGACCCGTCACCGACGGGTCCGGAAGCGAGCACGGCGGGGCCGGATCCCCGCTGACCACCGACGAACAGGAGCCATTCATGGCATCAGCACCCGCCGCACCGCGACGGCAGGTCCGATGAGCGCGCCGGCACCGGGCAGCGCCACCACCGTCCCCGCGGTTTCGGACGGGACGGCGGCCCTCGGCGTGTCCGAGGTCGCGGCTGCGGCAACCCCGGCCGCGCCCACCCCGGCCGTCTCCACCCCGGCCGGCCCGCTCGGGACCACGGTGCTGCACACGGTCGAGCGGGGGATCGCGACGATCACCCTGAACCGGCCGGAAGCCGCGAACGCGATCCAGCCGGCGATGCGCGACGTCATCATCGACCTGCTCGCCCAGGCCGACGCCGACCCCGAGGTCCGGGTGGTGGTGCTCGCCTCGAACGGGCGGCACTTCTGCTCCGGCGCCGACGTCACCGGGATCGCGGCGAGCCGCGCGCAGGGCGCCGAGAAGCGGGTCACCGACGCGATGCGGCGCATCATGACCGGTGCGCAGCGGTTGGTCTCCTCGGTCCTCGACTGCGGCAAGCCGGTCATCGCTGTCGTCCAGGGCCCGGCCGCCGGCCTCGGCGCGCACCTGGCGTACGCCAGCGACCTGGTGGTGGCCGCGGAGAACGCGATCTTCGTTGAGTCGTTCGTGCTGCGCGGCCTGGTCGTCGACGCCGGAGGCGCCTACCTGCTGCCGCGGCGCATCGGCATGCAGAAGGCCAAGGAGCTGGCGTTCTTCGGCGAGAAGCTGCCCGCGAGCGAGGCCCTCACCCTCGGCCTGGTCAACCGGGTCGTGCCAGCCGAGGAACTCGCCGCCACCGCCGCCGAGTTCGCCGACCGGCTGGCCGGCGCCGCCACAAGCGCCATCGCGCTGACCAAGCGGCTGTTCAACGAATCCCCGGACGTCGACCGGGCTGCGGCCTTCCTGGCCGAGGGCATGGCACAGGAGTTGCAGTCGCACGCCCACGACTCGACCGAAGGGGTGACCGCGTTCGTCCAGCGCCGCTCCCCCGACTACCGCGGCTACTGATCCGCGGCCACTGATCGTAGGAGGACACCCATGGCAACCGCCGCACCCCGGGTCGACCTGCCGACCATCGAGGACGAGAACCGGCCCTTCTGGGACGCCGCCCGCCAGGGCCGCTTCCTGATCGCCCGCTGCGCGTCGTGCGGGCGGGCGCACCACTACCCCCGCCCGTTCTGCCCGTTCTGCTGGAGCGAGGACGTGTCCTGGGAGGACGCCAGCGGCCTGGCCACCCTCTACACCTACTCGACGGTGTTCGTGAACGACCTGCACCCGTTCGCCGAACGGATCCCCTACGTGGCGGCCCTGGTCGACCTGGCGGAGGGGCCCCGGGTGATGACGAACATCATCGATGCCGACCCGGCAGAGCTGCACATCGGCATGCCGCTGACAGTCGCCTACCGGGAGCTGACCGACGAGATCACCGCGCCGGTCTTCCGCCCCGCGGATCCGGCCACCTCAGCCGCCGGCGGCTGAGAGCCGGCCGCACCGGCCGCCGACGCACACGATTCCGTCAGCACACGTTTTCGCCACGCACACGTTTTCGCCAGCACACAGGGAGTTCGTATGGCAGGCCTACTCGAGGGCAAGATCGCACTGGTGACCGGCGCCGGCCACGGCATCGGCCGTGGCCACGCGCTCGAACTCGCCAAGCACGGCGCGACCGTCATCGTCAACGACCTCGGCAGTTCGGTCAGCGGCGAGGGTCGCGGCCGGGACGCCGAGGAAGTCGTGAAGATCATCGAGAAGCGCGGCGGCTCCGCCGTGGCGGACTTCGGTGACGTCGGCGACGAGGAGCAGGTCGAGGCCACCGTCGCCCGGGCCTTCGACGAGTTCGGCCGCCTCGACATCGTCGTCAACAACGCCGGCATCGTCCGCGACAAGGCCGTGTGGAACATGAGCACGGCCGACTTCGACCTGGTTCTGCGCGTGCACCTGCGCGGCACCTGGCTGGTCAGCCGGGCGGTCGCGAAGCGCTGGCGGGCCGCGGCCAAGGCCGATGGCGGCCGGGTCTACGGTCGGATCATCAACACGACGTCCGGCGCGGGACTGTCCGGCCACTTCGGCCAGACGAACTACAGCGCCGCGAAGGCCGGCATCGTCGGGCTGACCCTGACACTGTCGCTGGAGCTGGCGAGCATCGGCGTGACCGTGAACGCGATCGGCCCCGGCGGCCTGACCCGGCTGTCGGGCACCATGGCCGGTCAGGCCAAGCCGCTGGAGCCCGACGAGCGGCCCGAGGACGAGTTCGACCCCAAGGACCCGTCGCTGTGCAGCCCGGTCGTCGCCTGGCTCGCCAGCGACGAGGCCGGCCACGTCAGCGGTCAGGTCATCAAGGCCATCGGCGAGCGCATCCAGCTCATGGGCGGCTGGCACGAGCAGGCCGTGGTGAACAACGGCGGCAAGCGCTGGGACGCCACCAAGCTCGGCCCTCTGTTCGCCACCGACGTCTTCCGCACCCGCGCCCCGGGCCTGCGCCTCGGCGGCTGAGCGCGCAGCTCAGCCCGCGGCCAGAGCTCAGCCCGCGGCCAGCATGCGCAGGGCGGCAGTGTCCACCTTGAGCATGTTGGTCAGCGGCAGCGCCTCAACGATTTCGAGGCGGTCCGGCGCCTTGTAGTCGGCCAGCCGTCCCCGCACCCAGGCCCGCAGCTCGGCGAGGTCCGGCGGGCTCGCGGGGTCGGCCGGCTCGACGAAGGCGACTCCGATCTCGCCGATCACCGGGGCCGGCGCGCCGACGACCGCCGCGCGCCGCACCCGGGGATGCTCCGCCAGCACGTTCTCCACCTCCAGCGGGTACACGTTGTACCCGCCGCGGATGTAGAGATCGCTGGCCCGCCCGCGCAGCCGCAGGTTGCCTGCGGTATCAAGCGACCCGAAATCGCCGCTGACGAGCCAGCCGTCGCCGCGCAGCACCGCCGCGGTCTGCTCCGGGTCGTTCCAGTAGCCGCGCATCACCGTGTCGCCGCGCACCCAGACCCGGCCGACCTCGCCGGTGGCCACGTCGCGCCCGGCGTCGTCGCGCAGGACGATCTGGATGCCGGCCTGGGGTCGACCGACCGTGCGGAACTGCACGTCCGGCGGGTCGTCCGGCTCGGTGCCGCAGATGCTCGGCGACTCGGTCATGGCGTAGCGGACGACGAGGGGCACCCCGAGCCGGGTGACGACCCGCTCCACCAGCTCGGGCGCCGCCGGCGCGGTCGCGGCGAGCCCCAGGCGCAGCGTCGCGACCGCCCGCACGGTCCGCTCGGCGTCGGGCAGCTCCAGCAGCTTGGCCCACTGGGTGGGCACGGCGCCGGCGACGGTGATCCGCTCGTCGTGCAGGATGCCCGCCATCCCCGCCGCCGACCAGGGCACCGGACTGATCACCATGGTGGTGCCCCAGGCGAGCTGATCGACGATCTTCGCCATGTACCCCGCGTGGGCGAAGGGAGTCGCAACGAGCCGGCGGTCGAAGGGCCGGCTCATCACCCCCGCGGAGGCGACGGCGGCGGCGAGGTTGCGGTGGTCGAACCAGGCCCCCTTGGGCAGCCCGGTCGTCCCGGACGTCCAGATGATGACCACCGGGTCGGCCGGCGCCACGACCGGGCGGTCGCGGCCGAGCCCCGGGTGGCGCCGCAGCGCCGCGAGCTCGGATCGCGCCAGCACCGGTAACCCTGCTGGTACTGCGGGCAGCTCCGCCGCGGTGTCCCGGATCACCAGCGCCGGTCGACACCGTTCGAGGATCCCGGTCACCTCGCGCGCGCCGAGCCGGGTGTTCAGTCCGGTGGTGACCGCGCCCAGCCGGGCCGCGGCGGCGTAGCAGATCGCGTAGTCGACCGAGGACGGCAACATGAGCGCCACGACGTCGCCGGGCCCGACCCCCCGCGCCGCCAGTGCCCCGGCCAGTGCGTCGGAGGCCGCAGCCCACTCGGCGAAGCTGATCCGCCCGTCCGGACCGACGTAGGCCTCCCGCCCGCCGAACCGCACCGCGGCCGCGTCCAGCGCCGCGGTGACCGTGGCATACGAGTCGGGCTCGCCCAGCGGCGGGGACGGCGACGCCGACGTCAAAGCCGACGCCGACGCCGACACCGACTCCGCCGCGGGGGAGCCGCCCACGCCGCTCAGTCCCGGCCGAGGATGACGGTTCCCGACGAGCAGAGCCAGCCGCCGGTGCCACTGACGCAGGCAAGTCGGGCGTCCGGCACCTGCCGGCCCTCGGCCTCGCCGCGCAGCTGGCGCACCGCCTCGACGATGAGGAACAGGCCGCGCTGCCCGGGGTGGCATGCCGACAGGCCGCCGCCGTCGGTGTTGGTCGGCAGCGCCCCGCCGACGCGCAGCCGCCCGTCGGCGACGAACGGGCCGCCCTCGCCCTTCTTGCAGAAGCCGAGGTCCTCCAGGGTGACCATCAGCATGTACGTGAACGCGTCGTAGAGCTCGCAGACGTCGATGTCCTCCGGGCTGACCCCGGCCCGGGAGAACGCCAGCGGCCCGGAGACGGCCGCGGGACCGGTGGTCACGTCCTCCCACTGGCTGGTCGACACGTGCGTCACGCACTCGCCCGTGCCGAGGACCCACACCGGCGGACGCGGCAGGTCGGCGATGCGGTCCTCGGCGACCAGCACCGCCGCGGCGCCCCCGTCCGAACGGATGCAGCAGTGCAGCTTGGTGAACGGGTCGGCGATCATCGACCCGGACAGCACGTCGTCGATCGTGATCGGGTCGCGGTAGTACGCCTCGGGGTTGGGGCCGGCGTTGTGGCGGGCGGAGACGGCGATCTCGGCGAGCTGCTCGATCGTCGTGCCGAACTCGTGCATGTGCCGGCGGGCGGCCATGGCGTACTTGGAGATCAGCGTGTGGCCGTAGGGGGCCTCCCACGACTGTGGCCCGCGGCTGCCCCAGTTCAGGCTCGCCGTGCGCAACCGCTTGCGCAGGTCGGACCGGGCCGTCGAGCCGTAGGTGAGCAGCACCACGTCCGCGTGCCCGGCGGAGATCGCGTCGGCGGCGTGGGCGGCCATGACCTCCCACGACGCCCCGCCGACGGTGGTGGAGTCGATCCAGCGGGGGCGCAGGCCCAGATACTCGGCGACGTCGATCGGCGCCAGCGTCCCGAGCGAGGTCGACGCGAGCCCGTCGACGTCACCCGGCCCGAGCCCGGCGTCGGCGAGCGCGCGGCGGCTGGCCTGGGCGATCAGCGCGTACGGGGTGGAGCCGTCGGTGCGGCCCACATCCGACAGGGCGACCCCGGCGATGGCGACCCGGCGGCTCATCGCCCGGCCCTCGCGGGCAGGCAGGGGCACAGGTGGGTCGGGCGGGACGGCGGTCGAGTCATGTGTCCTCCGATCGGGTGCCGGCGGTGGCCGGCTACTGCGCCGCCGGCTGGGCGACCAGGCGCGCGAGATGGTCGGCGGGCTCGCCGAGCAGGTGCTCCAGGACGTGCGCCCGCTTCAGGAACAGGTGCGAGTCGTGCTCGAAGGTGTAGCCCATGCCGCCGTGCACCTGGATGGTGGCGGAGGCGTTCTCGACGGCGAAGCGGCCGGCGACGCTCTTGGCGGCGAGCGCCTGGAACTCGGCGTCGGCCCGCCCGTCCTGGACGCAGATCGCCGCGAACAGCACCTGCGACAGCGCGGCCTCGGCCCGCACCGCCATGTCCGCGCAGGCGTGCTTGATCGCCTGGTTGACCCCGATGGGCCGGCCGAACTGCACCCGTACCTTGGCGTGCTCGGTGGACAGGTCGCGCGTCGCCTCGGCGATCCCGACGCTCATCGCCGCCGTCAGCACGAGAGCGCGCAGGCGGATCGGCTCCTCCTGCGTGCTCACCCAGGCGATGATCGGTACGGCGTCCGCGCGCGCCTCGGCCAGCCGGATGCCCGGGTCGATCGCCGGCTCGGAGTGCACGTCGGTCAGCGCGGCGGTCTCGACCAGCGCGGCACCCGCGGGGTCGAGCAGCAGGACGTAGCGGGAGTCCGCCGCGTCGAGCAGCTGGAACCGCCCGTCCAGGGTCGAGGGGGTGGTGGCGGCGTCGAACCCGTCCGGACCGCGGCGCAGGGCCAGGCCCACCGCCGCCTTGCCGGACAGGATCGCCGACGCCGTCTCATGCTGGCCGGCGAGCGCCGCGACGCGGGCACCCAGCACCGTCGGCAGGAACGGCCCCGGCACCAGCCGGCGGCCCATCTCCCGGAACAGCAACGTCTCCTCGGCCAGCTCGCACCCGGCACCACCGAGCTCCTCGGCGATGCCAAGGCCGAACAGGCCCAGCTCCGCGCTCTCCGACCAGACCCGCCGGTCCACGACCACGGGCTCGTCGCGCCGCTCCCGGATGACCGAGATCGGCAGCTCGTTGCCGAAGAAGTCGGCGGCGAGGGAGGCTATCTCCATCTGGCCCGGCGTGGGTAGCAGGTCCACGGTGCGCTCCTCAGGGTGTTTCGATGGCTGCTGGGGATTCGGTGAGCTTCAGCGCGGCAGGCCGAGCACCCGATCACCGATGATGTTGCGCTGGACCTCGGACGTCCCCCCGCCGATGGACACCGAGTACGAGTACAGGTAGTTGCCGGACCAGCCGCCCGGCTCCCAGCGCGAGACGAACCGCAGGGCGTCCGCGCCGAGCAGGTCGAACGCCAGCCGGTACACCTTCTTGGCGACGTCCGAGTAGAACAGCTTGACCATCGACCCCTCGGGGCCGGGCTGGTCGCGGTGCATGTTGCGGGAGATGCCGGCGTAGGTCATGGCACGCAGCGACGCGACCTCGGCGCGTGCGGTCGCCAGGCGTCGCGCGATCTCGTCGTCGGCGATCGCCGGGCGCCGCCCGTCAGGCCCGGTGCGCTCCTTTGCGAGGTCGATGAGCTTCTCCACGGTGCTGGCGAGGCGGACCTGGTTGGCGGTGAAGGCGGTGCCGCGCTCGAAGGACAGCGTGGACATCGCCACGCTCCAGCCCTTGTTCAGCCCCCCGACGACGTTCTCCAACGGGATGCGGACGTCGTCGTAGAAGACCTCGCAGAACTCGGCGCCGCCCTCGATCGTCTCGATCCCGCGCACCTCGATACCGGGAGAGTGCATGTCACAGATCACCCAGGAGATGCCGTGGTGACGCGACCCTTCGGGGTCGGTGCGGACCAGCAGCTCCTGCCAGTCCGCGAGGGTGGCGAAGCTGGTCCAGATCTTCTGCCCGGACACGACGAGCTCATCGCCCTCGATGCGGGCCCGGGTCCGCAGCGCGGCGAGGTCGGAACCGGCGTCCGGCTCGGAGAACCCCTGGCACCAGATCACTTCTCCGCGCAGGATGCGGGCCAGGTGATAAGTTTTCTGCTCCTCGCTCGCGCGAGTCATCAGGGTCGGCCCGGCGTGGCTGAGGCCGACGAAACAGGCGTCGATGCCCGGCAACCCGGCGCGCCCGTACTCCTCGAACCAGATCAACTGCTGCAGCAGGGAAAGTCCTCGGCCGCCGTACTCCTGCGGCCAGGAGATACCCGCCCAGCCGCCCTCCCACTGGGTGCGCTGCCAGGCGAGATCATACTCACGCATTGCCGGGCCCATCTCGGGGCGAATCTCCCGGGGGGCGTTCTCCTCGAGCCAGGTTCGCACCTGCTCACGGAACTCGACCTGCTCCTTCGAGAAGTCAAGGTCCATTCGTCGGCCTCCGTCCCACCACCTGGCATCTCGTGACGCCCTTGTCAGATACTAGCTTTACCAGGAGGACAGGGCGCCCGCTCGCGGACAGGGCTCGACACGGGGCGCGGGCGCCACCCCCGAGCCGGAGGATCGATGATCGACCGATGACCACACCGACCAACCCGACGACGAACGGCCCCTCCACCAGTGGGGACGCCACCCGCGCACAGTCCGGCAACGACACGCCCGCCCCCAACGGCGCGACGGGCGCGGCAACGCCGCCGCTCGTTGCGCGACGCGGCTGGGAGGGGCGCTACTTCGAGGACTTCGCCGTGGGCGACGTCTACGACCATCCGCTCGGCCGGACGATCACCGCGACCGACAACACCTGGTTCACGCTGCTCACCCAGAACACAGCGCGCCTGCACTTCGACCAGCACTATGCCGCGCAGACGGGGTTCGGCCGCACGCTGGTGAACTCGACTCTCACCCTCGCCCTCGTCACCGGCCAGAGTGTCACCGATGTCTCGCAGAACGTGATGGCCAACCTGGGTTGGGACGAGGTGCGCCTTCCCCACCCGGTCTTCGAGGGCGACACGGTCTACTCCCGCTCGATCGTGCTCGGGCTGCGGCCGAGCAAGTCCCGGCCGGACGTCGGGGTGGTGGAGGTCCGCACCCACGGTTACAACCAGGACGGCGACGAGGTGATCAGTTTTCGCCGCACGCTGCTGGCCTATCGACGCGGCCACGGCCCGCGGCCGCCGGCACTGCCGCCGCTGCCCGACTCCCCCGCCGCGCGCTGACCCACCGCGCGCTGTTCCCCCGCGCACCGCTTCACCGCGCGCTGACCCGCCGCCTGGCCCCATCCTGTCCCGACCACCCCGCGAGACCATCCAGGCCCGGCCGACGCGCCGCGGCCCGCGGATGGCGAGGAGACCGCCGTGTCGAGTGTGACCACCCGTCTGAGCCCTGAGGAAGAGCAGATCGTCCGACTGGTCGCTACCTTCGTCGACGAGAAGGTCCGACCGGTCGCGCAGGAGCTCGACCACACCAACACCTACCCCGAGGACCTCATCGAGCAGATGAAGGAGATGGGGGTCTACGGTCTCGCGATTCCGGAGCCCTACGGCGATTTCGGCGTGTCGACGTCCTGCTACGCACGGGTGACCGAGGAGCTGTCGCGCGGCTGGATGAGCCTCGCCGGCGCATTCGGCGGCCATTCCGTCGTCTCCAAGCTGCTCCTGCGCTTCGGCACCCAGGAGCAGCGGGACAAGTACCTGCCCCGGATGGCCACCGGCGAGCTGCGCGCCACCATGGCACTCACCGAACCTGGTGGCGGCTCGGACCTGCAGGCCCTGCGCACCGTCGCTCGGCCCGACGGCGACGGCTGGGTGGTCGACGGCACCAAGACCTGGATCAGCAACGCCCGGCGTTCGGGCCTGATCGCGCTGCTGTGCAAGACCGACCCCGCGGCGAAGCCGGCGCATCGCGGCATCAGCATCCTGCTCGTCGAGCACGGCCCTGGCTTCACCGTCTCCCGGGACCTGCCCAAGCTGGGCTACAAGGGCATCGAGACCTGCGAGCTGCACTTCGACGGGTACCGGGCACCCGGCGATGCCGTCCTCGGCGGCGTGACCGGAAAGGGCTTCAACCAGATGATGGCCGGCCTGGAGGTCGGCCGGATCCAGGTCGCCTCGCGCGCCCTCGGGGTCGCCCGCGCGGCCTTCGACGACGCGCTTCGCTACGCCCAGGAGCGAGAGACCTTTGGCAAGCCGATCTGGGAGCATCAGTCGATCGGCAACTACCTGGCGGACATGGGGACGAAGATCCTCGCCGCCCGCCAGCTCATCCTGCACGCGGCCGAGGTGTTCGACTCCGGCGCCCGCGCCGACATGGAGGCCGGGATGGCGAAGCTGTTCGCCTCCGAGATGGCGGCGACAGTGACACTCGACGCCATCCGCATCCACGGCGGCTACGGCTATTCGACCGAGTTCGACGTCGAGCGCTACTTCCGTGACGCCCCTCTGATGATCGTCGGTGAGGGAACCAACGAAATTCAGCGCAACGTCATCGCTCGCCAGCTCGTCCAGCGTCCTAACCCGCTGCGCTGAGGGCCGAAGCACGGTGGACGGCTCGCGACAGCCGGCCGCGCCTCGGCTGCCGCTGCCGCTGCCGCTGCCGCGCCGCCAGGAGCCATGTGGGCTGTGCATGTCGAGGTTCACCCGGCGGCGATGCCGTAGAGCAGGTCGTGTGGGTGACGTGAGTAGGGGTTTCGGCGAGGGGTGCGGCTGGCGTCGATCCAGGCCGGGGGCAGGAACTCGGGGCGTCGGTCGGGGCCGAGCTGAACGGTCCAATCCTCGTGGTGGATGACCCGGTGGTGATGGCCACAGAGGAGCACGCTGTTGTCCAGCGAGGTGTGGCCCCCGTCGATCCAATGGCGAATGTGATGCGCCTCGGTCCACCCCGCCGGGCGATCGCAACCCGGGAACGCACAGCCGTTGTCGCGAGCGACCAGTGCCCGGCGGATGTCGGTGGTGACGGTGCGCTGGGTTCGGCCGACGTCGAGGGGAACGCCGGCTGGGTCGAGGATGATGCGGCCGACCGAAGCGTCACAGGCCAGACGACGTAGGACTTCGCGGGGCAGGGGCTGTCCCCAGCCGGTCGTCGCCGGCGGACCGGAGCGTCCGAGCAGTGCCGACCAGGGGATCGTCACGGTCAGATGCGGGCGGACGCCGCCGCCGACAGGCAGCACGGCGGCGTCGAGGGTGCGGTCGAGCAGGTCCACGAGGGCATCGGCGCGCCGCCGGGCGGGACTGCGCGGGTCGAGCGCACCGTCGACAGCCGGGCGCGGCGCCGCGAGCGGGTCCAGCGCGGTGCGGAGCAGGGCAGCGGCTTCGGGGTCAAGCTCGCCGCTGATCCGAGTCATCCCGTCCGGCAACTCGGAGATCCACAGCTCCCGTCGCCCTGCCGGGTCTCCCACGCCCGCAGCGGCGGCATCGCTGGAGCCATCGGGCTGACCGTCGCTCATGCCGTCGCTACCAGACCCGCCGTCGCCGGACTCACCGCCGCGATCAGGGTCACCACCCTCACTGCCACCGCCGGGAGCCGGGTCGGGCGGATCGCCTCCGGGGCTGGCATCCACCCGAGTCAGGGTCTCGCGGAGGTGACGGGCCAGGCGGGCCAGGGCGGTCGGGTCGAACTCGTCGGCCTGGCGCAGTAGAAACGCCTCGGCCTGGCGGCGCACGTCCGCGGTGACCATAGCCGGCAGCGAGCGCATACCTGCCACGATCACCTGAGCCTGCTCCACGCTGATCTCTCCCGTGGCCAGCCGCTTCCCCGTCGCTGCCAAGGGGCCGTCCACCGCCACCGCGACATCGACCAGACGGTTGGCATCCACTGCGCGGACCCGCAGTCGTTCGCGCAGCAGCGCCGCTGTGTCACTCGCACCCGCACGCCGCGCCAGATCGCGGCCATGCACCTCGGCGACAATCTGAAGGCGAAACGCCGCCAGCCGCGTCAACACGACCGAACAATCCAGCAGAAATTCCAGCAGGCCCGCGTCGGACATCGACCATGCCGGACCGTCGACCATTGCATCCATCCGCGCGGACACTGCGGTCAACTCGTCGACCAGCACATGCGTCCGGTTCGGAGACTCAGGATTCGAGACCATGCGAAAAGCCTAGGCGAACACGAATCCAGTGTCGAACACATGTTCGTATCTGTAACTACTTCGAGGATATGTTCGCGACGAGGACCGGCATGGCGACACAACACCTAGATCTACGCCCCGGCCGACCGCGGGAGACCGCCAAGCCGCCCGCCGCGCGGCGCAGCCGGCCCCCCGAGGAGACCTCGGAGTGGTCCGACCCGCAGGAACGGAGGGCGGGACGAATCCTTGCCCCAGAAGGTGTTGGCGGAGGTCTGCGAGCTGGCGCGGACGTCCGAATGCTGCGATCCTCAGCGACGGTGCGGACCGACCGTCACCGCCGCGGCGCCTGGACACGGCTGTCCCCGCGACCGCCGGGAGCGCAGACCGCGACGGACCTGGAGTGTTACCCGCGATCGTCCTCGCCTGGTTTCCCCTGCAGTTCCGCTAAGGGCGACGGAGACGATTCGGCCGGACTTGACGTAGCGGACGTGAGCGTGCTCCGATACCTCATGAACGTCACCATCACGCGCACCCTCAGTAAGGGTCACGACGCACCAGGAAAAACTCCCGATTCCCAGTAATGTGGTGAGACCTCGGCGGCAAGAAGGGCGCGCCTGCCAGCAAGAAGAGAGCCGCTCCTTTTGGAAACATGGTGAGGCAGGATTGGCCAGCGAAAAGACAGCCATAGCGACAGGTATCCGTGTCAGGACCGAGTCCGCCCCGGACGGCCCTGGTCACGCGCAGGCACGCCACGGGTCTGCCCGCGCGGGGCCTCTGCGTGGGTCCGCGCAAGGCATCAGCGATGCACCGGGCAGGCAAGACCCGCTCCGTCGAGTCGTACGGCGCCGGCGAGCCACCGACTCTCCCTCGGAGTGCGCCAACGAGCAGCGCGTCGAGTCAGACAGTGCCGGCGGGGTCGAGGAGTGCGTCAGGGTGGCGGCGACGGGCCGCCACCCAGCTAGTCAGACGACGATGGCGGGTCGCCGGGCGGGTCCCGACAACACAATCGGGTCGCCGAGCGGATCAGACTGCGCCGGCCGCGCGCAGGCGGGCTGTGTCGGTGGGGTCGTAACCGAGCTCGGCGAGCAGGGCATCGGTGTGCTCACCGACGGCCGGCACGGCGCCCATGACCGGGTCCACCCCGCTGATGCGGACGGGCGGGCGCACCGCGCGCAACGGGCCGACCGGCGAGTCCACCTCCCGCCAGCGATCGCCCACGTCGAGCTGGGGATGTGCGAGCAGGTCACCGATGGTGTTGATCCGGCCGTTGGCGATGCCCGCCTCGTTCAGCCGGGTGAGGGCCTGCTCGGTGGTGACCTCGGCGAGGGCCGCCTCGACGTCGGCGGTCAGCGCGTCGCGGTGGCGGACACGGCCCGCGTTCGTCGCGTACCGGGGGTCGGCCAGCAGCTCGGGCCGGCGCAGCACCTCCTCGCAGAACCGCCGCCACTCCCGCTCGTTCTGCACGCCGAGCTGCACGCTGCCGCCGTCGCCGGTCCGGAAGCCGCCGTAGGGGGCGATGGAGGCATGGCTGGTGCCGGTGCGGGCCGGGGGAACGCCGGTGTACATGGCGTAGTACATCGGCTGGGCCATCCACTCGGTGAGCGAGTCGAACAGCGACACCTCGAGCGCGGCGCCCTCCCCCGTGCGCTCCCGCATGAACAGCGCGGTGAGGACCGCCGTGTAGGCGTACATGCCGGCGGAGATGTCGGCGACGGAGATGCCGACCTTGGCCGGCGCGTCGGGCGCACCGGTGACCGACAGCAGTCCGGTTTCGCACTGGATCAGCAGGTCGTAGGCCTTCTTGTCGCGCAGCGGGCCGGCCGAGCCGTAGCCGGAGATGTCACAGACGATCATCCGTGGATCGCGGGCCCGCAGTGTCTCCGCGTCGAGGCCCAGGCGGGCCGCGGCGCCGGGGGCGAGGTTCTGCACGAATACGTCGGCCCCGGCCAGCAGACCGGCCAGCACCTCGCGGGCCTCGGGTTGCTTGAGGTCGAGGGTCAGCGACTCCTTCGCCCGGTTCAACCAGACGAAGTAGCTGGCCAGGCCTTTGACCGTCTCGTCGTAGCCGCGGGCGAAATCCCCGGCCCCCGGCCGCTCAATTTTGATCACCCGAGCCCCGAGGTCAGCGAGTTGGCGGGTGGCGAACGGGGCCGCCACGGCCTGCTCGATGGACACCACGGTGATTCCCGCCAAGGGCTTGCCGACCACCGCGCCGCTCGTCAGCGCCGCGGCCCGCCGCGGTGCCGGGACGGCGGTGGTATCAGCCAGTGCGGTGGTATCAGGCAGTGCGGCGGTAGGCAGTGCTGCGGCGTCGGGCAGCGCGGTGGGGTCGGGGGTCTCGGTCACGGCGAGCGCCTCTCAGCCGAGGACGAACGGGTCGCGGGTGGCGCCCGTCGTCTCGATCCAGACGGCCTTCTCCTGCAGGTACTCGTGCAGTCCCTCGGTGCCGTTCTCGCGGCCGAACCCGCTGCTCTTGATGCCACCGAAGGGCATCGCGTAGTTCAGCGTCCGATAGGCGTTGACCCACACAGTGCCGACCCGCAGCGCCTTGGTCATGCGGAAGGCACGGCGGATGTCGGCGGTCCAGATGCCGGCGGCGAGGCCGTAGCGCGAGTCGTTGGCGATCGCGATCGCCTCCTCCTCGGAGGAGAAGCGCAGCACGCTCAGCACCGGGCCGAAGATCTCCTCCTGGCAGACCACGGCGTCGTTGGTGACGTTCGCGACGATGGTCGGCTCGAAGAACAGCCCGCCGAGTCCGCCGTCGCCGCCCCCGCCGACGATGTCGGCACCCTGCTCCTTGGCCTGCGCCACGAAGCGGCGGATCTTTTCGTGCTGCCCGGGGAAGCAGATCGGGCCCATCTCGGTCTCGGGATCCTTCGGGTCACCGAGACGGATCCGAGCGGCCCGCTCGGCGACCCGGGCGACGACCTCCTCGTAGACGTCGGCGTGCACGAGCGCCCGCGAACCCGCGATGCAGGTCTGGCCGGCGGCGGCGAAGATACCGGCGATCAGGCCGTTGGATGCGGCAGCCAGGTCCGCGTCGGGGAAGACGATGTTCGCCGACTTGCCGCCGAGCTCAAGGGTGACCGGGGCGAGGTGCTTCGCCGCCGCGGCGGCCACCGCCGCCCCGGTGATCTCCGAGCCGGTGAACGACACCCGGTCGACACCCGGATGGCCGACCAGCCACTCCCCCACCTCGCGGGAGGCGCCGCTGACGGTGTTGAACACACCGGGCGGGAACCCCGCCTCCTCGAACAGGTCGGCGAACTTCAGGATCGACACCGGGGCCTGCTCGGACGGCTTCGCGACGATGGTGCAGCCCGCTGCCAGCGCAGGGGCGATCTTGAAGGTGAGCAGCAGCAGCGGGGAGTTCCACGGCAGCACCGCTGCGACGACACCGATCGGCTCACGGGTGACGAAACCGAAGTAGTCCGGGCGACCCGTGTCGACGACCCGTCCGTCGATCTTGTCGGCCAGGCCGGCGTAGTACTCGTACCAGGCGGACAGGCTGCGAACCTGCCCGCCCATCTCCCGCAGCAGCTTGCCGTTGTCGCGGGTCTCGGCGAGGCCGAGCTCGTCGGCATGCTCCTCGATGACGCCCGCGAGGCGGCGCATCAGCCGGCCCCGCTCCCGGCCCGACAACTTGCTCCACTCCCCGCCGTCGAAGGCCGCCCGCGCGGCGGCGACCGCGTCGTCGACATCGGCGCGACTCGCCTCGGCGACCGTCGCCCACGGCTCGCCGGTGTAGGGGTCGATCGAGTCGAAGGTCGTCGCGCCCGTGCGCCGCTCGGCGCCGATGCGCATCGTTACCGTGGTGGTCACAGCGTCGCGCTCCCTGAGTTCGGGGTTGAGCCTGAGGCAGGGGTTGAGCCTGAGGTCGGGGGTAGGG
>NZ_JAMPTM010000113.1 GCF_025403375.1 Frankia gtarii
TCCCCGAACCCCCACCTGGAGGAAACCGTGCCCAGCACCCGCGCAGTACTGCGGACCGCGGCCGTCGGCGCGACCGGCGCCGTGGCGGCAGGTCTGTTTGGCGCCGTCCCCGCCGACGCGTCCACCCCGATCCAGTCGACCGGCTGCACCGTCACCGCCTGGCCGCCCACCGGCGGCTCGACGATTTTCGCGAACGGCGGCATCACCTGCGACCCCCGGTACTCGGGCAACATGCAGATCAGCAACCAGCTGCGGAAGTACGCGAATGGGCAGTGGACGTCCGTCGGGACCCCGGTCAAGAAGTCGTACTGGGGCGGCAGCGGCGTCGGCGAGGGCACCTCGGTGCCCTGCAGCTACAACGGTCAGGCGCAGTTCAAGACCGTGACCACCGGCACCGCGGACGGCATGTCGACCACGGACACCTCCCCGAGCACCACCTACTCCTGCTTCTGATCCACCGCTGGTGATTCACCGCTGGTGATTCACCGCTAGCGATCACCGCTGCTGAGCCCGGCGCCGGTACCGGCCACGTGTCGGTACCGGTCCGGCGGGGCCGGACCGGGCGAATCACGACAAAAAGCGAAAACGCAGGACTGGATTCCGGCCGTCGACTTCGCCGGTTAAGACAACAATCGTGCGGCCGACCGCCAACCCGCCGCGGCGGGAGTACAAGCCCGGTGCCGGCCGGCGGCAAGCGACGGGAACTTCGCCTACCGGCGGCGCCGCGCGGCTCACACCACCGTTTCGGCGGCACTCGCCAGCGCCGCGGAATCCGACTTCCCGCCCGTGTTGTCGATGATGGTCCCCCGATGCTCGCCGCGACAGATCGCCGTCATCGCCCCCTGCTGCTCGATATCGAAGATATGCAACGGGATGCCGAAGTCGCGGGCGAGAATGAATGCCGACTGATCCATGACACGCAGGCCCCTGCTGATCACCTCGTCGTAGCTGAGGTGAGAAAATCGCTGAGCATCCGGATTGATCTTCGGGTCGCTGTCGTAGACGCCGTCGACGCCGTCCTTGGCGGCGAGCACCGCGTCGGCCCCCAGCTCCAGTGCACGCTGCACCGCCGGGTAGTCGGTGGTGAGGAAGGGCTGGCCGTTCCCGCAGGCGAGAATGACCGTGGCCCCCTTCTCCAGCAGGTGCACGGCTCGCAGCCGGATATAGGGCTCGGCCACCGCCGGGACCGGGACCGCCGTCATCACCCGCAGGTTGTCCTCCCCGAGGGCGGTCAGCTTGCCCCGCAGCAGCAGACTGTTGATGACGGTACCGAGCATCCCAATGTTGTCGGCCTCGACCCGATCGATTCCCCACCGGTCCGACTGGTTGCCGCGGAAGAGGTTTCCACCGCCGACGACGATCGCCACCTCGACCCCGGACTGACGCACCGCGATGATTTCCCGGGCGAGGTGTTCCAGCGCATTCGAATCAAAGCCGAATTCGGCGGAACCGGCGATCGCCCGGCCACTTAGTTTTACGACCACTCGACGGTATTTGGCCACAGTCTCCCGCTTCCCCTTTTCCATCGTGCGATCTTAACGTAGCCAGGCCAATGATCGATCATGAGCCCAGGAAGTACTGGGTACACGGTAGAGCACCCGACTCCCGACACCACGCCATGACCGGCCGGCCACGAAAACAACCCGCACCGGCCGCAGCGCGTCAGGTGTCGGACGAGGGCCTGCCCCGGCCGCGGCGCGCGAGATCACCGTCCGCTGGCGCGGCGCCGCCGGCCATCTCGATGCCTGGGCCGGCGGTGCTAGGTCGCGATGTGCAGGTACTCGAACACCGTCCCGTCAGGGTGTTCGGCGATCAGCCGGGTCCCGTTGGGTGACTCGCCGGGCCCTTCGATCAGTGCACCGCCTGCCGAGGTGATCGTTGAGGCGACAGCGTCGAGATCGTCAACGAGCATGGTCGCCGCCCGGTTGCGCAGCGGCGCCAGCGCGGCGGGCGTGCCTGCCACCAGGAGGAAGGGGCCGACCCACGCCAGCTCGACATCGCGGAAGCCGAAGCGACGCGTGGGCGCATCACCAGCCAGTCGCTGGTAGAGGGGCAGCGCGGCGTCGAGCGATTCGACGTAGACCCGAGCGAGCACCGCACGAATTGGACTCACAGCGCGACGCTACCTCGCCCTGTCTGAGGCCATGACGAAGGCCCTGGTCCGGTTCTCCCGTAGGAGCCTGTAACCAGGGCCTTTGCGTGGTCGGGGTGGCGGGATTCGAACCCACGACCTCTTCGTCCCGAACGAAGCGCGCTACCAAGCTGCGCCACACCCCGCGACCGAGTTGAAGCATACCCGACGGACCGGTGGTTGCGGGCACGGGGTGGCCGCGGTTTCGGCCGGGCCTCAGGCCAGACCCGGCGGTCAGGCAGAGCCCACGGTCAGGCAGAGCAGCGTCGCCTCGGGGCGGCAGCCGAGGCGCACCGGCGCGAAGGGCGAGGTCCCCAGGCCCGGGGACACGTGCAGCCAGGATCTTCCCGCGGCGGTCACGTGACGGGACAGCCCGCGGGCCCGCGAACGATCGAGCCCGCAGTTGCTCACCAGCGCCCCGATCCCAGGCAGCCGGATCTGGCCGCCGTGGGTGTGACCCGACAGGATGAGCCCGACGCCATCCGCGGTGAAGGCGTCGAGAACCCGGGGCTCGGGCGTGTGCGACAGGCCGAGCGCGAGCTGCGTGCCGAACTCCGGCGCGCCCGCAACGAGGTCGGACCGGTCGCGGCGCAGTCGGGCATCGTCGACCCCGCGCACGTCGATCCGGCTGCCGCCGACGGTCAGGACAGCCCGAGTGTTGGTCAGCTCGGTCCAGCCGCTCGCCGCGGCCAGGTCCTTGGCGAGGCCCGCCCAGTCCAGCGCCGCGCCGGTCGGCTCGGCCGGCGCGGCGCGGTGCAGGTACCGGTGCGGACTGCGCAGCGTGGGGACGAAGTAGTCGTTGTTCCCGGGGACGAACACACCCGGAAACGAGTACAGCGGCTCCAGCGCGCTGAGCAGCGGGCCGCGGGCATCGTCGGCGCAGAGTACGTCGCCGGTGAGGGCGATCAGGTCCGGCACCAACCGGGCCAGATCCGCCAGCCAGGCGAGCTTGCCCCGTTGGCTCGCCGTGACGTGCAGGTCGGACAGGTGCAGCACGCGCAGCGGACGTGAGCCGGCTGGGAGGGTAGGGATCGACAGCCGACGCAGCGTGTAGGCGTTGCGCTCGTAGAGTGCGCCGTAGGCGAGCGTGCCCGCCCCGGCCGCCGCAACCGACGCCCCGACCGGCCGCCTCGTCCGCCTCGTCCGCGTCGGCGCCGCCCGATCGGCCCGAGGGTCCCACCGCGGGAGGGGGACCACATCCCGGGACGGTGGCCTGCCAGGGGCCGCGGACCACAGTCTCATCCCCGGTTCGTCGCGGCCGGGCGCCACCCCGGCCGGCCACCGCCGTGGCCAGGCGTGACCAGCTCACCCGCGAACCATAGGCTGCGTTGACTATGAGCACCCCCACGGAACGGAGCACGCTGCAGCAGCGGCTCCGCGCCGACCTGACCACCGCGATGAAGGCTCGTGACGAGCTGCGGACGTCCACCCTCCGGCTGGCTCTGGCCGCCGTGAAGGACGCGGAGGTCGCCGGCACCGCCGCCCGTGTCCTCGATGACGCGGAGGTCTCGAAGGTCCTGACCCGCGAGGTGAAGAAGCGGCGGGAGGCGGCGGACGCCTACGCTGCGGCCGGTCGCGCCGAAAAGGCCGAACGGGAGCGCGTCGAGGGCGAGGTGCTCAACGAGTACCTGCCCCGTCAGCTCGGCGACGACGAGCTGGCCGCCATCATCGACCGCGTGCTCGCCGAGCTGGACCTGTCCGGGCCGAGAGCGATCGGGCCGGCGATGAAGTCCGTGCAGGCCGCCGTGGCCGGCCGGGCCGAGGGCGGCCGGGTTGCCGCGATGGTGAAGGCCAGGCTCGCCGGCGCCTGATCACCGTCACAGCGCGACGCCAGCCGGTGCTGCTCAGGCGCCGCGGCGCTACTCAGGCGCCGCGGCGCTGCGTGCGGTTGCCGCGCGGCCGGCCGGGCCAGGCCAGCGGATTGTTCCCGGGGCTGGCCGGCGAGCTCAGTTGTTCGCGCGGATTCGCCCCGAAGGTACCCGGCAGGCCGGTCCCTGCGCCCGGCAGGACGGGCTGGCCCAGCCCCGCCGGCGGTGAACCTCCGGGCAGCACCGGCGCACCGGTCAACCCACCGGAGACCGAGAGCCTGATCTCCGTGTTGATGGAGACCGGGCCGCCGGGCCCCGGGGACATGTACACCACGATCCCAGGGGCGACCGGCGCGGGGACCGGCTGCGACGTGACGTGGAAGCCAAGCTGGACGAGCATCTGCTCGGCCACCTGCTGCGGCTGGCCGACCACGTTCGGCAGAACCTTCGTCGGCACCTGCGGCTGGGTGTCGTCCGGCGCCGGCAGCGGCTCGACCGGCAGGCTCAAACCGTTGATCGTCCGGGTCATGGTCCGAGACCAGACCTGTGCCGGATATCCGCCGCCGAAGACGTTGCGGCCGAGCACATTGGTCAGCGGATGCGAGGTCGGCCCGCGCGGGTCGGCGAGGGTGACCGCCGCGGCGAGCTGCGGGATGTAACCGGCAAAAGACGCGGTGCTGAAGCCCTCGGCAGTGCCCGTCTTGCCCGCGGCCGGCCGGCCGATCTGCCCGTTGCCGCTGGCCGTCCCGTGGTTGATGACGCCCTCCAGCACCGCACTGACCGTGTCCGCGATCTTTGGATCGAGCACCTGTTCGCAGGGCGCGCCGGCGTTGAACGGCAGTGGCCGATCCGCGCCGCCGACCCGCTGCGTGATCGCGAGGACGGTACGCGGGTCACAGCGGCGCCCCCGCGCCGCCAGCGTCGAATAGGCGGTGGCGAGATCCATCGTGCTGATTTCGTTGGAACCGAGGATCGAGGAGCCGTCGACGCGGCTGATTCCGTCGATCCCCTTGCATTCCGGGTCGTTGTTGTTCTGCGGGCGGATCCGGCAGGAGGAGACGCCCATCCGGCGGGCGACCTCGGCCGTCTTCAACACGCCCAGCTTCTCGGCGAGCTGGATGTAGTAGGTGTTGACCGACCCCCAGGTGGCGGTCGTCAGCGAGTAGAAACCGTCCTCGCTCGGATCGGCGTTGCCGTAGCAGTTCTTGTGTTCCGGATCCGGATTCGGGAAGACGTTGGAGTGATAGCAGACGGGGGCGTGCAGCGTCGTCGACAGTGGCAGGCCGGACTCGAGCGCGGAAATCAGGGTGAACACCTTGAAGGTCGACCCGGGGGAGAACGAGTCCTCGTCGACCGGGTAGATCTCCTTCGTGTGCACGGAATCCGTCGACAGGCTCGCCGGCTGGCCGTCGTCCGTCGCCCCGTACTCCCGGTTGATCGCGACGGCGAGCACCTGGCCCGTGCCCGGCTGCATCATCGCGACGCTCGCCGCCACCCGGTTGCCGATCGGGATGACCTCCGTGGCGGCCGACTGCGCGGCCTGCTCCGCGACCGGGTCCAACGTCGTTCTGATGGTGAGACCGCCCTCGAACAGAAGCCTGCGGGCGTCCGCCTCGGTGGGGGCGAATGTTCGGTCCTTCAGGAGCTGCTGGCGGACCAGCGCGCAGAAGAACGGCGCACCCGAGTCGGCGCACGCGTCGGCCGACCGCGCGGGACGGTCGAGCACCAGCTCACTGTCGTGCGCCCGGCGGAAGTCGGCCTGGCTGAGGTGATGCAGCTCCAGCATCCGGTCGAGCACCACGTTGCGTCGTTCCCGGGCCGCCTGGGGGTGCACCACCGGATTGAAGGCGGTCGGGTTCTTCACGAGACCGGCCAGGGTTGCCGCCTGCGGCAGCGTGAGCCGCTCCACGTCGACGTTGAAGTAGTGCTTCGCCGCGACCTCGATGCCGTAGGCGCCGTCGCCGAAATAGGCGATGTTCAGGTAACGCTCGAGGATCTCGTCCTTGCTCAGGTGCGCCTCGAGATAGAGCGCATACCGCGCCTCCCGCAGCTTGCGCCGCACCGTCTGCTCGGTGGCGGCCTTCTTCTCCGCCGGCGTGGCGGCCGACATCAGCAGGACGTTCTTGACGTACTGCTGGGTCAGCGTGGATCCGCCCTGGGTAACCTCGCCGTTTTCCCGGTTGGTCAGATAGGCGCGGGCGAGACCCTTGTAGTCCAGCCCGTCGTGTTCGTAGAAGCGCGAGTCCTCGATATCGACGACGGCCTGGCGCATCACCTGGGGAACCCGGCTCAGCGGGACGACCTCGCGGTTCTGCTCGCCGGACAGGACGGCGATCTGATTGCCGCGCGCGTCGAGGATCCGCGACGCCTGCGCGGGCGAGGGAACCGTGAGGTTCGCCGGCAGGTTCATGAAGTCGTCGGCGCTGTCCTTGACGGTCAACCCCACCGCACCCACCACCGGCAGCGCGAGCATGCCGACCAGCACCCCGGCCACCACGCTGAGCAGGCCCAGCCCGGCCAGCCGGCTAGCCACACGGCGCGCGCGGCGCCCCCCGGTGCCACGGCGCCCCCCGGTGCCGCTGCGACCGACGGTGCCGCCCCGGCCGTTCAAGCCGCGCCCGGCGACGGCGAAAGATCTCGGTCGGTAGAGGTCACCTACCTCGTGGCCCCGCGCGGAACCGGTGGACGCCGACCCGGCCGGCGCCGGCCGGCGCCGAGGGGGCGGCTGGCCAGGGGCGACTGGGCGCCCAGGGGGCGTGGTCATCGGCGGATCTCCGTCCAGCCAGGCTGGGACACCAGTCGGAGCATACGGGCCAACATCTGATCAACCCTCCTCACCCCCGTTGGGCAGGCCGGTACAACGACGGTCGGGAGACCGTCCAAGCGGGGCGATAAGGCCTCGACCTGGGACGCCGCAATTGCGGCGGCGGGTGGCTCGGCCGGCCTCCGACGGCGAGCCTCGGACTAGCGTGACGACCTCCACATCACCACGCCCGACGCGGGCCCACCATGCCCACCAACGGGCTACCGGGTTGGAGTGGGCTTTGTGTGGAAGTTCCCATGTCAGCCAGACATCGGGACCATGGAGGAACTACTAGACCTCCAGTGCGATACCTGAATGTCACCCATCCGACATACGTTTGTCACAGACCGCACTACTGAGGCGATCCGGATCAATGGCCCGGACTAGTCATATGGACAACCACCCGTGTGGGGTCTGTGCCGTGGCCACGCCACTCCGTACGGTTTCGGGTCAACGCCACGTCACCACCCGCACGGGCCCCCTGACCCGGACTCGAGAAGAAAGGCAGGTGGCATGACCAGAAGCCTGGCCCCCGCCGTCAGCACGACCCACCACGTCAACCCGACCCTCCTTGTGGGCTCCACCGTCGACGGCGACTGGACGGCCCACGCCGCCTGTCGCGACCTCGACCCGGATGAGCTGTTCGTCCAGGGCGCCGCCCAGAACCGGGTGAAGACCCGGTGCTTCGGCTGCGCCGTCCGCACCGACTGCCTCGCCGACGCCCTCGACAACCATGTCGAGTTCGGCGTCTGGGGCGGCATGACCGAACGGGAGCGCCGAGCGCTGCTGCGTCGCCGCCCGGACGTCACGTCCTGGCGCAAGCTGCTCGCCGACGCCCAGGCTGATCATCGATCAGCGTCCGCCGGTTAGTCTGCATCACCGACACGGGCCCGCCAGCCCGTGACGCGCACCCGATTCCGCCCGAGGACAGCGTCGTCCCGGTTCGGAACGCAAGTCCTCGCCGCCGGCCGAGTCTCAGCCGGCCCGTTCCAGCCGCTCGACCCGCGCCAGCGCGTCGCCGATCTCACGCAGCCCCGCCAGGTCGTGCACGTCCTCGGACAGCGCCTCCACCTCCACCAGCGCAGTGTCGGGATGGGCGCTGGTGAACCGCTCCCGCAGCCGCGTCTCCCGGCTGGCCAGCCGCACCCGCTCGGCGTGAATGCGTAGCACCGCCGCCGCGAGTGGATGCTCCCCGTGCTCGTCGAGGTTTTCGGCGGCCGCCAGGCTGCGCTCGGCGGTGAGCATCGTCGCGTCGCTGTGGTGCGTCCGGTTCACCACCAGCCCGGCCAGCGGCATCCCTTCCGCGTCAAGCCGGTCGACGAAGTACGACGCCTCGCGCAGCGCCGCCGCCTCGGGCGCGGCGACGACGACAAACGAGGTGCCGGGATTGCCGAGCAGGCGGTAGGTCTCCTCCGCCCGGGCCCGGAAGCCGCCGAACATCGTCTCCAGGGCGGCGACGAACTGGCTGACATCCATGAGCAGCTGGGCGCCGAGCACCTTGGTGATCACCTTGGTGAACATGCCGAGGCCGACGCCGAGCACCTTCGCGTAGGCCCGTCCGCCGGCCTTGGCCGGCGCGAGCAGCAGGCGCAGCAGCCGCCCGTCGAGGAAGGTGCCCAGCCGCGTCGGCGCGTCGAGGAAGTCCAGAGCCGACCGGGTGGGCGGCGTGTCGACGACGATGAGGTCCCACTCGCCGCTCGCGTCGAGCTGGCCGAGCTTCTCCATCGCCATGTACTCCTGCGTCCCGGAGAAGGAGGACGACAGCGACTGGTAGAACGGGTTCGCCAGCAGCGCCTCGGCCCGCTCGGGCGTGCTGTGCGCCAGGACGATCTCGTCGAACGTCCGCTTCATGTCGAGCATCATCGCGTCGAGGCGACCGCCGGCGGAGCCGTCGACCCCGGCCACCTCGCGCGGGGAGTTGTCGAGCGCGGTCAGTCCCAGCGACTGGGCGAGCCGGCGGGCCGGGTCGATGGTCAGGACCACCACGTCGCGCCCGCGCTCGGCGGCGCGCAGCGCCAGCGCCGCAGCCGTGGTGGTCTTGCCGACGCCGCCCGAGCCGCAGCAGACGATGATGCGCTCGGTGTCGAGCATCGCGTCGACGTCGAGCAGCGGCGCCCCCGCCGGGTGCGGCCGGACCCGGCGGGTCGCGGACCCGGCGGACCGGGCCGCGGTACGTCCCGCCGAGCCTGCGGAGCGGCGCCGCGTGCCCTCGGTCTTCGCCCCGCTCCCCCCGTTCCTCCCGGTGCCCCCGGTGCCCGCCTTCGCGGTGCCGGCCGCCTTCGCCGGTCTCGCCGTGGCTCTGGTCGGCCGGGAACTCGCCCCGGCCTGCGGCCGATCGTCGCCGGGCGTCGGGCCCACGGCGCTCACCCCACCATCTGCTGCGCGCGCAGCATCTCCGCAAACCGGTAGATCGTGCCGACATCGACCCCGTCCGCGACCAACGGCATCTCGTACACCGGGCGGCCGAGCGCGGCGATCTCGGCCCGCTCGGCCGTCTCCAGCACCACCCGGTCGGCGTGCTGGGCCGCCTCCCAGGCCAACGCGTCGACCAGGTCTCGAGTCGGCTCCAGGCCCGCCTCCTTGATCCCGGCGGCGAGTTCCTCCCGGTCGAGCTCACCGCGGCGAGCCAGCCGCGACTGGCTGGCCTTCAGCAGCGGCGAGCGCGCCATGTTGACGATCACCCCGCCGAGCGGCAGCCCGACCCGGGTGAGCTCGGCGACACCGTCCACGGTCTCCTGGACGGGCATCTCCTCCAGCAGTGTGACCAGATGCACGGCGGCACGTTCGGGCCGCAACACTGCCATCACGCTGTCGGCCTGGGCACGGATGGGACCCATCTTGGCCAGGCCGGCGACCTCGGCGGTCACGTTGAGGAAGCGGGAGATCCGCCCGGTGGGCGGCGCGTCGAGCACGACCGCGTCATAGGCAAGCCCTCCCGGACGGGTGGCATCAGGGCGGTTGACGGCCTCCTTCACCTTGCCGGTGAGCAGCACGTCGCGCACCCCGGGCGCGACCGTGGTCGCGAAGTCCACCGCGCCGATCTTGCTCAGTGCCTTCCCAGCCCGGCGCAGGTTGTAGAACATCTCCAGGTATTCCAGCAGGGCCTCGTCCGCGTCGATCGCGAGCGCGAACACCTCGCCGCCGCCGGGCGCACTGGCCACCTTGCGCTCCTGGTAGGGCAGCGGTGGAGTGTCGAACAACTGTGCGATCTGCTGGCGACCCTCGACCTCGGTGAGCAGGATCCGGCGACCGCCGGTAGCCAGCGCCACCGCGAGCGCGCCCGCCATCGTCGTCTTACCGGTTCCGCCCTTGCCGGTGACGATATGCAGCCGACGGTCCCACGGACCGCCCGCCTCGTCGTCGGAGTCCTCGGTCACGGTGCGCTTGCCGCTCACACGCTTGACCGTACCCGCGTGCCCGGCCCTCGCCATGTCGAAAGGCGGTGAGCGCCCGCGCGGCGGCGGACTGGCCGGGCCGGGAGGACCGGCGTCGTCCCCACGATCCTTCGTCGTCCCCGGCGTCCGGCAACGGCCGCCGGGCTCGCGGCGGGACGAGGTGTCCGGGGCCGCCGACCGGATGCTCTAAGGTCCGGTGTCATGCAGACGAAGTGGGAGTACTTCACGGCCCCGTTGCTGATCCACAACACCAAGCAGATCCTCGACACCTTCGGCGAGGACGGGTGGGAGCTTGTGCAGGTCGTCCCCAGCCCCACGAACCCCGAGGGCCTCGTCGCCTACTTCAAGCGGCCCAAGGGCCAGTCCTGAGATGACGAGCCCGAGTACCCGCCTGGCCGGGCTGGGGCTGACGCTGCCGCCGGTGGCGAGCCCGGCGGGCGCCTACCTCCCCGCGGTCCGCGACGGCGATCTGGTCTGGACCGCCGGGCAGCTGCCGATCGTCGACGGACAGCTGGCCGCCACCGGCCTGGTCGGCGAGGCGGTCGACGCCGAGCAGGCGGCGGCGCTGGCCCGGATCGCGGCGCTCAACGCGCTCGCGGCCGTCGCCGCGCAGGCCGGCGGTCTGGACGGGATCATCCGGATCGTCAAACTGGTCGGGTTCGTCGCAAGCGCCGCCGGGTTCACCGCGCAGCCTGCGGTCCTCAACGGGGCGAGCGAGCTGTTCGTCGACGTCTTCGGCGACGCCGGCCGACACGCCCGATCGGCGGTCGGGGTGGCCGCGCTGCCGCTGGGGGCTCCGGTGGAACTCGAGGTGGTAGCCCGGGTGGCCGCCGCCGCCGGCTGAGCTGGATCGCCGCGGTCCGGGCGACACGGTCCGGACTCAATCGGCGACGGCCGCCGATGGCCGTCACTAGCATCACCCCCATGGTCGATCACAAGGCTGCCCTGCTCGGCCGGCTGCAACGGTCGCTGGTCGTCGTTCCCGACTCCGCCGCTGCCGGTGCCGGGGCGGGGTCGGCACAGTCCCCGGCGAACTCCGTGGCGCCCGTGCGGGACGCCGCCACGGTCGTCCTGCTGCGCGACGCCTCGGGCGGTCGCGGCCTCGAGGCCTACCTGCTGCGGCGGGTGACGGGGATGGCCTTCGCCGGCGGGATGTACGCGTTCCCCGGCGGCCGGGTGGATCCGACCGACATGGGGCCGGACGTGCCCTGGGCCGGTCCGCCGGTCACCGAGGTGATGCACGCGCTCGACGCGGACCCCGCGCTCGCCCGGGCCCTGGTGTGCGCCGCGGTGCGCGAGACCTTCGAGGAGTGCGGCGTGCTGCTGGCCGGCGCAGTCACGCCGGACCCGGCCGGCGGCACGGGCACCATGGAAGCGTTCGACCCGACGGCGCGCGCCGAGGCCCGCCGGGCACTGGAGCGCCACGAGCTCGGGCTGAGCGAACTGCTGCGCCGCCACACCCTGGCGCTGCGGGCCGACCTGCTCGCGCCCTGGGCCCGGTGGGTCACGCCGGAGATCGAGCCGCGGCGCTACGACACCCGGTTCTTCGTCGCCGCCCTGCCCGGCGGCCAGACCCCGCAGCAGCCCTCCGGGGAGGCCGACCGGATGGAGTGGATGCGTCCCGCCGACGCGCTCGAGCGCCACGCCGCCGGCACGCTGGGCATGCTGCCGCCCACCGCGTTCACGCTGGCCGAGCTGTGCGAGCACGACGACGTCGCGTCGGTCCTCGCCGCCGCCCACGCCCGCGACCTGTCACCGATCATGCCGAAGATCCTCGTCAGCGGTGGGGAGGCACACCTGCTGTTGCCGCACGACGAGTCCTACGATCAGCCGGGCGACAGTGGACCGGTCCAGCGGTAAGGCTTGAGTCCATGACGACTCCTCGACAGGTCACCCCGCTGGCCGCGGTGCTGCTGGCACCGAACCCGGGTCCGATGACGCTGGACGGCACCAACACCTGGCTCCTGCGCGCCGCGGGCGAACCGGGGTGCGTGGTGGTGGATCCCGGCCCCGACGATGCCGGACACCTGGCCGCGGTGGCGGCCGCCGGACGCGTCGAGTTGATCCTGCTCACCCACGGACACGCCGATCACAGCGCGGGCGCCGCCGTGTTGCACCGGCTCACCGGCGCCCCGGTCCGCGCGCTGGACCCGGCGCACCGCCTCGGATCAGAGGGGCTCATCGCCGGTGACGTGATCGCCACCGCGGGGATCGAGCTGCGCGTGCTGCCCACCCCCGGCCACACTTCGGACTCACTGTCGTTCCTGCTCGGCGGGGACGAGCGCTCGGCGCCGGGCCCCCACGCGGACGCCGCCGGCACCGCCGGCACCGCCGGCCCGCCGTCCGGACCGGCGGTGCTCACCGGGGACACGATCCTGGGCCGCGGCACCACCGTCGTCGCCCACCCCGACGGGCGTCTCGGGGACTATCTCGACAGCCTGCGGCTGCTGCGGGAGCTGGGGGATACCACGGTGCTGCCGGGGCACGGTCCGGAGCTGCCCGCCGCCGGCCGTGCCGCGGAGCACTATCTGGCCCACCGTCGGGCCCGCCTGGACCAGGTCCGCCGTGCGCTTGCGGACGCCGGGGTCGACGCCGCCGAGGCCGATCCCGCCGACGTGGTCCGTCGGGTGTACACGGATACCGACCGGGCGCTGTGGTTCGCGGCCGAGCTTTCCGTCCGGGCCCAACTGGACTACTTGCGGGAGCATCCCGACATCCCCTGAACGAGCCAGGTGCTTCGGGTTTGTCTCTTTGACCGCATTTTGCGATATATCCTCACGGCGATCGTGAGCGGGGCCACTCGTGCGGATCCGCACCATCGGCCGCGGGCCAGGTCCCGTCAGCCCCTCCCACCGGCGCCGACCAGGTAGACCGGGGTGGCCGGCCCGGGGCGGACGGCACCCGATCCGGCCTCGACGGCGCCCAGCGGCGAGGCCGGGCGACCCCGATACCACCGGAAGGCACCAACGCGGCTGCGGTCGGTCACTCGACGGGAGGCGATCCCGGGAACGAGACCCAGACCACTAAACTCTGGCGCGGAGGGAACCGCTCGTGCGCAGGATGACGACTTCGACCAGCCGGAAACCGAGCGACCGGTCCGGGGCGGCCCGTGGCCACCCGGTCGGGCGAGACGTGGCACCGGTGACGTCCCTACCCCGGGAGGCCCGCAGATGAGGGTGCCCGCGCGATCCCCACGCCCCGGACCGCGACCATGGTGATCACCGCGCCGCACACAGGGCCGCTGCGCTGCCCCCGGTGCGGCTCCGCAGCCGTCCCTGGCGGGCGGTTCTGCTACAGCTGCGGCCTGGAGTTCGATTCGGCCGAAGCCCCCGCGTCCGAGGTCCCGGAGCGGCGCGTCGTCACCGTGCTGTTCGGTGACCTGTCCGACTTCACCGGCTGGGCTGACAATCGCGACCCGGAGCGCGTCGGTGAGATGACCGACCGGGTGCTCGCGGCGCTGGCACATGAGATCGACGAGGTCGGCGGACGCGTCGACAACCTCACCGGCGACGGCATCATGGCGGTGTTCGGCGCGCCGACCGCCCACGAGGACGACCCGGAACGCGCCGTACGGGCCGCCGCCGCGATGCAGGAGACCGTCCGCCGGCTGGTGCAGGACACCGCCGGCGACAGCGCGGAGGGCCGCCTCGGCCTGCGGATCGGGATCAACACCGGCGAGGTCCTGGCCGGGGTGCAGGCGGCCATCTCGTACACGGTGATCGGCGACACGGTGAACACCGCGGCCCGCCTGTCGGCCGCAGCCACGATCGGCACCGTGTATGCGGGCCGCGAGACGGTGCTGGCGACCGGGTCGGTGGCGAGCTGGCGCGAGCTGGCCGATCTCGTTCTCAAGGGCAAGCGGGAACCGGTCCCGGCGTACGAGCTGATCAGCCTGCGCCCGTCCAACGTCGCCCGGCCGGGGCTCGCCGACGACGCGCCGTTCCTCGGCCGCGACGCGGAGCTGGCCGTCCTGGAGACCCTGTTCGCCGAGGTCGTCACCCGGCGCTCGCCGGAGGTCGCGCTGATCGTCGGCGAGGCCGGGATCGGCAAGACCCGGCTGGCCAGCGAGCTGGCGAACCGGGCGGAGCGGACCCCCGGCACGGTGGCGCTGTGGGGACGCACGGTCCGCCATGGCGACGGTCGCGGGCTCGCCCCCCTCGTCGACGTCGTGCGCAACGCCTGCGGCGTCACGGACGGCGACTCGCTCGACCGGGTGGCCGACCGGGTCCGGCGCACCGTGGCAGGCCTGTCCCACCCTCTCACCGGGGCGCGGCTGCCCGGCGGCATCGCCGACCGCTTACTCCTCCTGCTCGGCGTACCCCTGGACCGGCGCTCCACCATCCCGGCCACCACCCCAGGTGACCCGGCGGCCCGCGCCTCCCACATCGAGGAGGCCGAACAGCGCGCCACGGAGGCGACGGTGGAGGCCGTCGCGCTGCTGCTCAGCGCGCTGGCGCGGTCCGGACCCATCCTGGTGCTGATCGACGATCTGGAGTGGGCGACGAGCCAGCTCAGCGATGCGATGAGCCGGCTTGCCTCCCGCCTGTCCGGGCCGGTGCTGCTCGTCCTGCTCGACCGCGCCGACCCACGCCTGGCCACCCTGCCGCGGATCCGGCGCATCGACCTGCAGCCGCTGAGCACGCAGGCATCCGGCCTGCTGCTGCAAAGCCACCTACGGGACAAGACGCTGGAGCCGCGCACTCGCGACGACCTGCTCGCCCGGGTGCACGGCAACCCGTTCTTCCTCGTCGAGCTCCTCAACCTCCTCATCGACCGACGCCTGTTGCACCCCTCCGACGGCACCGGCGACGGCGAACAAGCCGAGCTGGTACTCGACGGTTCGTTGGCCGAGACCCCCCTACCCGCCGGCGTGCAGTCCGTGCTCGCCGCCCGCATCGACGATCTGGATCCGGTCGCCAAGGCGGTGCTGCGAGCCGCGGCGGTGCTCGGCCGGCGGTTCCCCGCGGAGGCGCTGCCGATGGTCGACGAGCGGCCGGCCGACGAGGTCACCCGCGCGCTGGAGGTGCTGACCGAACGCCAGCTCGTCCGCCCGCCGCGGGCCGCCGAAACCCGCTGGCGCTTCGTCCACCCGATGGCCCGGGACGTCGCGTACGCCGGCCTGCCGAAGGTCGAGCGGGCCCGCCGACACGCCACGGCTGCCCGCTGGGGCGTCACGGCGATGATCGGCAGCTCCCGCTCGGTGTCGACCTTCGTCGCCGGTCACGCCCTGCGTGCCTACGATCTGGCCGCCTCGATGGGCCTGCCGCCGAGCGACCCGGCCTGGTCGTCCCGCATGTCCGGGTTCCATGCGCATGTTCGGCTGGCCCGGGCGGCGCTCGCCCGCGACGATCACCGGACCGCGGCCGATCTGCTCGCCAATGCCCGCCGGCTCGGCCGGGGCATGATCGATACGCAGGAGGACAACGTCGTCCGGGTGCTGCACGCCGAGGCCCTGGTGGGGCTGCGTCACCTCGACGAGGCCGAGCGCACCCTACGCCCGGCGCTGCGTGCCGGCGCGCCCGCCCGCCGCGCCGGCGCCTTCTCCGTGCTCGGGGAGCTGCGCCAGAAGCAGGGCCGGACGGAGGAGGCCGCCCAGTGCCTGCTCACCGCGCTGGAGTCGGCCCGCCAGGCCGGCGACGAGCGGGCCACGGCCGCGGCGCTGCGCCGGCTCGGCATGCTGGAGTACAACGCCGGCCGGATCGGCGCGGCCGAGGACCGGTATCGCGAGGCCCTCGGGATCGCCCGCCAGGTCGACGACCCGCGCGGCGTCGGCTGGGCGCTGCAGCACCTGGCCTGGAGCGCCACCACCCGCGGGGACTATCCCCGGGCCGAGCGGACGCTGCGTGAGGCGTCGGCGGTGTTCGAGCGGCTGGAGGACACCGGCGGGCTCGGCTGGTGCCGGGGCACCGAGGCGCTGGTGCTCCTGCTGTCCGGCCAGCTCACCCGGGCCCGCAAGCTGACCCGCGAACTCATCGAGATCGCGGGTTCCGTAGGCGAGCAGTGGGGCATGGGCGTCTGTCTGACCGTGGACGCGATCGCGGCCGCGGAGCTGGGGGACATCATCGCCGCCGAGTCCCACGCGCAGCGGGCCACGGAGCTGTTCGAGAACTCCGAGTACACGTGGGGATCGATGCTGGTGCTGGTCGCCCGGGGGCTCGCCGCCCGCGGCGCGGGAGAGCCGGCCCGCGGGGCGCGGTACCTGGAGCAGGCCTGCGATCAGGCCGCCGAACGCGGCCACGTGGTCGTCGGCGCCCTGGCACGGGTGCTGCTCGGGCTGACCCTGCTCGACGCCGACGAGGTCGACAAGGCCGCGCAGGCCGCCGAGATCGCCCTCACTGACCTCGAGCACCTGGAGCTGCACCCGCACGCCCAGCTTGGAGCGAAGGTGCTCGTCGCCCAGATCGCCCGCGCCCGCGGCCGGACCGGGGCGGCACTGGAGCTGCTGCGGGAGGCGCTGTCGGCGAGCGAGCCGGCGACGCTGATGTTCCCCCGCAGGCAGGCGTACGCGCACCTCGCCGGCATCCTGCTGGACGCGGGCCAGCCAGCCGAGGCGCTCGAGGTCGCCCGGCGGGCGGTCGCCGTGGACGCCGAGGACGTCCGCGCCCAGGTGCTGGGATACCGGGCGCTGGGCACGGCCCTCGTCGCCAACGGCGATCTCGAGGGCGGCCGCAGCGCCTACCTGCGGGCGTTGGCCGCGGCCACCGCGACCGGGGCCGTCAGCGAGGCGCCGCAGACCCGGCGGTTGCTGGCCAGCCTGCCGCCCAGCGGGGGCCCGGCCGGCACCCGCAACCCCGTGGGCAGCGACGGACCGGCCGGCGATGGAAGCCCTGCCGACGGACCGGATGCGACCATCCCGGCCGCGGTCGCAAGCGGCGGCTGAACCGGGGTGCCGCGGCGGACGTGGCGCAGTATTTCCTGCGCCCGGTCGGCGCCAGGTCGGGCCGGTGCGGTCAGACCGCCCGGCGCGCAGAGGTAAGGGGCCGGCGGGCGGGTCGTCCATCGGGGGCGACCCGCCCGCCGGCAACGGGTGCGGGCGTGACGCGGGGCGCGGAAGTACGGCTGTTCGGCTGGGCGTGGGCGTGGGTCATCAGCGGGGCGTACGGCTGGGCGCACGGAGCTGGCGGGTCGTCCGGCGGCGCCGGGACGGTGCGCGACGAGCGCCGGGACTAGCGGGCTCGGCGAGACAACCGTTCGCGGTCAAGCAGCACGACGGCGCGGGAGTCCAGGCGTAGCCAGCCTCGGGTGGCGAAGTCGGCGAGCGCCTTGTTCACCGTCTCCCGGGAGGCGCCGACCAGTTGGGCCAGCTCCTCCTGGGTAAGCCCGTGCTCTACCCGGACACCGGCCGCCTCGTTGCCGGGCTGCGCCGGCTCACCGAACCGCTCCGCCAGGTCGAGCAGGGCTTTCGCCACCCGACCGGGAACGTCCGTGAACACCATGTCCGCGACGTTGTCATTGGTGCGACGAAGCCGACGGGCAAGCACGCGCAGCAGCATTGCCCCCGCCTCGGGGCGGGAACGCAGCCAGGGCCGCAGCGCGGTGTGCTCCAGCGACAGCAACGACGCGTCCGTGACCGCGGTCGCGGTAGCCGTGCGTGGGCCGGGGTCGAACAACGAAAGCTCCCCGAACAGGTCACCAGGACCCATTACGGACAGCAGGTTCTCCCGGCCGTCGGCAGACTGACGCCCTATCTTCACCTTTCCGGACAGAACCACGAAGACCCGGTCACCGACATCTCCTTCACGGAACAGCACGTCCCCGCGGGTGACGTCCTGCCGATCAAGATGGTCGGAGAGGGCCAACCGGTCCTGCTCGGAGAGCCCGACGAACAGCGGTACGCGGGCAAGCAGATCCTCCACGGTCCTGAGCATGCCAGGACTAGCGGTGGAGGGCACGAGCAGGGACCCCCAGCAATCAAATTGCGCCATGCAGGTGAACGTGGAGCGACCAACCGTGCGCCGTTCGCGAGAATTCGCCCTTGATCAGGCACTTCCGGACGGCACGTCCGGGTGTTTTACTCCCCACCTCCGCGCCTCATCACGGGCCGCAGGAGCCGTCTCGCCCGGACGGGCCAGCCGGACACCAGGTCGATCGGCCCGGCCGCGGACGGGCCGATAGGCCCACGCTGCCACCTGGCCGGACGGCCAGGACCCGCCAGGGCCAACGGCCGGGGTCGTCCGAGGCGAGCCGCCTGGCGTCGCTTCCCCGCTTTGCCCGCCGCCCGAACCCGCTACCTGCGACAACGCCCGCGGGCGGGAACAGGTAGGAAAAGCGGTGGGAAAACTGTTACCCGCGCCGCCCGCCACGCACCCATACCCGGACCGTTAATGGCGCGCGGCGGGCGACATGTGGTATACGCCGACACCGACCATCAACCCGGCATCGGATGACCGGCGGGCGAACTGCCGGAACATCAGCCGGGCATCAGGCCGCCCGATGCTTTCCGGGCGACGGGCGGCGCAGCCGGCGGCGGTACCGCTCGAGCGCGGCGGGCAGCCCCTGCTGGACGAAGGTGTCGACCTCGTCCGGTTGGGCGTTGTCGAGGAAGCCCTCCAGGCCCTTGCCCGTGTCGGCGGCGTTCAACGGGCGTTCCACCCGTTCCATCGCCAGCAGTAGACCGAGAAGCAGCAGAGGAAAGAAGATCGCGGCAATGACAAACATGACTCCCCTATGGTGGCCGACGGGCGATCGGCGGGCGCACCGGGGGTAGGTGTGTCGCGCATCCGGTTGCCGGCGCCCGAGCCGACCACACGGCATGCCCTCCGGTGCCAACCGAGCCGGATCGACCGGCGGATACGCTGCGGGACATGCCCGCCGACCTCGACACCGCGGCCGAGACACCGCTCGCGAAGACCCGGCGGGCCCGGCGGATCGTGCGTCTGCTGGGCGAGATCCACCCTGATGCCCGCATCGCGTTGCACTTCGGCAACGCTCTTGAGCTGCTGGTCGCAACGGTGCTGTCCGCCCAGTGCACCGACAAGAAAGTCAACGAGGTCACACCGACGGTCTTCGCCAGGTATCGGTCGGCGGCGGACTACGCGGGCGCCGACCGGGCCGAGCTCGAGGCCCTGCTGCGACCGACCGGGTTCTTCCGCGCCAAGGCGAACTCGCTGATCGGCATCGGCGCGGCGCTCACCGAGCGATTCGGCGGCCAGGTCCCCGGCGGACTCGACGAGCTGACCACCCTGCCCGGCGTGGGCCGCAAGACGGCGAACGTCGTCCTGGGCCACGCGTTCGACACCCCGGGCATCACCGTGGACACCCATGTAGGGCGGCTGTCGCGCCGCTTCGGGCTGACCATCCAGACCGATCCGGTCCGGGTCGAGAGCGACCTCGCCGCGCTCATCGAGCGCCGGGACTGGACCATCGCCTCCGATCGCATGATCTTCCATGGACGCCGCTTCTGCCATTCCCGGCGGCCTGCGTGCGGCGCCTGCGCCCTGGCTCGGCTGTGCCCGTCGTTCGGACTCGGTCCCACGGAGCCGGGCGAGGCCGCCAAGCTCGTGCGGGGAACACTCGCCGACATCGAAGCCTTGCGGTGAAGGAGATGTCCACGCATTCCTCCACTTCCCCCGACTCGCCATCCCCCGTTCCCCCGGAC
>NZ_JAMPTM010000114.1 GCF_025403375.1 Frankia gtarii
ACCGCCGTGTTCGTCGCGATCCGCGGGGTCACCGGCATGACCGTGACCGCGACCGCGGTGGCGATCACCGTCGCCTGGTCCTGGCGCGTCGCCCGACTGGAGGGCCTGCGCGGCCCCAGCCCCCGCCTGGCCTGACGGGCGGCTCTCCTCGGTGGTCCGGCGCCGGATGGGGACCCGTGGGCGTCCCCGCGGCGCAGGCGAGGGAGACGCTGGGGGCGGGGGCGCCGAGGAGATATCCCTGACCGTAGGGGATTCTCACGTCGAGGGCGGTCTGACGTTCGGCGGGGGATTCAATGCCTTCCGCGATGACGCAGCCGCCGAACTCCTCACTGATCATGACCAGTGCCGCGGCGGTCGCCCGACGGGCCGGGTCGGTGTCCATGCCGTGGGTGACCAGATAGTCCAGCTTCACGATGTCCGGGTGCAGCTCGAGGAGCTGCTCCAGACCCGCATAGCCGGCACCGATGTCGTCGGCGGCGATCTGCACGCCGCGGGCGCGTAGCTCCCGCACGCCGCGCAGGACCTCGGTGTCATCGCAGAAGTACTCGTGCTCGGTGATCTCCACGATCAGGCGTCGACACGTCTGCTCGTCGTGGAGAACGTCGAGCAGCCCGGCGGTGATGGTGGCCGGCGAGGCGTTGACCCCGAGGCAGACCGCGGCGGGTAGCTGGGGTATCGCTCGTAGCGCCCGGCGGATCGCGGCCAGTTCCAGTTCGGCGCTGAGGCCGACGGTCGTGGCGTCGGAGTACCAGCCCCGCGGACCCCGCTGCGGCTCGCGCGGCTCACAGGGGAACCGGGACAGCGCCTCCACCGCGGCGATCCGACCCGTCGCCAGGTCGACGACGGGCTGGTAGACGATCGCGGGGCCGCCGGCATCGATCATCCGGCTGATGCTGCGCCAGACCTGACTGTGTGCCTCCCAGATCCGGTGCAGGTCGACGACGGCGTCGCTGAGATACGCGGCGACCAGGCCCAGAAAACGGCTGTCCCGCTCCCGAAGGTCCGGCCGCGGGTCGCGGCTGATGCATCCGAGTACCCCGAACACCTCGCCGTCGCGGTCGGTCACCACCGTCGCCGCGTAGCACCCGATGCCCAGCTTCTCCACGACCGGCACATCGATCATGTGCTGATTGCGCCGGGTGTCCGTGATCACCTTGGGGAGCGTTCCGGCCAGCAGGCTCTGGTAGAGCCGGGGATCGGGGCGGATCCTGACCCCGGGTGCCAGCCCGAACCGCCCACCGGCTCCGCTGATCACCTGGACGATGAGATCGTCGCCGTCCGCCCGCGCCAGGTAGGCGAGGTCCATCCCCAGGTGGCGGCGCAGTATTCCCAGCAGTTCCGTGACCGTCGTATCCGGCTCGATCCCGCCCGAGGCGGGTCCGGACGCCGACTCCGCCCGTGCCATCGCCCCTCACCCCCAGCCGTCCACGCGATTGCCGCCTGCTTCCGCCCTGCCCTCCCGTAACCGGTCGTACACCAACATGTACGTTCCGCCAGCAATTCTGGCTCTGTCCCGCGGCGCCTCGCTGCAGCGCCGTCCGGCGCCGTTTCGGCAGCCGAAGTCGGCCGCGGCGTGTTTTGCCCGTGACGGTTCGGGCAGCGTGGCCACGTACCCAACGAAGGGAGCGACCGGTGAGCGGCTTCACGGACAAGCTCGGTGACCTTGAGGACAAGCACGACAAGCAGGTCGATCAGGCCGTGGCCAAGGCGGGCGAGGAAGCCGACAAGCGCACCGACGAGAAGTACTCCGAGCAGGTGGACAAGGGGGTGCAGGAAGCGCAGAAGCGCGACTGACGGGCCACCGTCGACGTCGCCCTCAATCCCCGCGGCGTGGTCCTGGATTTGCCCTGGGCGAGGCCGGGAGGGGGCGCCGTCGTGGCGAGGACGGGCCAGTCGCCGCCGTACTGATCCGGAGCCGCTTCGACGGCGGCGCCGGCACCAACGTCCCATCTCGGGATGTCCCGAGAAGAGGTTGATATGCGTGTGTCCGAGCGGGTACTCGATCGGCTCGAACGGGAGCAGGCGCTTGATCCCGTCGCTGGGCGCGCCGCCGCGTTCTGGTCGACGGCGCTGCGCTCGCCGCGGCTGCGCGATCTGCTCAGCGGCCGGGCACTCGGGCATCCGCTGCACCCCGCGGCCGTGATCGTGCCGGCGGGGACGCTGCTGAGCGCGACCCTGCTCGACGTCACCGGTGGGGCCGGCCTGCGCCCGGCCGCGCGGCGGCTCATCGGGCTCGGGCTGCTGTCGGCCGGCCCCGCCGCGGCGGCCGGATGGTCGGACTGGCTCGACACCGACGGCGCCGAGCGCCGGATCGGGCTCGTGCACGCGGCCGCCAACATCGTCGGCATCGGGAGCTACGCGGTGTCCTGGTGGCAGCGTCATCGTGGCGCGAGCGGACTGGCCACGAGCCTCGCGGGGGCGACCGCCCTCGGCGTCGGCGGGTGGTTGGGTGGCCACCTCGCCTACGCGTTGGGGGTGGGGGTCGACACCACCGCGTTCCAGCGGGGCCCGGCCGACTGGACGGACGTGCTGGCGACCGGCGAGGTCACCACGGCGCTGCGGCAGGTCGGGGTCGACGGCGTGCCCGTGCTGTTGACCAGGGCCGACGGCCGGATCGTCGCGATCAACGACCGTTGCACCCACCGGGGCGCCCCCCTGAGCGACGGCGAACGCGACGGCGACTGCGTGGAGTGTCCCTGGCACGGCAGCCGGTTCGAGCTGACCTCCGGGCAGGTCGTCCGGGGTCCGGCGACCCGTCCGCAGCCGGTGTACGAGGTCCGCGAGCGAGACGGGCGGGTGGAACTGCGCCGCTCGGAGGTCCGGGCCCTGCGCGCGAACCCCGTCGGTCCACCCCTGACGTCCTTGCGCGCGTGACAGCGGCCCGATGAATCCGGCGGCGCGGGCTGACTAAATCTGACCGGGATGCGGACCATCCAGCTCCGATGGGTGTGGTCAGGCCTGGATCAGGCGGCTCGCGGCGCCGACGTGCCGCCCGCGACCGGGGCGTCGCCCGCGGCTGGAGTGTCGCTCACGTACAGGGTGTAGTCGACCCGCAGGGCGAAGTCGCCGGAGGACCCCTCGATCCGCAGGACGTGGGTGCCCGGCGACAGCGGCCGGAGCTGTACCCACAGGCCGCAGCCGTAGCTGGTGGAGCGACCCGCGGCGGAGGTGACCGGGTTGTCCTCCACCGAGTCGACGACGATCGGGACGCCTTCCATGCGTTGCGGTGTCAGCTCCCGGCCGTCCAGGATCGCCTTGCCGGTGGCGGTCGCCATGAAGTTCCAGCACTGGGCCTGGGTGCAGGACTGATCGACCAGTGGGAAGGCAACCGGCCGGCCGGTCGGAACTGAGCAGGTGCGGTTGGCGTACCCCCCGAAGGTTCCGGCCAGAAACCAGACATCGGCCGGCTGTCCGACGCCGCAGGCATGGCCGTCGAGATCCTCGACCGGATTCGACCGGCCGGCGGCGGAAGTCGCCCAGGTCCACCAGCGGCCCTGCAGTTCCGCCGGCGGAAGAGGCCGGGACTGGCCCTCGGCTTCGGGCGATCCGGACGGCGCGACCGCCGGTCGGTCGAGAGCCGCCGTCGGTTGTGGGCTCGCGCTCTCCGTCGATGCGCAGCCGGCGATCATCACCAGCAACCCCACCACAAGCGGAAGTTTCCTGACAAGCATCGCGGCATCGTACGGAGACGTCCCCCTCTGCGTCGCACCGGGTGCCGCCCCGGTCTCTACCACCTGGTTGTCGCGCTTGTCCACATCTGCTGGCATCCGTCGCCGGACGGCATCCTTCGCTAGGTTCACCCAATGGCCTTCTCCCTCATCGTCGTCGGCGCGACCGGAAACGTCGGGCGCGGCATCGTCGCCGCAGCTCGTCAGCGGGGCTGGGAGGTGACGGCCGTCGACCGCGACACCGTCGGCTTCGACGCGCTGCCCGACGAGTTCGCCGGCGTCAGGACCGTCGTGGGCAGCGTCGCCGACGCCGAGCAGGCGGCCGAGCTGGCGGCGCGCCTCGACCTGGCCTCGGCCGACGCCGTCGCCATCGCCGTGAACATCCCGTGGACGCCGACGCCGGTTCTCTCGACGACCTGGGAGCAGGCCGAGAACCACCTCGGCCCCTACCTGCAGCTGCACCTGAGTGCGGCGACCACCTTCCTGCCGGCCCTGTCGGCCGGCGCGGTCTACCTGGGCATGGGCGGCGGCATGGCCGACATCCCGGCCCGCGGGATGGGCGTGGTGTCGATGGCCCAGGCGGCGCAGCGGATGCTGTACCGGCACCTGGAGCGGGAGGCCCGTGCCAGCGAGGTGCTGGTGCGCGAGGTCATGATCCGTGCCATGGTCCACGGCTTCGGCCAGCCCGGTGAGCCGGGCAAGGGCATGCTCGGCTCCGACGTCATCGGCGAACGGGTCTGTGACGTCCTCGCCGACGCCAAGGAGCAGGAGGTCGTCGTCGTCCTCGAGCCGTGAGGCCATCGGCGATTCCTACCTCGCCGGGTCCGGGGACGCCGGGTCCGGGGACGGCAGCAGGGCCTCGTCGCGCCGGCGCAGGATCTCATCGACTGTCTGCTCCGGCGTCAGCTCACCGTTGTCCAGCCACAGGCCGATGCGCGGAGTCTCGGCGCGCAGGACAGCGTCGAGCTGGGCGGGGCTCCACCGGGTGCCGTACGCGACCTTGTCGCGCCCCGACTCCCGTCGTTGCACCACGTCGACGTCGGGGGTCAGGACCACGAGCCGAAGCGGGCGGCTTCGCAGATACGACAGGAATGCCCCAAGGAGCTCGCCGAGAATCACGTCCTCGACCACGGTGTGGAAACCTTCCCGGAAAGAGGAGTCGGCAATCATGGCGGCGTGCCGGTACCGCAGGCGGAGCTGGGCCAGCGCGGGCGCGGTGGGCTCCGCGGTCATCTCCGCACGCCCGTTGCGGACCATGACCCGCAGTACGTCACCTTCGACCAGGACACTCGGCGAGAGGCGGTCGGCAAGCAGACGCGCCACCGTCGACTTGCCGCTGGCCGAGATGCCGGTGACGACGTAGAGGTCTCGTTCGGGGGTTTTGATCATCGTGGACTCCTCATCAGGCGCCACATGCGCCGAGCGGGGCACCGGCGCGACAGAGCGCCGTCAGGATGCCAGAGCCCGGCCGGCTCAGGACGAGGACCGTCGGGCGTCCGTCCCTCAGCTCTGATCCGGAGATCACCAGCCTCTCGCCACGTCGGAAATAATCCCAGTTCGTCCGGGTGATGGTCACTGTTCGTCCGCCCGGGTCGAACTGAAAGGACAGCGTTGCGGGACGTTCTCCGGTCTGATGTTCGCAGGGGACACTCGGGATGTTCTCGAAGTCGGTGTAGTCGCCGCCGCAGGTGACATATGTGCGGGACCGCATGCGGCCTGTTCCGTCTGCGTTGACGGTCGCGTCGGCGCTGTGCGAATACCAGTCGTCTCCGACGAACCCGGCGGGAGCAGGATCCGGTGGTGGAAAGCTGGCCGATGCCGGACCCTCCGCCGGGCAGGGATCGTTCGCCGGGCAGGGGGGAGCGCCGGCGCCTCCCGGTGCGCGGTCGGCGGCGTCGGCAATAATCTTCGGCATCGCGAACGCCGTCCTCAGTTTCTCCGTCAGACGGCCGAACAGAATGGGAAGAGTACGCTCGAACGGCGCGCTCCGACCGTCCAGGGAGACGAGTTTCAGGAACCAGTCGTTCGATGCGGCATAGAGGACCAGCGGCTCATGCCCGGCGGATCCGGCTGGGCGGGGGGGCTCCGCGGCGCTGGCTTTCGAGAAAACCTTCCGGTACATGACGCTGACGGACGCCGTCCCCATGTACTCGACGTCGGTACGGTTGGCGGTACCCGCGATGTTGGCGAATCCCATGTCCGTTGATTCCATGGGGGTCAGGGGGACTTCGCAGGATTGCCCCGCGGCGGCGAGGTCCGTCGCCACCTGCCTGGTGAGCCCGTCGGGAAGACGTGCCAGATAGAGACGTAGTCGTCCCGTGCCGGTCACGTTCAGGAGGGCGGTCACGGGGGGCCTGCGCTCTGATATCTCCGTCAGCGGGGATCCGTCGGGCCTGCACCACGTGCTCTCCAGGCCCAATCTGAGGTCAGACGAGGTTATGGCCGTGGTGTAAGGATCACCGGGACGGCCGGTGACGGCATCGATAGCAGGCGCGGGATCGATGGTCGTAAGTTTCGGCTCCACCTTTTTCTCTGTCGGCTCACCGCCCAGGACGCGGGTGGCCGACGCCGCGACCGCGACTATCAGAAGAAGCACCGCGGCCTGGCCGATCAGCTTTCGCCGCTCGCGAGACAGCGACGTGTGAATATTGTCCACGAGCGAGCTCGGAGGATGTCTCGCGACCGCATCGGCGGCCGTTGCCCACGCGATTGCGGCCAGTATCCCCGCGGCACCGCCGAGGATCGCCATCGGGAACGGCCAGTACCATCGCGGGAGAATCGCACCGAGCGGAGCGTCCGTCAGGGCGGTGTCGATCCGGCGGGCCACAGCGCGGGCGAGGCGCTGCCTGCCGACCGCCTCGACGTGATCGAATCTGTGGTTCGCGAGAAAAAAGGCCCGAAGCTCCCATGAGACCAACAGCGCGCCCAGAGCCGCCAGCGCTGCGGTCACACGCATCACCGATCGCCGTTTCTGCCGGGTCAGCGGTGCCGAGCCGGCAGCCCGGATGAAGGAACTCCAGTCGAGACCGCCGATCAGTATGACGAAGGGAAGGTAACCCGCCGACGCGACAGCCAGGATGATCGGGAGAAGTGTGTGCCGGCTCGGGATGACGAATGATCCGACCAGAATCGACAGGGTGAGCAAGATCGCCAAAAATGTGATCGGTTGGCCGAGGTGGGTGAGGCGCCAACTCGACAGGGGGGGATTTTTGGACTCCTCCACCCGGATCAGGAGGGAGAGGTGGTGACCGAGAACCAGGACCCCCGCGGTGAAAGCCGCGCCCATGACGGCTCCGAAACCAAGGGCGAGCAGCGACCAGGCCGCCGTCAGCGCGATGACGGCACCCTCCAGGCGGAAACAGGTTCCGCGCCAGGTCGGCCGCGGGGCGTCACTGACGGCGACCGCGGTCAAAATCTTCGCCGGGTCGAGGTCCTCCAGCGTGGCGTCGAGCATCTCGGCCTGTATGAGCATCAGGAGTTCCTCGTGTGAGGAATCGGATCCCTCCAGTACGAGACGCGCCGCGTCGCCGTCCGGATCGAGGACGAGCGCCAACAAAAGCGCGCCGGGTGGCACCGGGGTCAGGTCGTACTTGCTGATCAGGATGCGGAGACAACGGAAAGCGATCGTCAAGTCGGTGGACAACGGTATCCCCGGGGATGCCGCGGCGTCATCCCCGCCCGCGGCGGATGCCGTCGACTCCTCGGGAACGTGGAAGTGGAGCCGCAGCCGTTCCCAGTTCCCGAGCGTGTCGACCTGAGTCAATGCGGCCAGGAGATTCCTGGAATCGAGCTGGGAACCGTCTGGAATCCGTGCCGAAGCGAACCTGAAGGCGGCTTCGGTGGTCTGGTCGAGCTCGATGTCGTCGAGAAGCTGGTTCAGGCCACGACTAGCGCTCGATCGCCTGGTCATGGAAGACCCCCTCGGCCCGCACGGGGGCCCGAGCCGTGCGCCCGAGGCCGCCGTGATGATCGTAGTCGAGGAGGGCCAGATATACGTCGTGGGCCTGCGTCGGAGGGGTCTCTTCTGTTTGCTCGAAGCCTGGGAATCGAAGTCTGAGATGGGTGGTTCCGCGGGGTCGGGGAGGTTCGCATCCCGCATATGCCAGAATGTGGGGCTGGTCGCCGCGGTAGAAGATCCGATCCAGATCGCCGAATGGACTGGTATGCCCTCGCCCGAAGGATCTCCCGCCGACGGATCGTCGCGGGACGCTCCGGAACCGCCCTTGCCCGAGCCGTCCGGTGGCGCTCCGCCGGCGGACGATGCGCCCCCACCACCGGGGTCGGCCGATGAGGGCCAGCGGGACGGCGAGGTCGATGAGGACGGTCGCCGGGCCGGCGAAGCGGGCGAGGCGGATACGGGCGAGGCGGATACGGGAGCCGGCGGGAAGCGTTTTTCTGTCGCCGGCCTGTTGACCGGCCCGCGATTCGTATTGGCGGCGTTCGTCGCGGCGGTGATCGGTGTGCTCACGCCCGGGGTGGTGAACTACGTCGGTGACCATACCGGTCCGCCCGTCGTGGTCAACATGGAACGGCTGCCGACGAGTGGTGACGACTACAGTTTCGTCCTCCCGCGGGCTGGCCGGGCAACGCCCGTCATCGATCATGATGGGAACCTCCTGGAAGGGATCGAGGATTCGCCGGAGATTTTCGATCATGGCGATCAGGCGGCGAAACTCGTGGTCAGAGCCGACAACTCCGACGGCGTCGTCATCGTCGGTATGAGGGCGCACATCCTGCGGCGGGGACCGAGCATCGACGGAACTCTGGTCTCCATCCACCCGCAGGGCGCTCAGGAGAACATCCGGGTGGGGTTCAACCTCGATGATCTCAATCCGATCGCCCGAACCTCCAGGGGAGGCCTGGGCGACCCCTACTTCGAGGCGAACTCCGTGGTCCTCGACAGGGGCGAGAAGGCCGTGTTCACGGTCGAGGCCTTCGCCAGACGGGCTTCCTATACCTGGGACCTCGAACTCGATCTGGTCATCGACGGAAAAAGCGAGAAGCGATTTGTGCGGCCGAAGTCGGGACCTCTTCAGGTCACCGGGCCGGTCTCCGCGTACCAGGCGGTCTACGCACTCGTATTCGGTACCACCAGGTCAAGGTTCGAGAGCGTCGACCCGCTGCGGTACTGCGCGCGCCCTTCCGAATGCGCCGGCCATTGAACCTTTTCCGGTAGCCGTCTGTTGCGCTTCGTGTTCAGAACGGTGTGGTTGTGGATGCTCCGCCGGCGAGCCGGGTGGGGGCATCCCCGGCTCCGCCGTCATCGACGAACGGGTGTGCGGCATCCTCGTCGACACCACGGAGGTCGAGGCCAAGGAACGGGATGTCATCGCACGTGAGCCGTAGGTCTCACCGCCATGGGGATCACGTCTGCCGAGCGGGGGGAGCGGGCCGTCGAAGCCGGGCCATCACCTCCCGCCGCCCGCCGGATCCTGCCGATCGACGGCGTGAAGACCCAGGTCAGTGCGCATGCTGCTGGCCGGCTCCGGTTCGGTGCGCCCGCGACCGAACCACTGGGCCCTGGGAGAGCCCCGGCAGGCCCCGCCCGCGGCGGGAGCGAGGGCCGTCCGCGGGCCGAACCCATGACTGCTTGTGGGCGATTTGACCGCTAAGGTGATGTGCACGGAGCGTCTGACGGGCGTCAGGCGGGGAGAGGGCGGTCGCGGTGGCAACGGCTGAGGACGAGGTGTCGAGCACGTCACGGAGTGTTCCCACAGTACAGAGATTCATCTCGGCCGATCTGAAGATGGACATCCCGCATTCGGCGAGGGTCTATGACTACTTTCTCGGCGGGAAGGACAACTTTCCGGCCGACCGGGCCGCCGCCGAGCAGATCATCGGTGTCTTCCCCGACGTCCAGAACACCACCCAGCAGAACCGGGCCTTCATGCTGAGGGCGACCCGCTACCTCGCCCGCGAGGCGGGCGTTCGGCAGTTCCTCGACATCGGTACCGGCATTCCCACCAGCCCGAACCTGCACGAGGTCGCCCAGGGGCTCGCGCCGGATTCACGGGTGGTCTACGTCGACAACGACCCGATCGTGCTCGTGCATGCCCGGGCGCTACTGACAAGCAGTCCGGAAGGTCGTACCGCGTATGTGGACGCCGACTTCCACGACCCCGCGCGCATCCTGACCTCCGCCGAGGTACGTGACACCTTCGACCTGGACCAGCCGGTTGTCCTGTCCCTGATCGGAATGCTCCACTTCATTCCGGACGAGGGTGATCCGCATGGCCTGGTCCGTACGCTGATGGATGCTCTGCCGTCGGGCAGCTTCCTGTCGCTCACGCACGGCACCGCGGACTTCGCCCCGGAGGAGGCGGAATCGGCGGCGGAGATCTACCGGCAGCAGGGCATTCCGACGCGCCTGCGGTCCCGTGACGAGGTGCTCCGGTTCTTCGAAGGCTTCGACCTCGTCGACCCCGGCCTGCTCAACGTTCTGCGTTGGCAGCCCGACGGCACGACGGACGGACTGTCCGACGCCCAGGTCGGCACGTACGGAGGAGTCGCCCGAAAGCCGTAGCCGGCGCCGGGAAGCCCCAGGTCGTGGCGCCGGGGCGGCCTTCGTCGGTGGATCGGGGCGGGGACACGGCATACCTTGACGATTCGTCAGACAGTGTCCCTGCGACGGAGGTCCACGCGATGACCGCACCCTCAGGCACCCACGAGCCGGCCCGCCGTTTCGACGGCCGCGTCGCCTTCATCACCGGCGGCGCGGCCGGCTTCGGCCTCGCGTTCGCCCAGGAACTCGCCGAACGCGGGGCCTCGGTCGTGCTCGCCGACATCGACGCCGCCGCCGCGGAGCGCTCCGCCGCCGCACTCGCCGCGGCCGGGCACGCGGTGTTACCCGTGCGGTGCGACGTCGCCGCCGAGGACACCGTCGATGCGGCGGTCGCTCAGGCCGTCGAACGTTTCGGCGGGATCGACATCCTGATCAACAATGCCGGCCGGCATCTCACCCGGTACAACCTGCCGTTCCAGACGCTGGCCCGCGACGACGTGCGTGAGCTGTTCGACGTGAACGTCATGGGTGTCGTGAACTGTTCGCTCGCCTGCCGGCCGTCGATGGCGGCCAGAGGCGGCGGATCGATCGTCAACATCTCGTCGATGGCGTCGCATATCGGAACGTCGCCGTATGCGGTGTCGAAGCTGGCCGTTCGTGGCCTGACGGTCGCGTTCGCGACCGAGTTCGCGCCCGACGGCATCCGGGTGAACGCGATCTCACCCGGGCTCATGGATACCGAGAGCGCGATGGCCGACCTGCCCGTGGAGCTCATCCGGGACATCATCGACCAGCGCCAGCTCATCCACCGCCAGGGTCGCGTCGCCGACGTCGTCGCGGCGATGACCTACCTCTGCTCCGCCGAGGGCGGCTTCGTCACCGGCGAGACGATCAAGGTCACCGGCGGATTTCCGCTCTACTCCTGACCTGCCCCCGGTGGGGTCCTACGCCCCGGCGGTCGCCGCCGTCGGGGCGGCGGTTCCGGCAAGGCGCTCTCTCCGCAACGCGAAGACAGGCGAGAAGACGATTCCGGTCTGGATCATGCGGAAAGTGGGATCGCTCGGCTCCGCTTACAACGCATCGGCATGATCCGGCTCGGTAGCCGGGGCCGGCGTGGGGTCAGGCCACAGTGGACTGTCGCCGAGGAATCCGGCCGGCTCGAGCCAGCGGTTGCGGTAGGTTACCGACTGCGCGGGTTCTCGCGATGCGACCGCCCAGCGCCCGGTCGGGTATCCAAAGGAGACGCAACACGCATTAATCCAGTTCTCCTCGAAGGGTACTCCGAGCGCGGCAAGCGTCTCCAGACCGTGGCCGACGCTGAGCATCGTGGTGAGCGACGAGCCGACGCCCTCGGCTCGAGCGGCCAACATCGCGCTCCAGACCGCCGGGTAGACCGAACCAACGGACTTGGTCGCCGGGATGAGCGCGAACATGAACAGCGGCACTTGTTCGAAGTTGTCCGCGAGCCAGTTGGCGGAGCGCACCATGCGCTGGGCGAGTACGCCCTCCTTCGAGTCGGGAATTCCGTTCGCGATGGCCGCGGCGTCGCCGTAGTAGCCGGCCAGGCCGCGTGCCACCGCATCGCGGTAGAGCGGGCCGATGGCGGCCTTGACCTCGAGGGAATCGACGAGAATGAACCGCCACTTCTGCAGGTTCCCCCCGTTGGGGGCCCGAATCGCGGCATCCATGATGCGTTCCTGGACCGCTAGGGGGATGGGATCGGGCTTCACCCGGCGCATTGTGCGGGTCGTGTAGAGCGCCTCACGCAGATCCATGATCATGCCCTCCGGGTGGCTGTACAGGAGTGCCGACACGCGGGATCTCGCACCCGTGTCGACCGGGTGCAACGATACGGACTCATCTTCCGTTTCGCAATGGCCGTGTCCGGGACCTCCGCCCGGCCGGGGTCGAGCCGAGCGCGCCGGCGAGATCCGGATCGACGCCGTGGCGGCGCGGCCGGACGGGAGCCTCGGCTCGCCGGGCGTACTGCCGGGCCAGCTCGCCGGCCAGCCGCCGGGTGCGGTGCAGATCCTGCTCCGAGCGCATGCCGGCCCGGGTCGGCACCGCAACGGTGGCACCCGCGTCACGGAGGGGAACACCCGATCGGCTCGGCCGACGCCGCAGCACTGGGGGTCCTGAACTCGTGGTAATATACGGAATATCTTTCCGTTTGGCAGCGCTTGGGAGGCAGCCATGATGGCTCGGCCACTGGCTGCGTCAGCCGACCGACCGGTCCGGACGGATGTTCTTCGTAATCGCGAGCGTCTACTCACCGCTGCACGTGCGGTGTTCGCCGAGCAGGGGGCGGACGCCTCGCTGTACGAGGTCGCCAAGCGCGCCGGGCTGGGTACCGGAACGGTCTACCGGCACTTCCCGACCCGCGAGGCGCTCCTCGCGGCCGTGCTGCTGGATCATTTTGAGGCATTGCGGGTCTCCGCGGTCAGCCTGACCGAGGCCCGGTCGCCCGATGAGGCATTGACGGACTGGCTGCAGCAGTTCGTCTCCCACCTCGCCGAATATCGCGGCCTGGCCATGGAGGTCATGCCGGTTCTGCACGACGGCGTCTCGTCGCTCTCCCTTGCCTGTCAGAACATGCGGGCGGCCGGTGCTGTTCTGCTTTCTCGAGCCCAGCGCGACGGTTCGATTCGAGCAGACCTGAGCATGTCCACCCTTCTGAAGCTGATCAATGCGATCGCGGTGACCGCGGAGACGGTGTCGTCGAGCGAGGCCCACGTTCTACTCGATTACCTGCTGGACGGTTTGCGCCGCCGGTAGTCTGTATCGACGTCTCGGCGGTCTTCGGCTCCCGTGCCGGTCACCCCGACCATCCTGACGTCCCCGTGTACCCGCAGAATCTTGACTACACGGTCCGGCTGTCGTCCCCGGCGGCCGATGAAAACATCGCCCTGCTGCGCCGGGAAGTGGAACGGACCTGCCCGATCCTGAATCTGCCGACCCAGCCGCAGATCATCAGGGGAAGGCTGGAGCGGGTCCAGGCCGCCTGGCCGCCGGAGAGGCGAAGCTCATCCGGGGCGACCTCCAGCCGCAGCCCCGCCAGGCATCCACGCTCCGAGCGACCGAGTGCTTGCCAAGCGGAATGATCTTCCGTATCGTTGGGCCGGCTGAAACGGAAACGGATTCCCATTCCACAAGCCTGGCGGTCGCGCCGGGCAAGCTGGATCTTGAGATCGCCCGCCGGGTCCTCCCCGCCGAGGCGTGTCCTGCTCGAAGGATGAGGATGAGTGCTCAGGAACTGAACGCACCACCCACACGGATCGCGGACCCTGCTGCCGAGGCGGTGGCGCAGGAGCAGCGCAAGCGCCGTCTGAAGATCGCGCTCGGGGTCATCGTCGCCTGTCAGATGATGGTGATCATCGATGCGACGATCGTGAACATCGCGCTGGCGAGGATTCAGACCAGCCTGCACTTCTCCGCCTCGAGCCTGGCCTGGGTGCAGACCGCGTACTCGCTGGCCTTCGGTGGGCTGCTGCTGCTGGGCGGACGAGCAGGCGACGCCTTCGGTCGGCTGCGGCTGTTCATCGGTGGGTTGGCGCTGTTCACCCTCGCCTCGCTGGCCGCCGGTCTGGCTCCCGGCGCGGGCGCACTGGTCGCCGCCCGCGCCGCGCAGGGGGTGGGGGCGGCGTTCGCCGCGCCGGCGTCGCTCGCCCTGCTCGCCACCAACTTCAAGGAGGGTCCCGAGCGGCAACGCGCCCTGGGCGTCTTCTCCATGATCGCCGGCCTGGGGCTGACGCTCGGGCTCATCCTCGGCGGACTGCTGACGACGGCTTCCTGGCGGTGGGTGTTCGTCATCAACGTTCCGATCGGCGTCGCGGTCATCGCACTGGCCCGGCCGTACCTGATCGAGACCCCGCGGCAGCCGGCCCGGTTCGACGTCGCCGGCGCGATCATGTCGACGACGGGGACGACGTCACTCGTGTACGGCTTCATCCGGGCGGCGTCGGACGGCTGGTCGGACACTCTGACCGGCGTCACCCTCGCCGCCGGCGTCGTCCTGCTCCTGGGATTCCTGCTCGTCGAGTCCAGAGCCGAGCAGCCGATCATGCCGCTGCGGTTGTTCGGGGAACGGATGCGGGCCGGTGCCTACACCAACATGCTGCTCATGTCCGCGGCGATGGGAAGTTTCTTCTTCTTCCTGTCGATCTTCCTGCAGAAGGTGCTGGACCTCAGCCCGCTGCGCGCCGGCCTGGCGTTCCTGCCCATGGCCCTGGTCCAGTTCGGCGGCGCGCGCACGGCGCCGAAACTGCTCGCGCGATTCGGCCCGAAGACCATCACCACGGTCGGTACCGCGTCCGCGCTGGTGTCCGCTGTCTGGCTGACCCAGCTCGACGGCGAGAGCAGCTACCCGGGCGCAGTGGTCGGCCCGCTGATTCTGCTCGGCCTGGGGATCGGGCTGGCCTTCATGCCCCTGAACATGGTCATCCTCGCCGGGCTGCCGCTGCGGGACACCGGGTCGGCCTCCGGGCTGCTGCAGTGCCTGCAGCAGGTCGGACTCGCCCTGGGAATCGCCGTTCTCACCACGGTGTACGGCTCATCGCTGCGCAGTTCCGCGCATCATCCAGACGCCGGTCTCAGTCCGCAGGCCCAGGTCCACCATGATCTGGCTCACGGGATCGCGACGTCCTTCTTCGTGCTGGTGGCTTTCGTCGCGGTCGCACTCGTGGTCGCGGTTCTCGTCTTCAGAAGTCGCAAGCCCGTGGCGGCCAGGGTATGACGCGGTCTTTTTTCGCTTTACACATCGTCGAACCGGCGCGATCAGGCCGTGGTTGGCCGAATCGTGGACGGTCAGTCCCGACGCCACCAGCTTCACCTTCCGGCTCTGCCGGAATGCCACCTTCAGCGTCCGACCGGGCCAGATCATGTTCGCGGACCAGAATCTCGTCGGGCTGTCCGACCGGAAGCTGGGCGGCGTCCGGGGGGTGGGAATCGGGTTCGTCCCGCAGGACCCGGGCATTTCCCCGAACCTGGTGAAACGGGTCGGCAGACAGATCTCCGAGGTGCTCGTGGCGCACGGCATCGCCCGTCAACGGCTGGTCCCGACCCGCTCGGGCGCACCCGCGGGCCCGACGGAGAGCCCCGCGCAGGCCGTGGGGGCGCAGCCCGACGGGCCGACGTAGGTGCGCCTGGACAGCGGTCCCGACCGGCCGGTCCGACGCCGCACGCCACGACCGCGGGCTCAGCGCCGTTCGGGCAGCGGCACCGCGCAGGCGGCCGTCGCGCCGGGCATCCGCTGCCGATTGTTGGCGATCAGCCGGTAGACGGCGGCCGCGAGCCAGCTGACCGGCGGCACTGCCATGACCCTGCCCGTGAGCCGCCACGGCCGACCGGCGCGGGACAGCATGCGGGCAAACGCCTGCGCCCCGGCTGCCCGGCTGCCGTCGGTGCCGACCCATTGCACGGCCCGGTCGACCTGCTGCCTCGTCAACCCGAACGCAGCCAGGTCGAGACCCTGCCCCGGTTGGAAGTCGACGTCGGGTCTGATCCGCGCGCGGATCACCTCCACCGAGCGGGTGCAGAACGCGCAGTCCCCGTCGTACACCAGCAGCGGACGTGCCGGCCCGCGCTGCAGGCCCGTCGCCTCCACCATGATGGATGTCCTCATTCCCGCATCGGCTCCAGGTCCCAGCACGGCCGCCGCGGGTGGGGCGTGGCCTGACGCTCCATCCACGGCGGTGTCGTCCCGGCGCTTCTCACGACTGTCGCACCGGATCGGCCATCCGGGAAACCTGCGGGATCCCGCCCGGCCCCGGTCAGGCGGGCCGGTGGTGTGCCCACGCCTGGTCGAGAGCCTGGGTGAACAGCTCGGCGGGTTGCGCGCCGGAGACCCCGAGGGCGTCGTCGAGCACAAAGAACGGCACCCCGGTGATGCCGAAATCGCGGGCGGTGCGTTCGTCGGCGCGCACCGCGTCGGCGTAGTCGTCACCGGCCCACACCCGGCTGACTTCGGCGGCGTCGAGACCGGCGGCGGTGAACACCTCGACGGCGGTCTCCTGGTCGAACACCGGCCGGCCCGCGCCGAAGTGCGCGGCGTTCAGGGCGCTGACCGCCTCGGCCTGCCGGCCGGCGTCGGTGGCCAGGTGTAGAAGCCGGTGCAGGTCGAAGGTGTTCCCACTGCGCCGGTCCGCGGTGTATTCCAGCCCCTCGCCGCGGGCGGCGTCGGCGACGCGGTTCTCCATCGCCGCGATCTCCTCGACCGGGCGTCCGAACTTGGCCGCCAGCGCCTCGCGCAGGGGGCCGGACTCGCCGCGGGGCAGGCTCGGGTCCAGCTCGTAGGAGTGGAACACCACGCTCACCTCGTCGCGGTGCGTGAACCCGGCCAGGGCCTGCTCGAACCGAGCCTTGCCGATGTAGCACCACGGGCAGACCACGTCACTCCAGATGTCCACGCGCATGCGTCCGACCCTCACCCTCCTCGTCGCGGGCCGTGGCGGGGCCATGAGACCCCTCGACCGGCGGGCACACCAGGCCCGATCGGCGACCCTGCCGTCCATCGTCGCCGGAAGTGAACAACACGAATGTCGAGGAGATTCCATGCCAAATGCGAAATGCCGGTGGCGGTGGCGCGTCGGCTGTACGGTTGTTCAGTTTGCTGACCAACAGATTGACCAGGGCCGCCACGTGTGTGACCCTCGGCACGTCCGGTTGGACGGCGCAGAGGTGACAGCGGAGGCGACGCATGGCGTTACGGGTGGTTGTTGGGTACACGGGCGGGGTCGGGAGCACGGTGGTACGGCTCGTGCAGGGCAACCCGGCCTTCGAGCTCGTCGGGGTGCTCGTGCACAGCGAGGACAAGGACGGTAAGGACGCCGGTGACATCGTCGGGATTCCCCCCACGGGTGTGATCGCCACCCGTGACGTCGACGCGCTGATCGGACTCAAGGCGGACGTCCTCGCGTGGCACGGCATCGACTGGCAGCCGGAACTGATCGCGCGGTTCATGCGCGCGGGCACCAGCGTCTACTCCAGCCACGGCGGCTGGTTCCTGCCAAGTGAGCCGTCGTACGACCTGATTCAGGCCGCCGGTGAGGAGGGCGGTTCCGCCCTGATCGCCGGCGGCAACATCCCCGGCCTGATCAGCGACGTCCTGCCGCTGTTCGCCGCCGGCTACAGCGCCGACGTCACGTTCGTGCGCGCCTGGCAGAAGGACCACGTCCCGAACTACCCGTCGGCCTTCCAGCTTGGCGAGTTCCTCGGCTTCGGCCAGGAGATCCCCGAGAGCGTGGACCTCGACGGCGAGCTCTCCTTCGCGGACGCGTCCTGGCAGTGGTGCATCGGCCAGTCCGCGCAGATCGTCGCGCAGGCCCTCGGCATCCCCTATGACGGCACCAAGCTGACGAAGAAGGAGTTCGGCGCGGCGCCGGAGGACCTCACGCTGCAGCCCAGTGGCCTTCACATTCCGAAGGGTCACGTCGCCGGGGCCCGGTGGACGTTGACCGCCTACTCGAACGGCAAGCCGTTCTACGAGCTCGTCAACGAGCAGAGCGCGGTGCTCGGCCTGGGCGACGACTGGCGCAGCGACATCAACGAGCCCAACTGGCGCGTCGTCGTCGAGGGAAGCCCGTCGATCGAGCTGCAGTTCGGCCTGCCCGGTTCGCACGACGGCCCGGACCACGTCGCCGCCCTCAACGCGGCGCGCGCGGTCGCCTGCCTGCCCGGCGTCGCCGCCACGCGGAAGACCGGCTGGGTCACGGTGCTCGACCTGCCCGCGCCGGTCGGTGTGGCCTCCGCGGCGCTGCAGGCGTGAGCGCGCAGCGCCTGTCCGGCAAGGTCGTCCTCATCACGGGCGGCACGCGGGGCATCGGCCGGGAGTTCGTCGAGCGGTTCGCCCGGGAGGGCGCGTCCGTGGTCTTCACCGGCCGCTCCGTGGACGCCGGCAAGGAGATCGAACAGGAGGCGAAGACCCGCGGGGAGAACGTCACGTTCGCCGCCGGCAGCGCGGCGTCGGAGGACGACGTCCGCGCGGCGGTCGACCTGGCGGTGTCCACCTACGGTTCGCTGACGACCGTCGTCAACAATGCGGCGGCGACGCACCTCACCGGGCCGGGAAGGCCCGACACCAAGGTCGCGGACGTCAGCACCGAGGTCTTCGACGAGATCGTCCGCATCGGCCTGTACGGCACGTTCTGGGCGGCGAAGTACGCCATTCCGCACCTCATTGCGGCCGGCGGCGGCGCGATCATCAACATCTCCGCGGCCTCCAGCGTCCTGTCGATCACCGGACGGCCGAGCTACCAGGCCTCCAAGGGTGCGATCAACTCGCTCACCCGGCAGCTCGCGGTCGACTACGGCCAGTACGGAATCCGCTCGAACGCCATCATCGTCGGCTTCACGAACACCGGCGGCGTAGAGATGACGAAGATGGTCGCGAACGAGAAGCTGATGGCGCCCGTCCGCAAGACGATCATGCTGCCTCGGCTCGGTCTTTCCAGTGACATCGCCAGCGGGGCGGTGTTCCTCGCCTCCGACGAGGGCTCGTTCATCACCGGCGTCCTGCTGCCGATCGACGGCGGACTCACCTGCCACCTGGAGATGCCCGACACGGCAAGCGCCGCCGCTCTCGGCGACTGACCTGCGCCGCCCCGCTCCCGGCCGGAGGCGGAGCGAGGCGGCGACACCGGTGGTGCCGAGCGTGCGGTGGGAACGCGGCCGCACGCTCGGCCCGGCGGGTGAGGCGGTGGAACGGGTCAGGCGCTGCCGGTCGGAGCGAGTGCGACGACCGGGATGACCCGGGTCGTCGCCGACTGGAACGTCAGCAGGACCGGGTAGGTCTCGGCGTGGCGCGCGTAGATCGCGTCGCGCTCCGCGCCGTGAATCTCGGTGGCCGTCAACCGGACGGTGTCGCTGCCGATCTCGGCGATGACCTCCGGATGCGCGCGCAGGTGCCGCAGCCACCGCGGATCCTCATCGAGGCCGTCGTTGATGGCCAGCACGACGCAACGGTCGGCGTCGGCGTCGGCGAAGTAGCTCAACGGCACGATGTGCGGCCTGCCGTCGGCATCGTGGCCGCTGTGCAACAGCAGCCGGGTGGGCCCCTCGAACCTTCCGGTCGGCTTGCCGCCGGTGGCCCGGTACTCGGCGATGTAGTCCTCGATGTCCTGGGCGGTGAAGGTCTTCTTGCTCATCGTTTCCGCTTTCTTGTCCCGGCTGGTACCCGAAGGTCGTTTCGGTTCGTCGCCCGGGCGGGCTTTTTCGCCGCCCGGGCGGGCATTCTGAATACGGGACGAGCCGGGCCTGACTCCGCGGGACCTTCTTCCTGCCGGCGCACGTAATCCGGCCTTGGGTCCGCCGCCTTCGCGGCCGGCGCCGGGGCGGGCCCAGCCGCGCCGGGATCGGCGGGAGGCCGCCGGCGACGGCACGGGCGGGCCGGTCGTGGCCGCTGGGG
>NZ_JAMPTM010000115.1 GCF_025403375.1 Frankia gtarii
GGGTGGGACCCGCGCCGGTGGTGTCGAGGGCCGGGGCTCGGTGGGTGGCCGCGCCGCCGGCACCTGCGTCGCCGGTGGGCGCGACGGCGGTACGCGGGGCACAACGGCGTGCGGCGCGTTCGTGGTGGTCTGCGGCGGCTGGGGGAGATGGGCATCGGCGCTGTGGGCCGGCTCCGGGACACCCGGGGTGTACTTGTCCACCGAGCGCCGCCGGCCGTCCGGCCCCACCGCGACAGCCTGGGAGCCGTCCGCATTATTGATCCATACCGAGCCGCTACGAACGAACAGGGTCAGGACCCCGGCGCCGCCCGCGATCCGGATCGGTTCCTCGAATCGCTGGCGGTCGCGGTCGTAGACCAGGACCTGTCCGGTGCCGTTGTCGGGTACGTACACTCGGCCGCCCGCGATCACCGGGGCGCCCAGCCGGCTGGCCGCCGACCGCCCGGCCACCTGCACGGTGCGCACGGCCCGCGGGCCGGACCCGGCCGCGAGGTCGACGAGGAACATGACGTCGGTGCCGTCGACGAGCACGGGCACCACCCGGCCTTCCAGTGATGGTGCGACCAGTAGCCGGCGGCCCTGGCCGGCGGGGGCTGGCAGCGTGATCGGCGTGGCCGGGCCTTTGGCTGTCACGGGGATCAGCGCGGGCGCTGTGCCGTCGACTGCTACCGGTTGGCCGCCGGCGATGGTCATCGTCAGCGCGCCGCCCGGCTTACCGACCCGGATCCGGGCGGTGATTCTGCCGTCGCGGATCGCGATCATTTCGCCGTTGCGGGCGACGGACAGCCACAGGGTGTCGTCGTCGGTGATTCCGGCGCCGGTGACCGGTGCTTTCACGTCGAGTGGTGTTCCGATGACGTAGAGGGTTTTCGGGTTGATCCGCATGACGGTGCCGGTGGCGTCCTCGACGAGGTAGGCGGTGGCGCCGTGCGCGACGACCCGGTACGAACCGCGACCATACGTATGGAACTCCAACCCCATCCCGGCTGGGTCGATTCTGCTGACCGCACCGGTGTCTCGGTCGGAGACCAGCACGGAGACACCGTCCTGGCTGAGCTCGACCTGGTGTCCTCGGGTGTCTGGCACGGGGACGTTGAAGTCGGGCCGTCCGGACGGTCCGTTGATGTGGGTGGCCCACCCCTTCGCCGTGCTCCACAGCCACGCACCACTGTCCGTGACGGGCAGAAAGGCCGAGCCCGCGCTGGTCCCCACCACGCCCACCAGCGTCGCGACCGCCATCGTCAGCGCGAGCCCGACCGAGATCGAACCGGCGGAGCGGACGCCGATCTGCCTGCGCACTGCTCTGAGTCACCGCCTGGGCCGGCTGGGTCGGGTTGCTGCCGCTTCAGGTTAGTGATCCCGAGTCCCGTGCGGGGCGGTACCCGGCGCCGCGGCCGCCGAAGTCGGATATCCGACGGCGCCGAGCAGGCGCAGGGTTCGCGCGCGTTCCTCGGCCGTGCCGACCAGGCTGACCAGCACATCGGTGGCGCCGAGCGCAGAGTAGGCGGACAGCTGGTCGCCGACTGCGTCCTCGTCACCCACGACGGCGATGGCGCCCGGCTCGGTGAAGCCATCGCGGTCCAGGGCCGCGCGGTAGGAGGGCAGCTCGGCGTATCCGGCGTACTCGGCGCTGAGTTCGGCGCGGATGCGGTCCGGCGTGGCCGTCACCGCCACCGGCAGCCCGACGACGACCCGGGGTGTCGGCCGGCCGGCCTCCCGGGCGGCCGCGCCGATCGACGGCACCACATGGTCACCGATGGTGCGGGGTCCGGCGAGGAAGGTGATGGTGCCGTCCGTTCGTTCCCCGGCCAGCCTGAGCATCGTCGGGCCGAGGGCGCCGAGCAGCACCGGCACACGGACGGTCGCGCCGGGCACGGCGCTGGCGGCGGGGTCGGAGCCAGGCCCGGTGGCGCCGGGGACCTGGTGTCCGTCGAGGATCGGCAGCAGGGTGTCGAGGTGGGCGCGGAGCGCGGCGACGGGTCGGTGGAACGGTTGACCGTAGATTTCCAGCAGGCCGGGGTGGCTGACGCCGAGTCCGAGGGTGAACCGCCCGTGCGCCGCGGCCTGCGCCGTCAGTGCCTGCCCGGCGAGCACCCGGGGCTGGCGCGGCTGGACGACGACGACGGAGGTGCCCAGCTCGATGCCCGGCACCTCCCGGGCCAGCGCGGTCAGCACGCCGATGGCGTCATAGCCGTAACCCTGCGGCAGCCAGGCGGTGGGCACCCCGGCGGCGGCCACCTCCCGGGCGACCGTGACAAGGTCGTCGATGAGGTTGCCGGAACCGGGAGTGCCGAGGCCGGCGGCGAGGTTGACACCGATACGGATCATGGCGTCCAGAGTGGCCGGAAGCCGGTATGCGAACCAGGAGCCTGCTTATGGTGCCAGTGGAAGTGACACCCAGGGCTGGCGCCGCGGCGGCGGCTCGGCGCAGGGAGCTCGGGGCGTGCCTGCGGGCGTATCGCAGGCTGGTCGAACCGGCCAGCGTCGGGCTGCCCGACGGTGGACGTCGGCGTAGCCGGGGGTTGCGGCGGGAAGAACTCGCGTCCCTGTCCGGCGTCAGCCTGACCTGGTACACCGGGCTGGAGCAGGGCCGGGCGGCGGCGTCGGCGCAGGTCCTCGACGCCGTCGGCCGGGTGCTACGGCTCGACGAGGTGGGCCGGCGGCACCTGCGCCGGCTTTCGGCGCCCGAATCGCCGGCGGTCGCCCCGCGCGGTGAGTACCTGCGCGGGCTGGGCGGCCTGCTGGACAGTTGGCCGGCCAGCCCGGCCGCGCTGCTCGACCACCGCCTCGACCTCGTCGCCACCAACGCGGCCTGGACCCGGGTCTGGGGTGACCCCGGCGGGTACGAACCGACGCGCCGCCACGTGCTCTGGCTGCTCGCCGCCGCCTCGGCGCCGGCCGAGCTGCTGCTGGCGGTCGCGCGGCAGTTCCGCATGGCTGCCGACCTGCACGCCGGTGACCCGCGGATCGGTGAGATCGGCGCGTTGCTGCGCGCGGACCACCCGGCTCTGGGACTGGTGTGGGACTGCCGGGGAGTCGGCGCGTTCGGGCACCCGACGATCGACCTGGCGGGCGGGCCCGCGACGGCGCATCTGCTGCATCCCACCGGCCAGACCGAGATCGCCATCCTCGTCGCCGCGTCCCCGCGCCGCGGAGCCTGAGCCGACACCATGATCGCCGGCCCGCGGCTCGGACGCGACGTAGGTGCCCGTCGGTGGGCTGTGCCTCAGCGGCCGACCCAGTTGGGGGTCCGCTTCTCGGCGAAGGCACGGGCCCCCTCGCGCGCATCCTCGCTGGCGAAGACCGGCGCCACCGTTTCGGCGATGGTGTCCCAGTCGCCCACCGGAAGCTCCTCCACGATCAGCTTCTTCGTGACGCTGACGGCCAGCGGGCCGTTCGCCGCGATCTGCCCGGCCAGCTCCAACGCGGTGTCCAGCACGTCGGCGGCCGGGACGACCCGGTTGACCAGGCCCATTTCACGGACCCGATCGGCGCTGACGAGGGCTCCGGTCAGGCCGAGTTCCAGGGCGAGCGCCAGCGGGATGCGCTGTGCCAGCCGGGTGCCGCCACCCGCCGCGATCAGGCCGCGGCTGACCTCGGGGAGCCCGAACTTCGCGGTGTCGGAGGCGACGAGCAGATCGCAGGCCAGCGCCAACTCGAAGCCGCCGCCGACCGCGGCGCCATTGATCGCGCCGATCACGGGCTTGGGGAAGACCCGGCGGGTGAAGATGTCGAGACCCGGCCCGGGGACGTCGAGGCCGCCCTCGGCGAGGAACGCCTTCAGATCCATGCCGGCGCAGAAGATCCGGTCGCCGGCCGCGGTGAGTACGACGGCGCGTACCTCGGGGTCGGCCTCGGCCGCCTGGAAGGCGTACCCGATCCCGGACATGGTCGGGCCGTCCAGGGAGTTGGCGGCCTTCGGCCGGTTGATCGTCACGATGGTGACGGGCCCGCGCCGTTCGACGTCGACCGACATGGCAGATCCTTTGGCGAGGTGGGAGCCCCGCGCGAGGGCGGCACGGGGGTGGGGCGCAGCGGTGGCACGAGGCCGGTGCGGGCCTCCGACAAGGAGATTTCCGGAGATTGACGGCATCGTCAAGTTGGTCCGTCGACGTGATGGTGGAGCACGGGCGACGTGGGTCGCCCGGGTGGGTGCCACGCGAGCAGGGCGGCCTTGCGTTTCGCGGCGGTGGTGGCCCCGTGCCTGCATCGCCGGGTGCACCTGGAGAGGGGATCTGGATGAGGACGATGGTGATCACGGGCGGGACCGACGGCATCGGTCGGGCACTCGCGGACGTCCATCTGCGCCGAGGCGAGGCCGTGCTCGTCGTGGGGCAGAGCGCCGAGAAGGGGGAGCGGTTCCTCGACGTCGCGCGTGATCTCGGTGCCGGCGATCGGGCCCACTTCGTGCGCGCGGATCTGAGCCTGGTCAGTGAGAACATCCGGCTGCTCGAGGAGATCGCCGGGATCTTTCCCGCCGTCGACGTCCTGGTGCTGGGTGCGCGCTACCACCGGTCGGTGCGGACGGAGACAGCCGAGGGCCTGGAGAGCAACTTCGCGCTGTTCTACCTGAGCCGCTTCCTGCTCAGCCACGGGCTGGTGCCGTCGCTGGAACGCGCCGAGCTGCCAATCGTTCTCAACATTGCCGGACCGGGCGGGACGGGCCCGATTCAGTGGAACGACCTGCAGCTGCGCCGGCACTACGTCGGGACGGGGGCGCTGGGCCACGGCGGTCGGCTCAACGACCTGCTCGGGGCCGGGTTCGCCGAGGTGCATCCGGACAGCCCGATCAGGTACATCCTGTTCCACCCGGGCGTCGTGTCGACGAGTTTCTCCGGGGAGTACGACCGGGCCACCGCCGCGGCGGTCGCGGGTCTTAAGGTGTCCGGGAAGACGGTGGCGCAGAGCATCGGGCAGCTTCTGCCCCGCCTGGACCGTCCGCCCGCCGAGCGGCTGAGCGCGTTCGTGGAGGGCCGGCGCATCGACGTCGACACCCCCTTGTTCGACCGTGGCGAGGCCGCCCGGCTCCACGAGATCACCGAGAAACTGCTCGCCACCTGATCCTCGGGTGACGGCGCGTGGCGATGGTGCGTGGAGATGGCTCGCCGGTCAGGTGAGGTTGAACAGTTCGAGGTAGGACTCGACCCGCATCGTGGTCCCCTTGAGCCGGGAGGTCTGCTCGGCGCCCAGGACGCCGACGGACGGGGCGTAGGACGCACCGCCCCGCGGGCCGAGGGGCAGCGAGATCCCGGGCGGGCCGGGCTCGTAGCCGACCAGCTCGCCGCCGCCTTCGATCAGGGTGCGGATGTTGGCGGCCGCCACCTCGGCGTGCTTCTCCGCGGCCCTGGCCATCTTCGGCTCCGGGATCGCGGTGATGTCACCGATCGCGAACACGTGTGGGTGCCCGGGCAGGTTCAGTCCGGCGGTGACGCCGAGATGGCCGTTCGGCAACCGGGAGGAAGCCAGCTCCTCGGCCAGATAGTCGGTGGCCGGCACGACGCCGTAGCAACGAAACCAGATGTCCGCCGTGATCGATGTCCCCGCATCCGTGCTGACGGTGAAGGTCTTCGCCGTTCCCGGCTCGACGGGTGGCTCCTCGTTCAGCGTGCTGCCCAGGAGCAGGGTGACGCCCAGGGCGTCGAGCTGGTCGCGCAGTTCGGCGCGGAACTCGTCGGGCAGGCCGTTTCCGGCGACGATGTCGGCCGCGGGGTCCACGATCGTCACCGACTTGTCCGGCCACGCCGAGGTGATCTCGCCGGCGAGTTCCAGCCCGGCGGGACCGGCCCCGAGCAGGAGCACGTTGTTCGCGGCGGCCAGTGCTTCGTGGGTGGCGAGGATCTTCTCCCGTGCCTGCGTGCTGTCGGTCGTGTCGATCTTGGCCGGGAACGGATACGCGGAGCCCGTCGCCAGCACGAGGAAGTCGGCCTCGATCCGGCGGCCGGAGCCGAGCGTGACGCCCGCGGTGTCCACCCGCGCGGCATGATCGCGTACCACGCGGCCGTGGGTGAGTAGTCGGTCGTAGGGGAAGAACAGCTGGTCGAGCCAGCCAGGCTCGACCAGCCCGCGCAGGGCGGCGACGTTGTGCACGAAGGCGTCCCGAGGCTCGATCAGGACGACGTCGGCGACGCCGTCCAACGCCTTGGCGGCGGTGATGCCGCCGTACCCGCCGCCGACGACCGCCACGGTCTTCGCCATGAGTCTCCAAGTTTGTAGTACGGATAGTTTGTCTTAAAGACCAATCTACCACGGTCGGATGAGCAGTCGGGGGACTGGGAGTCTTCTCGTCGGCCGGAGGTTCGGGCCCCCGGAGGTTCGGGCCACCGGAGGGGTCGTCACCGTCGGGTGCACGGCCTTGCCCGCCCGGGGTGGAGTGGGTTGCGGTGCGCTGTGCGCGGTCCGAGCCCCCGGACTGTGCGTAGGGCACCGCAATGCTCCCCGCGTACCGCAGCTGGGGCTGGGGCTGGGGCCGCTACGGGCGAACGTTCGGGACCAGAGGTTCGACAGGGGCGGGGGCGCAATAGCAGGATCGCCGCGTCCGTTGCCGACCGTCAGGTGGCTACGGCCCCGGGTGGAGAGGACCTAGGAGGCGAGAGCGCCGAAGACGTCGGGAACGCCCTCGTCGACCACGATGCCGGTGGCGATGCGGGTCAGATGGTCGCGGTCGGCGGCCGGGACGTGGGCGACGAGGTCGGTCAGCCGCTGGCTGATCTCGTCGTAGAAGGCGTCGGTGATCCGCTTGCCGTCCGGGGTGAGGGAGACGGTGATGGCGCGTCGATCGGTCGCCGACATGGCGCGGCTGAGGTAGCCGCGGCGCTCCACCCGCTCAACCAGGCCGGTGACGCTGGACTTGTCCAGCCGCAGCATCCCGCTGACCTCACCCATGCCGCGTGGCTGGTCCTTGAGGACGCACATCAGCTGGGCTTGCGGCACGGACACCCCGTGCTCGGCGCAGACATCGGCGTAGATCGAGTTGACCAGGTAGGACAGCCGCACCAGGGCCACTGGTGGCTGGAATGTCGTGCCCACCGCGGATCTTCACCCCTCCCGACGCTGTGCCACCACTCTACCGCCACAGGTTTGCATTGCCGACCATTTTTATTTGTAATACGTACTATTCGTGCTACTGGCAATGTCAACTCCAGCTTCGGCCCAGCGGTCCACTGTCCGTGTGGGGGTTCGACGTGAGCGCGGCCCCGCCCGCCCCGCCGGCTTCCGTCGCTGCGCTGGTCGTGGACCCGGCGCACCGGGTCCACGTGCCCGCTGGCCGGGATCGTCGCGATCGCCTGCACGGCGCGGCTCATGGTGGTGTTGGAGGTCGAACCCTCCCGATCCACCGAGCCGCCCAGGCTCGGCGATCGTCAGCTTGACCGGCTGTGTCTGGAGCCGGCCCAAGGTTCGGCAGCCAGGTCCAGATCGCTGTTTCGGCTTGGCCCGCTGGCGGTGGACGAGCCTGATGTCCGGCTCGACGAGCTCCAGGCCGGCGAAGAACTGTGCGACCTCGGCGCGGGAGGGAGCGCCTCGCTCCCGTCGTCGTGAACTCTTCGGCAGTCAATACTGAACTCTAAAGACCAGATTGATGGACCATATGGTAGCTTCCTAAGCACTCAGGAACATCTTGCTTGTTCATCGACTCCGACCTGGCTGGAGCGATCTGATGACAGGGGTCCTCGAAAACCGGCGGATGGCGGGCACCTCCGAGGGCGGATTTCGGCACGCCTGCGTCGCCGTCGCCGTCGCGGCGGTGGCCATGATCGCTACTGCGTCGGTCATCCTCGGGAAACCCGCACCGCAGCCCGAGGCCGAACCTGAGCGGGTGTCCGAGCCGGTGGCCTCCGGAGTTGAAGGTGCGTGATGTCATGGCCCCGGAGGGCGAGTTGGACGGGTCTGTCGGGACGCCGGAGTGGTGGTTGCCGATTTTTTTGGCGCCAGGGCGTGAACGGATTTCCCTGAGCGAGGTGTGCCGCCGGTACGGCGTTTCGCGCAAGAGTGCGGCTTCGACACGCCTGGGACGACAGCCGCGAGGGCTCGGCGGTCATCGCGGCCGCGTTAGCGCGGTGGTCGTGTGGACATCCGGGTCGGCAAACATCCATCGAACTGATTCTGGCCATCTGGAGGAATGAGACCGTGTCTACGGATTTCCCTGCGCTGGTGACCGTCGACTGGCTACATGACCATTTGAAGGACCCCGCGTTGCGGGTGCTGGACGCGACCGCATGGCTGCGGCTTTCCGACGGCGGTAACGTCAGCTTCGACAGTGGCCGCGACAACTGGGCAGCAGGTCACATCCCGAACGCGGGATTCGCCGATCTGATCGACGATCTGTCGGCGCCGGACTCACCGATGCTGTTCACCGCGCCCAGTGCCCCCCGGTTCGCCGCAGCCATGTCACGCCTGGGCGTCGGCCCTGGCACGCATGTCATCGCCTACGACGCCGAGTCCGGCATGTGGGCGACACGCCTGTGGTGGCTGCTGCGGCTGTTCGGATTCGACGCGGTGAGTGTTCTCGACGGTGGTCTGACCGCCTGGCGCGCCGCGGACCTGCCCCTGACCGTCGACCTGCCGTCGTCGGGTACCGCCCCGCCCTTCACCGCCACGCTTCGCCCCGACCTGCTCGTCACCACGGCGCAGGTCCACCGGCGGTTGCAGGACCCCCCCGGCTGGCTGGTCAACGCGCTGCCCGAAGAGATCTTCCGCGGTGGCGGACCGCAGACCGCCGCGCGACCGGGTCGTATTCCCGGCAGTCTCGGCGTGCCGGCCAGCGATCTCATCGATCCGGCCACCCACCGGTTCCGCCCGGCCGAACAACTACGGGCCAGGTTCACGGCTGCCGGCGTCACCGCCGACGCTCGGCTGGTGACCTACTGTGGTGGCGGCATCGCAGCGACCTTCGACGCCTTCGCGCTGGCCCTGCTCGGCCATCACGACGTGGCCGTCTACGACGGCTCGATCATCGAATGGGCTGCGCAGGCCGACCTGCCGATGGAGATCGGCTAGTCCGCTGTACATCCAGCAGCCCAGTCACACCGCAGCCCAGTCACACCCACCGTCGGTACCGAGCCGCCATCGCCGAAGGGCCACCCAACCGTGACAACCCATGACGTCGTCGCGCCCGACAACACGGCCACTCTCGACAGCACGGCCACCCGCCTCGCCCGACTGGAAGCCGAGCGGGACATCCAGCACACCTTCGCCCGCTCCTTCCGGCTCGTCGACACCCGTGAGTACGAGCGCATCGCCGCCGAATGCCTCACTCCCGACGCGGACCTCGAGTACCACATCCCCGCGCCGCACCGGCTGCGTGGCCGCGACGAGTTCACCCGGCACATGCTCACCGAGGTCGCGCCGCGCTCCCAGATGGTTGCGCACGTACCCGGACTCGCCGTCGTCGACTGGGACAGCAGCGGCCAGCCCCACCTGTCGGCCTACACCACTGCCTGGCACTGGTACACCACCCAGGCCCACCGCGGCGAGCTGCGCCCCGCCGACTGGACCACCATCGGCCTGGTCGAGGACACCTATCGCCGCCACGACGGCCGCTGGCTCATCACCCGTCGACGCGTCACCCCTGTGGCCGGGCTGGTCGCCGCCGGCTCACCTCCGCCGCTCAGCCCCGCCCACACCCGCTGACTCACCGCCACCGCCGGCACCTAGACCAGGAGTCGAACACGTTGACGACCATTCTCGACCGCCTCGACGCCGAGCGCGCCATCCGGCACACCCACTTCCGCTTCTTCGTGCTCTCCGACGCCGGCCGGTACGAACTGATCGGCCCGCACTGCTTCACCCCGGACGCCGACATCGAATACCGGATCATGCCCGGCCCGCCGCAGCGCTTCGCCGGCCGCGACGAGTTCGTCGCCTTCATGCTGCCAAGCCGGCCACCCGCCGCCGTGCGCTACCGGCTCACCGGGCCCGCCGTCGCCCATGCCAGCGCGCCGCCCGACATCGACTGGAGCACCGGTCAACCCCGGCTCACCGGCCACGCCACCGTCTGGCACTGGCCCGCCACCCAAACCCCCGCCGGGCAGCACCGACCGGCGGACTGGACCACCATCGGTCTCATCGAGGACACCTACCGGCAGCATGACGGGCAGTGGCTCATCGCCCGCCGCCTCATCACCCCTGCCGCTGGCCTCGTCGCGACCGGCGCCGCCCCGGGAGCCGGCCGACCCACATCCCGATGACCCTCGCCGAAGGTGTCTCAGGCGCCGTGAGTGCGGACGGCGCGAACATCACCGGGTTCAGCGGCGCGCAGGGCCGACGTTACGATGACGTGATGAGCGCACTGCAGGCGCCAGCCGGCCGGACACCGTCGCGCGGGCGCATCGACAAGCGGCAGGCGATCCTGGAGGCCGCCTTCACCGTGTTCTCCTGCAGGGGCTACGAGCAGACCAGCGTGAAGGAGATCGCCGACGAGGCGAACGTCGCCAAGACGACTGTCTACAGCCATCTGGAGGACAAGGAGAACCTGTTCCGGCAGACGATGGCGGCCACTGCCGAGATGGTGCTGGCCGAGAACCTCGCCGCCGTCGATCGGCTGCGCACCCCCGGGGACGACCTGCGCGCCGTACTGGAGGATGTCGCACACGAGATGCTGCGGTTGTGCTGCGACCCCCGTTCCAGGGCGCTGCGATGGCTGACCTACTCCCAGGTCGCCCGCTTCCCCGACCTGATCGACACCGTCCAGGGACGCACCTCCGTTCAGCTCGGCGAGGCGCTCGCGGACCGGATCGCCCGGCTTTCGCTGACGGGCCAGATCCGCCACTGCGACCCGGCCCAGGCCGCGGAGCAGTTCCTCGCGCTGCTCATCGGTCCGGTGGAGACGAGGTCGCGGATGGGGACTCGCGAGGTTCCCGTCGACGAAATACACGCTGTGTCGTGGGCCGCGGTGGACACCTTCATCCGGGCCTACGCGACGGTGTCCTGAGAACGGGGCGCTGAGGAACCGCCGCCGGCGGCCCCGGGCTCAGCTATCTTTTCATCTCGCACGACCTCGCGGTTGTCCGCCAGATCGCCCACCAGGTTGGCGTGCTGCATCACGGCCGGCTCGTCGAGACCGGCAGTACCGAACAGGTCCTGGCCCACCCGAAGCACCCCTACACCCAGGACCTGCTCGCCGCAGTCCTGGAAATGCGAGGTGCGGTGGTGCCACCCGCGGAGTCTCCTCGTCCGGATAGCCCGGCTCGGATAGGACGGATGTCCCGGCCGGGTTCCAGCCGGCGCGCTGTCGCTGAGATCGAACAGGATGAAGGCGGCTTTTCGCCATTGTGAGCGCAGCCCACGGGTGGTGCTTCCGCTCCGACGCGCACTGGACATCACCGCCGGTCAGCCGCGGCAAGGTGCAGCGGCGGCCGTGGCCGCGGGTGCGGCCGACGTAGGAATCCCCTGGCTGCCCTCCGTGGGCCGGGTCGGCCTCGACGGCGCCCGCCGGCGCGGTGACCGACAGCGTCACGCAGGTGATCGACCAGCTTCTGGAGATCGTGGCGGTCGGTTTCACCGCGCTGCTGCTCGCCGTGCCCATCGTCGCCGAGCAGGAGGTGTTGGCCCGCGAGGTCATCCCGGTCGTCCGCGGCGAGGTCGCCTCCCGAGGACTGCCGCCGACGCACGCCGGCTGACCGCGAGTGCATACGTCTCAGGTGAGCAGATCGGGCTGCTCCGAAACGATGATCTCATAGAGCGCGTCGAAGGCCCAGCGGTCCCATTGATCGCTCTGCGCCGCCTGGCCGGCGGTGAAGCTGGCGGTCTCGTGGTCCAGCAGGCGCAGCGGCCCGGCCGCCGCCGCGATGAGCTGGGTCCTGGCCGCCCGCTCGGCGGCGATGTACCGGTAGGCCGCCGCCTCCACGCTGGGGCCGACGGTGAGCAGGCCGTGGTTGCGCAGGATCGCCAGCTTGTGGGGGCCGAGTGTGGTGGCGATTTTCCGGCCTTCGTCCTCGCTCAGCACGACCCCGTTGTACTCGTCGTAGACCACATGCTGCTGGTAGAAGGTGCAGGAGTCCTGGGAGATCGGATGCAGCGGCACTCCGAGTGCGGACAGCGCCCGGCCGTACGGCGAGTGGGTGTGCGCGGCGCCGACCACGTCCGGGCGGGCGGCGTGGATCTGCGAGTGGATCGCGAACGCCGCGGTGTTCAACGGCGGCTGCCCCGCCACGATCTTGCCCTTCGCGTTGACCAGAAGCAGGTTGGACACGGTGATGCGGCTGAAGTCGAGGCCGAATCGGTTCACCCAGAAATGGTCGGTCAGCTCGGGGTCGCGGGCGGTGATGTGGCCGGACAGGCCCTCGGCGAGACCGAACTTGGCGAAGATCCGGTACGCCGCCGCGAGCTTGCGCTTGCGGTGCAGCCGCTCCTCGGAGACGGTGCGGACCGGCACCGGACGGGGCCATTGCCCGCCCTCGGCGGGGGCGACCAGGCCGGGCCCGGGGCTCGTTCGCCGGCCGTCGGGCGCCGCACCGTCGGACGCCGCACCGCGGGGTGCCGTGGCGTCGGACGTCCCAGTTACCGGGGCTGTCGGGGCTGTCGGGGCTGAATTGTGGGTGGAGAGCGTCATGTTGGCGTGGTCCTTCCATGCGGCCGGGCACCCGCCCGGTCAACGGTGTATCACCATCGGTCCGTTTACCGTTATGTGACGCATGTCACCTCATTCCTGCACTTGACCGATCGACAATGTGGGGTCATGTTGGGGGTGTGTTGACGATCGCCTATCTGACCAGGCGCGAGCACATCGACCTGCTGCGAGTCATTTCCGCGAGCTGTCCGGAGCGCCGCGGCTGACGCCGATCCCCAATGCTCCGTCAGTTCAACCGCCCGGTAGCCCATCGTCGTCCCGGCAGCTTTGCCTCGGCGGTTCCGCCGCGCGGGGGAAGGTCCGCCTGCGCTCGGCGCCAGGGCGGGCTGCTGCACCTGGTCGGCGTGCCGGGCCCGCCTGGTATTCCCGTCGCCGGCCCGTCCCCGTCCTGGTGCCTGCCTGCGGTCCGGATACCCACCTACCTCGCCGGTTCCCGCCTACGGTTCCAGGTGTCCGGCTGCGGCCCGATGGCGTGCGCCGCATCCGAGCGGCCCGACCCTGGCATCGGGCAGCCGGCTTTACCCGAACCTCGCCGCAACTGTGAAACGGCCAGGCGACCAGGCAACGGCCAGACGGCCAGACGGCCAGACGATGGACAGGGAGCACGAGTGGATCTGCAGCTTGCGGGACGACGGGCGATCATCACCGGTGGCAGCCGCGGCATCGGGCGGGCAATCGCCCGCGCGCTGCTCGGCGAGGGAGTTCAGGTCGTCATCGCGGCCCGGGACGCCGAGGTGCTGAAGGCGGCTGCCGCCGAACTGTCCGCCGTGGGCGGTGCGACGGTGATCCCGGTGGTCACCGACACCGCCAGCGATGCCTCCGTCCAGGCCCTGGTCGACAGCGCCGTCGCCGAACTCGGTGGCGTCGACATCCTGGTCAACAACGCGGCCCGACCCGGCGGCGCCGGCGGACCCGGGGGCGTCGGCGCCCTGTCCACCGCGGACGCCGCCGCCGACTTCAACGTCAAGGTGCTCGGCTACCTGCGCGCCGCGCAGGCGGTCACGCCGCACTTCGTCGCGCAACGCTGGGGTCGGATCATCAACATCGGCGGTCTGGCGGCCCGCCAGGTCGGCCTCGCCTCCGGTTCCATCCGCAACGTCGGCGTCGCCGCTCTCACCAAGACCCTGGCCGACGAGCTGGGCCCGCACGGCGTGACCGTCAACGTGGTGCACCCGGGGCTGACGCTGACCGGCGACCACGGCGGGAGTGTCGTTCTCTCCGCCGAGCAGATCTCCGCCGCCGCGGCGCGCATCTCCATCGGGCGGGCCGTCACCGCCGACGAGGTCGCCGCGGTCGTTACCTTCCTCGCCTCCCCGCTGGCGGTCGCCGTGACCGGGGAGTCGATCGCCGCCGGCGGCGGCACCGCGGGCCCCATCCACTACTGACCGGCATCACCCGACTGACCGGCATCACCCGACTGACCGGCATCACCCGACTGACCGGCATCACCCGACTGACCGGCATCACCCGACTGACCGGCATCACCCGACCCGGACCCACCTGCGTTACCCGATCGAAGGGACAGACCATGACCACTGTTGTGGAGGCATCCGTCCAGTCGCCGCTGGCCGTCCGGCCACTGCAGCCCACCATCGGCGCTGAGATCGACGGCGTCGATCTCAGCCAGCCGCTGCCGCCCGCCGTGCGCGACGAGATCAGGGCGACCGTGCTGAAGTACAAGGTCGTGTTCTTCCGGGACCAGGACCTGACCCAGGAAGGGCACGAGAACTTCGCCGGACAGTTCGGTCCCCTGTACTCGCACCCGGGCGCGGAAAAGGCCGATGCCCGCACCACCGCGATCCACCGCATCTCCTCCGCCGACTTCGACAAGGTCGCGAAGGTGCACACCCCGCAGGCCGACGACGACATCTGGGACCCGTACCACACCGACACGAGCTGGCGGCTCGTCCCGACCTGGGGCGCGGTGCTGCGGGCGGTGCAGCTGCCCGAGGTCGGCGGCGACACCATCTGGGTCGACGCGGCGCTGGCGTACCAGGGGTTGGCCGACGAGGTGAAGGAGCGGCTCGAGGGCCGCCACGTCACCCACGACTTCCGGGCCGCGCTGCACGCCTACGGACATGACTATCCAGTGGTCGCGCATCCGGTCGTCCGGATCCACCGGGAGACCGGTGAGAAGATCGTGTGGGTGAACTTCACCCAGCGCCCGACGATCATCGGGCTCGACCGCGCCGAAAGCAGGGAGCTGCTGACCGCCGTCATCGACCAGTACCGCAAGCCGGAGAACCAGGTGCGCTTCACCTGGCGGCCGGGTTCGGTGGCGTTCTGGGACAACCGGGCGGCCGTGCACTACGCGGTCCGCAACTACGGAACGACGCCGCGCCTGCTGGAACGCATCCTCATCGCCGACGAGCCGCTTTACGCCGACCTGTGAACCGCTGCCCGCCGGCGGTGAGCACACTGGTCGTTCGCTGCGGCCGGTAGGTCAGACAGCGGAGATGGTGCCGCCGTCGACGAGATGGTCGGCGTCGTTCCGCTGCTGGTGGTCGGGACTGCCGCCTGGCGGCGGCCCCGACCACGATGTCGGGGGCACGAGCGGGTGCCGGCCTGTCAGCCTGCCGCGAGGGCCACTTCCGTCGACTTGATCAGGGCGGTGACCGGGGAACCCTCGGCGAGACCGAGATCGGTGGCGGCGGCCAGCGTGATCGCCGAGGTGAGCTCGCCGCCGCTGTCGAGGGTGATGTGCGCGACCGCCATCGCGCCGCCGGTCTCGAGGCTGGAGACCGTGCCGCGGAGCTGGTTGCGGATGCTCAGACCGTCCAGGCTTCCGGTGGACAGCGCCACCTCGGTGGACTTGACCAGGATCTCGACGGTGCTCCCCACCGACAGGCCGAGCTCCTTGATCGCATCCAGGGTCACGGCGGCGGTGACGTTCTGCCCGCCGGCCAGAGTGATCAGTACGGTGCTCATCACCGCACCTTCGGTGATGTCGGTGATGGTTCCGGTCAGTTGGTTACGTATGGTCAGGCTCATTGGATCCGCCTCTCGTCCGGTCGTCACAAGGTGTGTTCCTTCAGTTCTACCCGTCCTTCCGCGGTGTACGTCCGCTCCGATCACGACGTGAGCTCCGCACGTACTGAAAGGCCGCCGCGGAAATCACCGTGGATGCGTCGCAGCTTTGCTGCCGGACTGCGTATCCACGTGGTTGCGCCAGTGTGACGGATCCCACGTCGGAGGGCGGCCTCGAGCGTCCGGGATGCCCGATGGGCTGCCGTTGCAGGCATCCGTCCGCCGGCGTCGGCTGCCTGCCGGCACGGGAGATCCAGGTAAATCGGCGGCTTGACTTGTATTTGTGGCCGGGTGTCGCCAAAGCAGCGGACTCTCGGTGCTGCCAATCAATGTCGTGTATTTTATGGTGAGCGCGAGGAGATCTGCGATCGACGGATTCTGCTGTCTACGGTGGTAGAAGGATCGGCGAAATCATGGGCTGCGTCAGTGCCCGCCCCCGCCCGGACAATCCCGCGCCCGCGGCGACCTGTTTGTTTCCGCTGGCGGGGGAGTCCCCGGTCGGTGCCGTGATCGCGCCACCCGGAGCATCGGGTCACCACGCTGTCGACGTGCGGGCAGATGTGCTGGTATCCGCCGTGCCGAAGGCTCACTTCGAGATCGTCGAGGACCTCACGCGGGTATTCGACGGCGCCGCCCAGCAGCTCGAGGTGGAAATCGTCGTCGTCGGCCGGGGAGAGGTAGGCCAGCGCAAGGTCGCCGTACGGCCATTCCCGCAGCACCCGGAAGTCCACCTTCTTGAGGTACCAGGCCTTCGCGGCGGCGAAGTCCGCTCCGGTGGGCCGTCCGGCTGCCGGGCAGGTCCATGGGGAGCCAACCGCGTCCCGCCGCCGTTGTGGGCGTCCGGCGTGGCATCGTTGTCGGGTTCCACCAGACCTGGGTCTGGTGGAACCAGGCTCGTTCCCGCCCAGGCGGAGTCCTGGGCGGTGCCTGCTCGGCCGGCCGGCCGTCTCCGCCTGGTCTGACTGTTGTCACACCCGGCCGGCTGACGGTCGGCCAATCCCTGCGCACGAACAGTCTGACGCCTCTCACACCCTCCTCGGACTTCCCGTTGTGCGCGATTCTTGAGGGTGAGGCCAGTGGGGCACATCGCCCAGGAATCGCACGCCCGGACCGGAGTGGATATGGCGAAGACATACAGACCCACCGCCATCGGTGAATTGGCACTCGGTGCCCTTGGTGACGTCGGACCGGTCCGTTGCCGGCCGGCCCGCGGGTCTGGCCCGACGTGTCCTTCGGACCGGGGCTGACATGGCCGCATCGACACCGCACAACCGGCCATCCCGGGAGAATCCGCGCCGCGCCTCGGCCGCGTTGCGCGTTGCGCGATCCGGACCCGACACGTACGCGGTCGTGTTCCTCGACGACGCCGGCTCCCCTGGTTCGGTCGTCGCGACGTTTCCCGGGCCGATGTCCGCCGAGATGTACGGCAAGATTGTCGGAGGTCGTTTCCGGGTCGTCCGGATGAGCCCGGCACGCTACACGCACTGATGCTCTCGGGCTGCCGGCCTGTCCGACATGTCGGGCTTTCACGGGTTCGCGCGGTTGCCTGACCCCGGTTTTGCCACGCCGAGTCGTCTCCTTCGGTGTCGGCCCAGCAGCTCACCCGCAATTTGCGGATTTCGGGAGGCGGTCCGATGATGGAGTGCCGGGCGGCGACCTGCGGGAAGGAATGGCAGGGCGGATAGATTGGTCGAAAGGGGGCGGCGGGGATGCGTACGGAAACCGGTCCGAAGCTGCGTCGGGACGGAGACCTGCTCATTCTGGATCTAGGCTCCGACGAGAACTTTTTCGACTCGGACCGAGTTCTTCGGATCAACGCCATCCTCGACGAGGTGGAGCAGGCCCCGCCGCCTCGCGCCCTCATCACGACCGGCTCCGGACGCCACTGGTGCGACGGAACAAGTCTCGGCTGGTTGTTCAGCATAAGCCAAGTAGAACTGGACTTCTTTGCCGCGGAGGTACTCCGCCTGTACGCCAGATTTCTCCTTCTTCCCATGGTTTCGGTTGCCGCGATCCAGGGGCATGCCTTTGCCAACGGGGTCCTGCTGGCGTTGTCGCACGACTATCGCGTGATGCAGACCGGGCGGGGTTACATGTGTCTTCCCAACGTCGACTCCGGGTACTTTCTGACCCGGGGGGAGGTTGCGCTGCTGCGGGCGAAGGCTTCCCGGGCCGCGGCGCTGGAGATGATTACCACCGGTCGACGGTACGACGCGGCCGCCGCCGCGACGATCGGGCTGATCGATATCGTGACCGTCGACGAACCGGTCCTGGCGGCTGCCGCCGCGTTCGCACGCCCGCTGTCGCGCAAGGACGGAACCGTGATCGCGGCCTCGAAGAGGCTCCTCTACGACGACGCGGTCAGCGCGTTGTGCGGGGCGCGAGCGGCCTTCACGATCGACCGCTGACCCGGTCACGCCCAGCGTGCGACCCGGAGCCGCTGCCCGGACGAGGGCCCCGGTCCGACCACGGCCCGCGGCGCGACGACGCGACGGCGCGACGGCGGTACAACCGGGCACACCTCGACGTCAGGATCTCGGCGATGTCCCCGACAAGGTCGTCATCGGCTTCGGCAGGGTCGGCGACCGGCAGCCGTCGACCCTGCCGAGGCCGTGGTCGGCCGATCGGGTCCGCCGGTGAGGATCAGCCCGCCGACCTTGCGGGCGAGGACCGGGAGCAGGCCGTCCGCGTACCAGCGCCGTGCGGTGTTGTACCCGACGCCCCGCGATGCGGTCCACCCCTTGAGGTCCACGACCAACATCATAGTCACTTTCGGTGACCAGTGGTCGCTATCGGGCCCCATGCGGCCAGCAGTTGTCAACCCCCCACGTATGCCCAGTTCGCCCGTCGTCTGTCGAGGGTGGGAGCCGTCCTCGCGCGCTAATGACGTAACTGGTCCGTCGTCTGCCAGCCGCACCGCCCGTGCAGGCCGCACCGCTGGGAGGGCATCCGACCCGTGATCTTCCTTGTCCTCGTGTCGCCTTTCGCCCTGATGTTGATGATGTTGGCGATGCACGCGATCGAAGCCAGGCTGACCTCGACAGCCACCGCAGGCCCGATGGCGGCCCCCGGCCGAGCACTTCCTGGCGCCGGCACGGCGCTGTTCCTTGAGGGCGGGCCCGTACCCTAGCCGGGCTCGGTACCCGGCGGCGACATCATCGCGATCAGGAATCCTCGCAGGTTCGCGGAGGACTTCCCTCTGGCACCGAGTGCCACTAGGGTTCTGGCTGTTCGGCGCCGGAGAAGTGGATCCGGTGCCGCTGGCTGCGGGGCGTGCCTGTCCGCATGGGTCCTCCGGGGGTCGTGCCGTTGCCCCACATTCATTGTCGGCGGGCGGCGCCCCCATGGTTTTGGAGGTTTTTCGCGGTATGGACAGGATCGTGATCGTGGGTGCGGGGTTGGCTGGTGGACGGGTGGCGGTGGAGCTGCGGGCGGCGGGGTTCACGGGCGGCATCGTGCTGTTGGGTGCGGAGGAGCATCTGCCATACGACCGTCCGCCGTTGTCGAAGGGGGTGTTGTCGGGCCGGGTCGAGGAGACCACGCTGCCGTTGGATCTCGACGGCGTGGAGGTTCGGCTTGGCCAGCAGGCGGTCGGGTTGCGGCCCGGGGCGGTGGAGACGGACGCGGGCCCCGTCTCCTACGACGGGCTGGTGATCGCGACGGGGGCGACGCCGGTGAGATTGCCGGGCGAGGGGCCGCAGCGGGTGCTGCGGACGATTGACGATGCGCGGAGGCTGCGGGATGCGTTGAAGCCCGGGGTGCGGCTGGTGGTGGTGGGTGCGGGGTGGATCGGTGCCGAGGTGGCGACGGCGGCGGCGAAGATCGGTGCTGTGGTGACGGTGGTGGAGGCGGCGGACTCGCCGTTGCAGGTGGCGTTGGGTGGTGA
>NZ_JAMPTM010000116.1 GCF_025403375.1 Frankia gtarii
CCCTTATTAAGCCGTCGGCAGCGTCAATTGTGTATAAGAGACAGGTGTTCGGCGTGCCCGGCGGTCATGTCGTCGCCGCCCAGTCGCAACCGCGTTTCGCGTAGCACAGCGCGCTTGTCTGCCCGCAGTCACGCGGAATGTTTTTCGGGCGGATATCCCCACGTCGCGGGATCGCGCTGGCCTGAAGGCGCTATACGCGCCGTCGCCAATACTTGCGCAAATCGGACGTAAACGGATAGACCTGGGCCCGTCAGGGGTGGGGATGACCGATGGGAGACCTGAGAATGCCTCCGTGGCACGGGCGCGCCGACCGACGGCGCCCCCGGAAATTCCGTCCATCTGTTCCGCTGTTGTCGGCGACGCTGGCGCTGGGTGTCCTTTCCTGCACCGTGGTCGTCGGCTGCGATCGCGGGCAGGAGACGTCCTCCGCCGGTCTGGTTCCCGCGGCGGCGCCGATCTCCGGCGCCCCGGCGGCAGCGTCCGCCGCGACCCAACCGTCGGCGCTCGCCGCCCAGGGCGCCCCGCCGCCGAGCGGATCACCGGTGCCCACCCAGCCAGCCGCGGCGGCGACGAGCGCCGCGCCGACGAACAAGGTCACGATCCGGACCACGGACGGCACGATCCTGACCGCGATCACGGGTGTGCCGGCCGGCGGCGGCGCGCATCCCCTCGTCGTGCTCCCGGCGGCCTGGGGCTTCCAGGACACCAGCATGCAGTCCCAGGTCGATCTGCTGGTGCAACGCGGTTATGCCGCCGTCGCCTACACGACCCGCGGCTTCTACGGTTCCGGCGGCACGGTCGACGTCGCCGGTCCCCTGGACGTCTCGGACGTCTCGGACGTCATCACCTGGGCGAGCAGCCGCTTCGCCGTCGCCGCGGGCCGCGTCGGCGTCGCCGGGTTGTCCTACGGCGGCGGCATCGCCCTGCTGGCGGCGGCCGCCGACTCCCGCATCCGGGCGGTCGCCTCACTGAGCGGCTGGGTGGACTTCGGGACGTCCCTGTACGACGCGAACACCCGGCACAAGGCGGCACTCGACCTGATGACGACGCTGCAGGAGAAATCCGGCCGCAGCAGCCCCGAGTTCCGCGCGACCGTCGACGACTACCGGGCTTTCCGCAACATGCCCCGGGTGATGTCCTGGGCAAGGACACGCGGCGCCGGAACATACCTCGACCGGTTCAACACCCGCCGGCCGGCGGTCTTCATGTCGACCTCCTACAGCGACGGCTATTTCCCACCAGCCTCCCAACTGGCCTTCTTCGACCGGCTGACCGGGCCCAAGACAATTCGTCTCAGCCCCGGTGACCATGCGACGAACGAGGTAACCGGCCTGTTCGGTATTCCCAACGACACCTGGACGGCGGCCTGGGACTGGTTCGACCACTTCCTGATCCCCACGTCGACCGCCGCGCAGGGACCGGCGCCCGCGCCGGTCCGGCTGCTCACGGACGGCGGCACCGTCGAGACCTACCAGACCGTGGCCGGCATCACCGGCGATCACACGACCCTGCGGCTCGGCCCCGCCGTGCTCGGCACGGGGCAACTGTCGGCCTCCGCCGAGACCGGGGACTGGTCGACGACGTTCAGCGCGGACGCGGACACCACGGCGAACGCCGGCACGATCCTGGTGACCAAGTTCCTGGATGGGATCACCCACCGGCCCAGCGAGCTGAACCTCGGCACGGTCGATCGCAAACACGGCGCGGTGTGGCAGGCGGCGCCGACCTTCGCGACGCAGAAGCTCCGCGGCTCGCCGGAACTGAACCTGAGCGTCACCCCCAACTCGGACGCCGGCACCCTGGTCGCCTACCTCTACGACACGGACCTCCAGGGCAGCTCGACGCTGATCGCCAAGGCGGTCGACAGCTACCAGGAGGCCACCCCGAACGTCGCGTTGCCCTTGCGGCTCACGTTCGACCCGGTCGCGCACGACCTGCCGTTCGGCCATCGGCTCTCCCTGGTCATCGATACCAGGGACGCGCTGTACTACGACATGAACCGCGCGGACGGGACCGCGACGATCGGCTCGCCCGCCGCCAGCCCGTCCGAACTGGTGGTGCCGCTCGCCTGACGCCACGGCGCCGGGGACGGCGGCCGCAGCGGCGGCCGGCCCTCTCCGGCGCCTCAGGCAGGCTGGACGGGAGACCACGCCTTCGCCTCGCGGCGGCTGCGTAGCCGGACGAGCCGCCGGCCGTCCGGATCGCCGGCCGTGAAGCGGTCGCCGTAGCTGGTGCGGTACTCGCCGTGCTTGCGCCAGGACCAGCGGATGGGGTGACTGGCCCGGTGCAGCGTGCGCCAGCGCTCATGGTTGCCGTTCCACAGCGGCCTGCGCAGCACCAGCCGGCCGGCCGTGCGCCGGATGACCTGCCACTCCACCAGCCACCGTGGCAGGTCCAACCAGATGATCGTGTCCGCGCGCGCCCACACGAGTTCGCGGACCGCCGAGTAGTTCCCGTCGACGACCCACGCGGGCGCCGCCGTCGCGGCGTCCACGTCGGCGACGAAGGTCGGCCGCACTGTCCAGCCGGGACCGTGATGCAGGGCGTCGAGCTCGACGTGCGGGATGCCGAGCGTGGCGGCCACCCGCCGGGCGAACGTCGTCTTCCCGGAGCCGGACGCGCCGACCACGAGGATTCTGGGCACCCGGCCGATCTTAGAGATCAGGTGCCGTCCGCGGCGCGGCGGAGCTCCGCGACGTCGATCTTCTTCATCCGCAGCATCGCCTCGGTCGCCCGCCGCGCCCGGTCCAGATCGGGATCGCCGAGCAGCTCGCCCAGCGCGGTCGGCACGATCTGCCAGGACAGCCCGTAGCGGTCCTTGAGCCACCCGCATTGGCTCTCCTGCCCGCCGTCGGTGAGCCGCGCCCAGTACTCGTCGACCTCGGCCTGGGAACCGCAGAACACCTGCAGGGAGATGGCCTCCGTGAAGGTGAACGCGGGTCCGCCGTTGAGCGCGACGTACTCCCGCCCGTCGAGCTCGAACTGGACCGTCATCACCGTGCCCTCCGGGCGCGGGCCGCCGGGACCGAAGCGGGCGATGTTGGTGATCTTCGAGTTTGGGAAGATCGACGTGTAGAACTCCGCGGCCTGCTCGCCCTGATCGTCGAACCACAGGCACGGGGTGATGGAGGACATGGGCTCGGCCTTTCCGGACGGGAGAACGGGGCGGGCGACGCGGCGACACCGGCCGTCAGCCGGCGGTGCGTCCCACGCCGGAACCGTAGCCACCTCCACCGACAGTTTTCGGCAGGCGGCCGGCCGCTCGGCACGCCGCGGTCAGGACCCAGGAGCTGGCCGAGGGTCAGCGGGGTTCGGGGACGCTGCGGAAGTCCCGATGGGGCGGCGGCGGCGCGTCCAGGCAACAGTGGCTCCATCGCGGCACCGGTGTGCCCGTGACGGCCGGTGTGCCCGTGACGGCCGGTGTGGCTGTGGCTGCCGGGGCGTCCGTACCTGCTGGTGTGCCCGTGGTGGCGGGGGTGCCGGCAGCGGCCGGGGTGGTCGGTTCCGCACGCGCGGCCGACGGGGCTGGTTCGGCCGCCGTGGTCGGCCTGGGCGGATTGCGGATGGTCAGCGCGGCGACGACGCCGCCGAGCGCGCACAGCCCCGCCGCGAGCAGCGCCGCGGTGTGGAAGCCGCGGGAGAACTCCGCCGGGCGCAGGTAGGAGGCGCCGGTGATGCCGGCGGCCGCGGGCAGGACCGCGACGGCGATCAGGCCGGCCGCCCGGGCCACGTCGTTGTTCACCGCCGAGGCGATGCCCGCGTGCCGCGCGGGCACGGCGGCCAGCGCGGTTGCCGTCAGCGGCGCCACCGTCGTGGCCAGGCCCAGGCCGAACACGGCCACGGCGGGCAGCACCGCGGTCAGGTAGTTCCCGGCGGCGTCGACCCGGGTGAACAGCGCCAGGCCCACCCCGACGAGCACCGGCCCCGCGCTCATCTGCAGCCGCGGGCCGATCCGGGTGGCGAGCGCCCCGGACCGGGCGGACAGCAGCAGCATGATCACCGTCACGGGCAGCAGTGCAACACCGGACTGCAGCGGGCTGTAGCCGCAGACCTGCTGGAGCTGGATCGGCAGCAGGAACAGGGCGCCACCGAGCGCCGCATACACGGCGAAGGTCACCAGGTTCGTCGCGGCGAACTGACGGGCGGCGAACAACTCCAGCGGCAGCATCGGCGCCGGCGTCCGGCGTTCCCAGCCGACGAAGGCGGTGAGCAGCAGCGCGCCGGCGACTAGGGCGACGAGCACGGCCGGCGTGGTCCAGCCGGTACCCGGTCCCTCGATGAGCCCGTAGGTCAACCCGACCAGGCCGAGGGTGACCAGCGCCCCGCCGCTCACGTCGACCCGGCCGCCGACCTGCGGGTCGCGGGATTCGGGCACGTGACGCCAGGTCAGCACGATGACCACGGCGGCCACCGGCAGGTTGATCAGGAAGATCAGCCGCCACGACCAGACCTCGACCAGCCAGCCGCCCAGGAACGGCCCGATTGCCAGGGCCACCCCGCTGAGCCCCGACCAGGCGCCGATCGCCCGGCTGCGGTCCTGCGGCGCGAAACTCGCCTCGAGGATCGCCAGGCTGCCAGGGGTCAGCAGGGCCGCCCCCACCCCCTGCAACGCCCGGGAACCGATGAGCACCGGGGCGTTCGGCGCCACGGCGGCGCCCATCGACGCGACGACGAACCACACCACGCCGATCAGAAAGATCCGGCGTCGCCCGTAGCGGTCCCCGAGGTCCCCGGCGACCAGCAGCAACCCGGCCAGGGTCAGCGTGTATCCGGTCACCACCCACTGCAACGACGCCAGGCCGGCGTCGAAGTCACGGCCGATCGCCGGCAGCGCGATACCTACCACGGTCGCGTCGATCGAGGCGATCGCCGAGCCGAGCACCGTGGCGGCGAGCACCCAGCGGCCGGCCGGGCTGTCGACCCGCAAGCCGTCGCCCTGCAAGCCGTCGCCCCGCAAGCCGTCCATCCGGCCTCCTCCTGGCACCCGGCTCCCAGCTCCCGGGCCGGGTCCACGAGCCCGCTGGCGACGTCCGGGTCTCTGCCTACACGACCCGGCCCGACGGCGAAACTCAACCGACCTCGCGCGGGCGGGGGCGGGTCGGGCCGGTCAGGCCGTTTTGGCAATCATGGCTTCGCTGCGTTCCCACAGCTGGCGGGCCAGGTCCGCGTCGTCGGCCTGCTTGTTCGCCGACCCGATTTTCCGCTTGACGTAGTACTGCCCCGACTGCCAGTCCGAACCGGGCTTGGACGTCGCCAACCACACCAGTTGATCGGAGCCCTTGTCCGGACTGATCAGGAACACGTGCTTCAGGGGAGACCCGTAGAGCGCGCGCATGACCGGCGAGCCGGACCCGCTGGAGAAGTTCGAGGCGACGGCGCCCGGGTGGAAGGCCGCCGTCGAGATCCCCCGCTCGTGGTAGCGGCGGTGCAGTTCCCGGGTGAACAGGATGTTCTCCAGCTTGGCGTCGCCGTAGGCCTTGCTGGCCCTGAACGTGCGCTCGGCGTCGAGATCGTCGATGTCGACATTGCCCAGGAGCTTGTTTCCGATGCTCGACGTGTTCAGCACACGGGCCCGGGACTCGACCAGCCGGTCCAGCAGCAGCGTCGTGAGCAGGAAGGGAGCCAGGTGGTTGACCTGAAAGGTCAGCTCGTGGCCGTCCACGGTGAGCTGGCGTTCGCGGGACATGACGCCACCGGCGTTGTTGGCCAGCACGTCGATCGTCGGGTAGCGCTTGCGCAGCTCGTCGGCGAGGGCGCGGACCTGCGCCAGATCCGCGAAGTCGGCGAGGAGATGGTCGGCGCCCAGCTCGGCGGCGACGGCGGCCGTCTTCTGCGGTGAACGACCCACGATGACCACAGATTCACCTGCCAGCGACAGTCGCCTGGCCGCCGCCGCGCCGATCCCGTCGCTGGCCCCGGTGATCACGATCGTTCGTCCAGCCATCGTTTTCCTGTCCCGTCGGTTGCTCGAGGCCTACTGCTGGGCCCGGAAGTGGTCGGGGTCGGCTGCCGCCCAGTCGGCGGCCCAGCTCGCCGGCGGTTCGGCGAGCAGCTCGCCGGGCTCCAGCCAGGAGTAGAGCTCGGCGTAGCTGCGGGTGTCGGTGTGGGTGAGCCGGCGCATCAGCATCCCGGGGTGCAGCTCGTCCGGGTGGGCGCAGCCCAGTGAGGCCATCAGCTGCACGGCGGTGGCGACGGTGGCCTGCTGGTAGCGGTGGACCCGCTCGCCCTTGTCTGCGACGTCGAGGGCGCGGGCGCGGCGCGGGTCCTGGGTGGCCACCCCGGTCGGGCAGGTGTTGGTGTGGCAGCGCAGCGCCTGGATACAGCCGACCGCCATCATCATCGCGCGGGCCGAGTTGGTGTAGTCGGCGCCCTGGGCGAGCCGCTTGACGATGTCTGTGCCGGTGGCGACCTTGCCGCTCGCCCCGATCCGGATCCGGTCCCGCAGACCCGTGCCGACCAGCGCGTTGTGCACCATGATCAGCCCTTCGGTGAGCGGGGTGCCGACGTTGTCCTCGTATTCGAGCGGTGCGGCGCCGGTGCCGCCCTCGGAGCCGTCGACGACGATGAAGTCCGGGGTGACGCCCTCGGCCAGCATGGCCCGGCAGATCGCGAGCAGCTCCCGGCGTGACCCCACGCACAGCTTGAACCCGGTCGGCTTGCCACCGGCGAGCTCCCGCATCCGCGCCACGAACAGCACCAGCTCCCGCGGGGTGGCGAACACCCGGTGCGCGGGCGGGCTCTCGCAGGTGACCCCGGCGGGCACGCCGCGGGCCGTGGCGATCTTGGCGCTGACCTTCGCCGCCGGCAGGATGCCGCCGAGCCCCGGCTTCGCGCCCTGGCTGAGCTTGAGTTCCACCATCTTCACGGCCGGCAGCGCCGCCTTGTCCTTGAACATCGCCGGGTCGAAGTCACCGCCGTCGGTGCGCGCGCCGAAGTAGCCGCTGCCGATCTCCCAGACGAGGTCGGCGCCGTGGCGCAGGTGATGCTCGGTGAGCCCACCCTCGCCGGTGTCGTGGGCGAAGCCGCCGGCGGCGGCGCCGCGGTTCATCGCCAGCACCGCGTTACCGGACAGCGAGCCGAAACTCATCGCGGAGACGTTGAGCAGCGCGATGTCGTACGGCTGGGTGCAGTCCGGCCCGCCGACACGCACCCGCGGGGGCGGCGCGCCCGGCGCGACGGGAACCGGGACCGTCGCGTGGGGCAGGAACTCGTAGCCGACGGCGTTGACGTCCCGTTCAGTGCCGAACGCCTGGTCGCTGTGGACGCCCTTGGCACGCTCGTAGATCGTCGTGCGAATCTCACGATCGAACGGACGGCCGTCGACGTTGCGCTCGACGAAGTACTGCTGGATCTCCGGGCGGATCTTCTCCAGCATGAAGCGCAGGTGCCCGGCCACCGGGTAGGTGCGCAGGATCGCGTGCCGGCGCTGGACGACGTCGTGGACCGCCAGCGCCAGTAACGCGGCGAACACCGCGACCGCCACCCACCAGCCCGCCGACCAGAACACCGCGGCGAGGACCGCCGCCGCGGTGAGTACGGCCAAGCCCGACAGCATCCCCAGCGGGAACATCGCGCGTCCTCTCCTGCGCCGCCGACGAGCGGCGCGGGGGCCGGCAGAAGAGCCACCCCGAGGTTTCGCGCCGTCGCGACAGGTTCGACGCTATACGCCGCAACAGTCAGGACTACTCGGATTTGCTCCGCGCACCGAGCGGGCTCCGCTACGGCCAGCTCGGACGCCCCGCCCGACTCGGCCGGCTCCGGACCGTGCCCGCAGCGGTGCAGGGCCCGCGCCCGCCGCGCGAAGCCGGGTGCGCGAGCCGTGTCGCCGCTACCGGCGTCTCAGCCGGTGGCCAGGCAGAACTCGTTCACGATCTTGTTGATCCGTCGGGTCATGCCCCGGACTGTTCCGCCGAACTCGGCGCCTGGTCGCCAGGGGTCTCCGCGCCTTCTTCGGCTGGCGATTCGGCCGCCTTCAAGATCAAAATGCAGGTAAGAACCCCGGAGCCCCCTGCCGTGATGGCCGACCTAATATCATCGAATGCGAAAAATTCGAAGGATGCTATCAGCAGCGTGAGGAGGAAAAGAATCATGCCGGCGATTCTGAGACGTTTCTTCTTGGGGTTCCTGCGCATCTCGATCATTCCGTCGAAAAATTCACGACTCGGGATGCGGCTGGTCGGTTCTCGGAAGGCGGCGGCAGGTTTTCTTCCGTCGCGGTCGAGCGCCGCGTCCGCGGACCCTCATTCCAACCTTGCCATATCCACACGCACAGGGCTCCGACGAAGAGAGCCAACCCTGATATGAAGAGAGCTGGCGATGCCCACCGCTCCTCGCCCGAAGAAAGCGCGACCTGATTTATTGCCAGTCCGCCGAATAGGAATGCCCTGGCGAGCGACGTCGACCGTCGTGCCCCACCGACAGGGGGGCGGCCCCGGACCACCTCAGCCAGGAAGAACAGAGCGATCAAGCCAAATACTGGTGACAGCCCAAAAGTGTAAGCCACCCTACGAGTATGGCCCCCGACGCGGCCTGTGTCGGCAGGACGGGGACGGGGATCCACCTCGGGCATGGACCTCCGTCGCGGGAGGCGGGAGGAGTCGCGCCAGCTGCCGGAGGCTGACGTACCGGTCCTCTGCGTCGCGGCCGGATCATCGAACCGCCTGCGCGGACATACCCGAGGTTCTGCGCGATGGGTGGGCTGGCGTCGAGCCGGACCTGGCTGTATATCGAGCTCGTCTGCGAAAAGCTCGTGCCACGAGGTCTCGGATCTCCCGTGGATGAGGCTGGGAAGATACGTTTCCCCTTCTGCGCTGATCGGGAGCGAGTAGGAAGGCGCGCCGGCCAAGAGGCTCGTCGACAAACTGGGAAAACAACTCGAAGGCCGTCTCCGCTGGTGAGCCGAGGACATCGTCGTCGCCGTCCGCCGGATTCCGGTAAACCTCCCACCGAACTCCGGTCAAAACATCACGGCTGATGTACGACCAGCTACGGAAGGGGTTCACGCCTGAAGATCGACGCGTGACCATCGCTCGTGCCCGAGACCCCGGATGGTACGGATCTGATGAGCAACAAGGCGCGTAAAGACTTGGGGCTGCTCGGCCGCCGAAGAATCTTCTTCCGCGAGGGAAATGACGCGGTTCTGAAGGTTATCGTCCCAGACGGCGGCAGCGAGACGGACGGTGGGAGGTAGAAGGCGTGGCTGAGGGTGCCGTAGGAGGTACATCACGATGTCCTGAAGCCGGGGGCGGTGCGCTTCGGTGCCGGCGCTATTTGCGATGCGGTGCATCAGTCCAGCTTTCATGTATCCGGACCGAAAACACCACGGGTCGGCTTCGAGGAACTGGACTGCCGTCTCCAACCCTGTCGGATCTCCCGCCCGGAGGGCGGCCGCGGCAGCATCGAAAGGTGCATAGAACTCGGCTGCCCTTGTTTTGAACAGGGCGGACTTCTGTTCCCATCTTCTCCACGATTCTAGGTCGAGGTCACGTTTGGTGTACAGTGACCCGACTTCAGCTTGGAGCTGCGTCAGTATCAGGGCGCCAGCGGCGATACGATCTGTCGAGACGAGTGTCAAGTCTCATACCTCCTGTACAAAGCTGATACTGCGCGATGATCTTCCGAGGTGGTCGGGTTGGTCTGGTCGCGGGTGAGCGCGGACGTGGGGCAGCTACCGTGATCATCACGGGTTTTTTGAATCGGCACCGGCATGGCCCGCGCACCTCGTCGAACTCGCCATCCGCCCGCCCGTCGGGATTAGCCGGCATTGCGACAGTGGACTGGGCTGTCAGTTCTCAGGAGGCGGCGCCAGGCGTTCTTCCGTCGCGGTCGAGTGCCGCATCCACGGCGGACCCTCATGCCAATCCTGCCACAGCCGCACGCACAGGGCTCCAATGATAAGAGTCAGCCCCGATGATAAAAGAACTATCGATGTCCACCGATGTTCTCGTGAGGAAATTCCGAGCTGACTTATCGTGAGACCGGAGAACAGAAGTATCTTGGCGAGTGATGTTGACTGTCGCGTCCTGCCGAAAAAGGGGCGGCCTCGGACGGTCTCGATGAGGAAAAACAAGGCTGCCAGGCCAAGTACTGATAATACCCCGAGGGTGTACTCCACCTGACCAGTATGGCCTCTCGACGCTGCCTGAGGCTGAAGGACGGAGACGGGGATCGAAGGCTGCGCGCAGGACCGGGACCAGCGGGCGCACTATCGCGGCACACCGGCCGGGCGGGCGCGGACGTGCAGCCGCTCGCCCTGGGGTCCGAACAGGCTGAGCAGCTCAACCGGCTTTTCGCCGGTGTTGATGAACGCGTGCGGGACATGGGTGTCGAACTCGGCCACCTCGCCGGCCACGAGTTCGATGTCGTGCTCGCCGAGCAACAGGCGCAGCCGGCCGGACAGCACGTAAAGCCACTCGTAGCCCTCGTGTACCTGCAGCTTCGGTTCGCACCCGGGCCAGCGCGCCGGAATGATCTGTTTGTACGCCTGCAGCCCGCCGGGGCGGCGCGACAGCGGGTAGAACGTCATACCGGACCGGGTGATCGGACGGGAGTAGACCCGCGGGTCGCCGGCGACGGGCGCGTTGACGAGTTCATCCAGTGGGACCTGGTAGACGCGCGACAGTGGGAGCAGGTGTTCGAGGGAAGGCCGCCGCTGGCCGGACTCCAGCCGCGACAGCGTGCTGACCGAGATCCGGGTCATGGCGGACAGCTGCGGCAGCGTCGCCCCAAGCTGCTGGCGCAGCGCCCGCAGCCGAGGGCCGATCGCACGCAGGACGCCGTCCAGATCAGGCGCGTCGGCAGAGGCGGAAACGTCGTCGGGCATCCATCCATTTGCCACCCTGGCAAAGATTCTTGTCAAATCCAGGTTCTCGGTGGACTGTCGCGCCCAGGTGACCGACGGACGGGAGAGAGCCGGCATGCACAACGAGACGGACGACGCGGTGGTACTCGGCCACCGGCACGAGTACGACGCCGAGCAGTACTGGGAGACCCGCTACCGCGAGGCCGAGCAGCTCTGGAGCGGCAATCCCAATCCGGTCCTGGTCGACGTCGCCGCGCGGCTCGAACCAGGGAGCGCGCTCGACCTGGGCTGCGGCGACGGCAGCGACGCCATCTGGCTCGCGGGTCGGGGCTGGCAGGTCACCTCGGCCGACATCTCGGCGACCGCGCTGGCCCGAGCGGCCGACCGGGCCGCGACCGCCGGGGTCGGCGGCGCCGTCGACTGGCAGCGCCACGACCTCACCCGAACCCTGCCCGAGGGGCGCTTCGACCTGGTCTCGGCGCAGTTCCTGCACTCGCCCGTCGCGTTCCCCCGGGAGAGGGTGCTGAGGTCCGCGGCCGAGCGCGTCGCCCCCGGCGGGACGCTTCTCGTCGTCGGTCACCTCGAGCTGCCGCCGTGGGCCGACCACCATGGTCCAGAACACAGCCCCGAGCTGTACCTTCCCACGCCCGAGGAGGTGCTCGCCGACCTCGACCTGCCCGCCGCGCGGTGGCGTACCGAACGGGCTGACGTCGTGGCACGTCAGGTCAGGGGTCCGGAGGGCCAGCCCGGCACGACGACCGACTCCATCGTCGCGCTGGTGCGCGTCGGATAGCCGGCCGCGCCCTCCGGGCTGGCGCGGTTCCGCGGAACACCGTGAGGCACCGTGAGGCCAGGAACCTGGAACGGCGGTGGCGGTGTTGGAGTAGCCCGGACCATGGACCTGCTGGCTCTCGCGCGTCACGCGGACCGTGGTGACCGTCGAACCCAACCCGGAACTCGCGGCGTTAAGATCGATGTTGAAGGTCATGAGCTGCCCGCGCTTCGTGGCGCCGCGGGCATCATTCAGAAATGGCGCCCAAACCTGCTGGTGGAGATCGAGGAAGCCCGATCTCCAGCCGTTCCCACCATCGAGTACCTCTATGACTTCGGCTACAAGGGCCTGATGCTGGTGGGCGGCCGTTGGATCCCGCTCGCCGAGTCCGATCTGGTCGGACACCAGAAGGCGATGAGTGCGCACGCGGGGCATGGATATCTGCGAGCTGTGATCGATGGTTCCGGAGCTAAATTCGTCAACAACATTCTCTTCCGATATGCGCGGGGACGGTTCGACACAGCTGAGACTGGCATGACCACGCGGCGCCATCACCAGCAGACCGGTCATGATTGCCGAAATCCGGCGAACCGGGGGTGTGAACCGGTCCTTCCGTGCCTGACGGGCGTCCTACCATTTCGCGATCCGATGCATAAACCGCGGCTTGGTTAGAAGCCCGAACAGCATCAGTTCGAAAGTGAGGCGCACCCGTGCAATCCCTCGCGCGGCGTGTACCTTTTCTCGTAGGAGCTGAGCGACGGCGCTCCTGTTGCTCGCGATTTCCTGGTGAAGCTGCCTGTCGAGTTCGACGAGTCCTGCGCCCGGCTCGCTCGGCGTCACGATCTACTCCTTGTTCCGCAACGAAGGGGGAGAGTGTTCGGGGAGCCGCCGACGTCGCCGGGGCTACGTGCGCGCTGCCGGAGCTGATGATCGGGAGGAGGCCACCGCGCCGACGAGCGAGGCTGCCCCCACCGGCTGCGGTTCGAGGCACTGTGGAGATGGTGAGCGCCTATCTGGATTTCCTGATTTGCTCCAGGACCCAATCTGGCACGGCTGGCGGACCTTTTTCGACGGTGCCCATCCATCCGATACCGTGTTGATCGGAAACGAGCCGGAAGGCGCTCCAACCAAGAGGCTCCTCGACATACTGAGAGACCAGCTCGAAGGCCAACTCATCCGGTGAGTCGAGGGGATCGTCATCGTCGCCCAATAGATTTCTGTAAACTTCCCACCGAACTCCGACCAGGACATCGCGGCTGATGTATGACCAGCTACGGAACACAGCGCACACGGCTGCGTCCTGACTCATTCCATCAAGCCAGCTGGCAAATGAGTTTCCCGTCGATTCGGGGTGAGCCAGCGCAGTCCGCAGTGCCGTCAGAACCTCGTGTCCCCGCCCTGACAACCCATCTCCTCCTTTGTTGGCGGGATCGCTTCACTCTCCTGAACCAGCGGATCAGCTGAACCGGGCAGGTGTGACGAGTCCTCTACTTCGGACAATTTATAGCCCTGTTTTCGATGGTCGTTCCAGCCGTCTTCGCCGAGGCTCGCTTCCAAAGGTTTGCGCCAACGGGAACTATTGCGACGACCGTTGCCCCGGGCCGGGAATAGTCCCCGCTCACGAGGACATCGGTCAGCAGTGATGCGACCCCGAAGACCACGCCGACCAGGATGCTGGTGGCGATCGAGTTGCGACCGGGCAGCGGCACCACAGATCTCCATTCTTTACCCAGCCGCGTTACCGATCCCACCGCGGCCACTGTCGAGGTTATAGACAGAAAAGTCGCCAGAAGAAGCATCTGCCTTCGGATCGATCAGCCGCCTGGATTCGTAACCTTATGTCGTAAGAGCCCATCTTAATGCTGATGCCAGACCTCGGTCCAGGGGCCTGGCATCAGGTCAGAGCAGAGCGTGATCCGAATCCTTGGACGGGCATCGCTGCCGAGCATCCCGGTAGGCATCGGCCTGCCCGCCCGCACCCTGGCCGAGGGAGAGGGTCAACGGCCGCTACGGTGTTCGGCCAGTCGGGAACGGGCGGCGGCCAATGCTTGGAGCGCCTCCGGGTCTTCCGGTCGTTCGCGCAACGCGGCCTCGCAGCACGCGACGTCGCGCTCCAGGTGAATCCGCCTCGTCATCACGGCGGGCGTGACTCGCCGCTGCAGCGACAACGTGAGGCGACGTCCTGCCGCCCGGATCGCGGCGGACAGCTCCGCGGCCCGGTGCTCGACGCGATCGAGCGTCCCGGTGGACACTGGCCGTGCGCTCAGGCTGTCGGCCTGCTGGCCATCGCGATGCGCGGGCTTGTTGCGCGAGACAAGCCACCGATCCAGACGTTCCGCTGTGGTGCGTGGAGCCAGGGCCGCCCTGGGCAGATTCCCCCGGATGATCTGCCCGACCCCGCCGAGGGTGTAGGGGACGTCCAGCCCGGCCTCGAATCTGGCCACGTCGGCGCGGAATCTTTCCTGCGCAGCCTGTCCGGTTGTGCCGAGAGCATCTCCAAGGGTGTCCCAGCTGGTACCGTGGGCCCTTTCGTACACGACCGCGGCGGCTAGCGTCTCCACCGCGACGGACACCATCCGGTGGATCTGGTCCGCAGCCGCACCAGGGCCGGTGTCCCTGTCGAAGTTGGTGGCCACCATGGCCTGGAACAGCTCGGACAGGGTGGCCGCGCTGTCGCACAAGACCAGACGAGCCAGGGTCGCCGGTGGCAGCGCGAAGTACTCCTCGTCACGCAGGTTGCGATAGACACTCTCCGGCAGGTCCCACTGGGAGGATCCGGTGCCTTGTGCGTCGAATCCGCGTTCCGTGTCCTCGACCATCAGACAATCTCCGTACCATTCATGATCCGGAACAGTCGCACCCAGCCCTTTCGATCGGTGGACCGCCTTTCCGGCGAAGCTGATGCGCCGACCGGGTGAGACCGCCGAACCCTGGCCCTAGGCTGAGAAGACGGAAGCGGAAGAAGGGGCCAGTGCGTTTGTCGGGATGGTCAGCGATGCTCTGGTCCGGTCGGAGGCAGCCTGGATCCGCTCGCTCAACGTGAGCACCCGGTCGGACCCCTTTTCGATGCGCGGTCGTGGCGGCTGGTGAGGCCGCGCGGTCAGGCCTTGCGGGCGAGGCCCCCGGCGACCAGCTTTTCGGTGAGGGTCAGCGGCTCGGGGACCGGCTCCTGCGGCCGCCACAGCGGGTTGTAGACGAGACCGATCTCCGCGAGAGTCCGGAACCGTCCGGTACCGAGGTCGGCCAGCAGCATCTTCTCCAGCTCGGTCGTCTGCTCGCCATGTGCGACGAAGTGCGTCAGAAAGAGGTAGCTGCCGGCGGCCAGAGCGTCCCGGTAGCGCCGGATGATGCCGGCGGGGTCCTCGTCGTCGTTGATGTGGTGGACGACTCCGAACAGGATCAGGCCGACCGGCTGGTCGAGATCGATCAGCGCGCGTAGGTCCGGGTGGGCGAGGACCTTCTGGGAGTGCCGGAAGTCGGCCGTGATCACAGTGGTGTTGCGGTTCTCGGCGAGCAGGGCCCGGCCGTGCGCGAGCACGATGGGTACCACCCCTGGATTGCACACGCCAAGGGTGCCGAGGGCGCCGACCGACGGATCCGGCCGGCAGGCCACGGTGCGGGGGCCACGGAAGCGCACGATCTCGGCGCGAGGTCAGCGCCGGTCGTCGGATAGCCCTTTTCCGTGGGGTAGCGGTAGCGTGCCCGCCACACCCTCGAAGGGCTGCCGCGAAGGGTATTGAGTTTCAGGCGGCGGGGGCGCTACCCACTACCTTGACCGGTCTGTGCTAATCAACGGGGATGTCGGCCGTGGGGGTCGCTACCTTTCTGGGTGGCGGCGGTGCCTGGATCTCCATGAGTCCACCATGCTGGCAGCCAACCGCAGACCCACAATATCATCAGTGCCAGACTGGTGCTCGCGTCCGCGACCGCAGGAGAGTCCGAGAGAGGGTGCGCGATACAGTAGCGACGAGGAAGCTCAATGAGTGGAGAAGCTGCCTACGCCGGCCGCCCGATGATTTCGAGGATCGCGGCGATCAACCCCATCTCAATCCTTTTTTATGATCAACTGGCGAGGCCCTCTCTAAACTCTCGGCGTTGCAGAGTTGCACCACGAAGACACGCGAAGAGTAGGCAAATGCCAATGGTTGCGAGAAACGCCTGGATATACCACCCGCCCTGACTTGGGCGGAACGCCCATAATAGCGCGATCGCCCCCTGAATAAGCGACGAGGCCAGCACCCCCAAGGTCCCCATAATGGTCGCTTTGCTGATGCGCGCACCTCCAGCGCAACTGCAAGATAGGAGACCAGTTCTTATGGCGCTGGTCATGCGATAGATGCCAAAGCTCAAAAAGAGGATTGCCGTAGATATTCCAATCGCGAAAGTATCGACGGCTGAAATTACGAGCACCGCCAACGCCAGCTCAATTACCGACAGGCAGACAACGGCAGTGGAGGCGAGTTTTGCAGGAATGGTCCCTTCTCTGATAATTCCTACTTCCGCAAGCTTGCGTCGACGTAATTTGGCGAGTCCAGTAGAGGTAAAAGTGACAACCAGATACACACCTGCGATCGCCGAGAGTGTGCCCATTAACGATCGAATCCAGGCAGCGGCCGCGGGTCACTATCCTCGCGGTCAACCCGCGCGCCGATCCTGATGCGAGTGGTATTCGGATCGAGATCGCGAAGATGCTCCAAGGAGATCACTATTTCGGACTTCTCGGCAATTTCTGCTAGTCCGGGATTCGAGGTGGCCTCGGCGAGCTTTCGGATGTCGTTCTTTGCCCGGTCTGGCAACACGTGACGATGCTCGTATCGGCCGCCGCTCTCCTCGAGCAGGTCTTTGAGAAGCCGACCGCCCTCGCCTCCGCGAATGTCGTCAGGCGAGACGACGTGAGCGAATGTACTGAACTTCATTGTCTACACTCCCATTTAGAATAGGTTATGACTTTAGCGACGACAGGGACCTTGATTTTCAAAATACTCGCCACAAAATTCGCCAGTAGAGGAATCGCGAATGTAGTACGTTCCTGTGCATGTTTGACCGGTTCCCACGGGACATCCGGTGTATTGTCCGCAGTCGTTGCCTACGTACTGTAGGTAGGTATTGCAGCAGCACCCATCGGCAGCGGCGGGCGTTGCAGAGGCCAAGACTTTTATCGCAGGGAACGCCACAGCCAAGCCAGCCATGGCGTTTGTGAGGAAACGACGTCTTGAGTTCTCCATGCTTGCACATCCCTTGCGCTGGCGCGAAAAAGAGTCGCTCATACAGGAGTTTTCGGCTGACTCTGGGCTTGTCCTTCCACATCCCTACCAGTACAGCAACACCTCTCGGCGCGTAGGCGGCGACATGCCGATACAGCGCCTAGCTAGAGAGGAGGTCCCTCGCAGAGGCGTGCGTCGGGAGGTAGGCGGATTGGTTGATCGAGCCAACTGCTACCGCAGTAATAGAGACCGACAGTCCTGATTGCGAATATTCTTAAACGAAGCCGCGAAGAGTGTCAAGAGCGTTACTATCTGTGATTAATGATCACATCTAACTACTCTGACGTAGGAGCTCTCGCGCGTAGATGATCTAGATTCCCTGCTGCGCAGATGCCCCCGCAGTAAGATCATGCCTCGCTTCGCGCTTATTCTTTCGTTCACGCACCGTTATGTACGGCGAGCTTCGATCTTCAAAGCTCGCTGCGGTGTCAGCCTTGTCTACGACCTGCAACCCGGCACGTTTGCCTGCGCCCGCCTGGCGTGCGCAAACGGGAGAGCGATCGTCACTGGGTGGACGTGTGTGGGGCAAGCACGAGCGGATCGTTGTCGACATACACCACGCGCGCGTCGGGCGCGACGCCCTGCGCCGCCTGGTGGGTGTTGCTGACGGTCGGCAGCCCCGAACCGAGGTCGATGAACTGCCGGACGCCCTGCTCCGCCAGGTATCGCACCCCTCGGTTGAGCAGTGCCCGGTTGTACCGCGCGGCGTCCCGCCCACCGGGAACGAACTGCATGAACTGGTCGGCCACGACCCGATCCGCCGGGAAGTTGTCCTTTCCGCCGAGAATCGCGTCGTAGACCCGGGCGATGCTGGGAGTGGAGATGTCGATGTCCACCGGGGCCCAGCCGGCAGGCGGCTTGCTGCTCGCCTGCGTCAACGGATGCGGGTGGGCGTCGCCCTGCGTCATGGTTCTCCGATACTCGTCCGCGGCGGCCGGCTTGCCGAAGGTGGGGAATCAGGCAGTTATCGGCAATCATATGCGCGTCCGCACCGGTCGGTAGTCGGTATGCCACGCTGCGGAGAGCGGCGGCACCTGCAGGGTGCTCCCCGCGGTCCCGCCGATCGTCAGCCGTTCGTCCAGTGCGGCCATCGCCGCGCTGATGCGCCGCTGACGATCCTTGGCTGGGTGGCCACCTGGCGACGGACGCCAGACCAGTCGATGACGACGCGAGGTCGGGATGCGCACGTCTTGCCGTTCGCAGCATGTGTTGAAGCCGCTGTGACGCGGGCACCCGATGTCGTCACTCGCCGGGCAGTAGTACCTGCTGTCCGGGCAACAGCAGTCGGTGGCGACGCGTGTCCACGCGCTATGAGGCGTCACCTGTCCCACCACGTGCTGACAGGTAGGGGATTCAGGTCCCGGAGGGTGTCGCCAAATGCTGCTCACTCTTGGCTGAGCGCCCGCTCCAACCCTGCCATCCCCAGATACAAAGAGCGGCGAGAAAAAATATCACTGCCAAGACGAGAAGTGCTATCGATATTGCGACTCCGGCCGTCTGGGGCGACTCGATCTGAAAGATCGCCAGACCACTGAAAAGAAATGCTCTCGCGAGCGATGTCGACCGTATCGCCCGACCGAAGAAGGGGCGACCTCGAATCACCTCGACGTAGAAAAGCAAGGCGACTGCGCCGAGTAGCGGCGAAAGCCCGACAATGTCAAAGGTGATTTCCACCTCAACATGGTACCTGACTGAGCGTTGTTCTGTATGCGGGACCGACCTCTCTGTCGCGGCTACGGTCGTTGGCTGTGAGAGCCGCCTCCCGAGCGCGCTCGGGAGCGCCGCCTCGCTGCTCGGTAGGTAGGTAGGTAGGTAGGTAGGTCCAGTCGGCACCACGGGGAAGCAGCGGGCGGGGTTCTGGGTGAAGCCGTAGAACCGCAGCTTCGCTGGTACCGCGTCAAGCTACGTCCGCCCCGGCGACGAGTCGGCGTAGCTGCTTGTCCTGGGCGTGCTTGTTCCGCCAGATGATGTAGCGGCGGATCATGCTGGCCTCGGCGCGGTGGTTGCGGTGATCGGTGCAGTCGAGGGCGAAGTCGCGCAGAGTGGTGGACCGGGCCTCGATCCTGTTCAGCCACAGCTGTAGGTCGGGGTGCAGGCGATCCCGACGTTGGCCGCCGCCGCCCAGTCTCCCGGCCGGGTCGTGCGTGGCTGCCCGCCGCCCCGCAGCGCACCGACCAGAAGCCGGTCGGCGCCATAGCCGCATGCGCCGACCGGCAGGATAAAGACAATCGATTTCTAGTAGTCGCCGGCCTCGTACAGTACATCTCGATAGTCGATCTCGGCTAGCCGGATGTAATGTTTGATGCGATAAATTCTACCAGTGCTGAGCTTAACTATCGCCCGGAGAATGCGGTCCGTATCTGATTGCCAGGTCTCGGGCGAGCTCCTTCGTAGAAGGCTGAGGGCTAATTCCCTATCCTCTTCCGAAAATGTCTCCATGGTCATTCTTGTGATCTCTGCGGTGATTTCCATGCGAGGATATTATCGTATAGAAATGTCCCGGTAGTATTCGTTGAGGAGATCTCATCCATCCGATGCGACTGAGTGCCTGTCCTGAATCTTGGTTCTCTGTGTGGAGGGTGACGTGGGGGTGGGAG
>NZ_JAMPTM010000117.1 GCF_025403375.1 Frankia gtarii
CCCTGGCACCGGGACCCTCCGTCGAGCCGAAGCCACCCGTCGAACCGAACCCACCGCTGCCGCGCACCGAGGCGGGCAGCTCGTCCACGTCGCGGAAGACGGCATGCTCCACACGCTGCACCACGAGCTGGGCGATCCGGTCGCCCCTGCGCAACGTGATCGGATCGGATCGATCGGTATTGATGAGAACTACTTTTATTTCACCACGGTAACCGGCATCGACCGTGCCGGGGGCGTTGACCACCGTCACGCCGTGCCGGGCGGCCAGGCCGCTGCGCGGGTGCACGAAGGCCGCGTAGCCCGCCGGCAGGGCGATCGCCAGCCCGGTACCGACGACAGCGCGCTCGCCCGGCGCGAGGGTCACATCCTGCGCGGTCACCAGGTCCGCGCCCGCGTCGGAGGGCTGGGCGTACGCCGGCGGCGCCAGCTCGCGGTCCAGCCGGCGCACGAGCACCTCCACCCGACCGGCCGCCGCGGCCTCGGTGGCCGGCGCCACGGTCCCGGCCACCGTTTCGGGCGCGAGGGCTCCTGGCCCGGAGGATCCGAGCGGTACAGCAAAAACCTCGGATGTGTCAGGAACCTCGGATGTGGCGGGGACTTCGGATGTGGCGGGAATCGTGCGATCGGGGGCGGTCATCGGCTCCTGCCTGGACGGACTGAACGGGGAGGTGAATGATCGCCGTCGACAGCTACCGACGCCGGACGTGCCGCGCCGGTTGTCCGCGATCCGCGAGATGAACCCTAGGCCATGACCGGTGCGGCCTCCGCGGTGCGCCCCGCCCGCCGGCCGGACCGTGCGGCCGTGATCGGATGAGGACTACCTGCGGCCCACCCAGGTCACCAGGTCGGCTGGGCGTAATCGGGGCCAGCAGGGTAAGGACAACACAGGCGGGCCGGTGCGGCCCGCGGCGCAGAGCGAGAGGTGTGGGGTGGCGAAAGCGGCATCGAAGCTGGGATGGAAGGTCTTCGGCGGGGCGGCGACGGCGCTCGCGGGCACGGCTGCCAGCCGCGGCGTCACAGCCGTGTACCGCAAGGTGCGCAAGTCCGACCCGCCGGTCAACCCAGCCGACCCGGACACCGCCTGGGCGGAGGCGATCGCCTGGGCGGCGATCTCCGGCCTGGCGATCGGGCTCGGCCGGCTCGCGGCGGAGCGGGCGGCGGCCCGCGGCTGGGTCAAGGCGACGGGCTCCCCGCCGCCCGGCATGCTCCGCCCGGAGGTCTCCACCTCGGAGAACTGACCCCCACGCCGGGCGGCCAACGGCCCCGGTTCGTCCGGGGCCGCGGGGGATGACCGACGAGCGCGTCCGACGGGCGGCACACCACGATGGTGTGCCGCCCGTCGGCGTGCCAAGGCGGCGCCACCGTGACCACTCGCCGTCGACCGCCGGTCTTCCCGACCACCGGCTCCCCGCTCGGCCCTCGCCCGGCCCTCCCGACGGGCACGATGGAGGTCGACTGTTCGCCACGTTGAGCCGCGGGAGACCGGATGGCCGTATATGCCCTGGGGGACTCCGTCCCCGTCATCGACCCGACGGCCTACGTCCATCCGGACGCGACCGTCATCGGCACCGTGACGATCGGCCCCGAGTCGACCGTGTGGCCGGGGGCGGTGCTGCGCGGCGACTACGGATCGATCATCATCGGCGCGCGCACCTCCGTCCAGGACGGCACCGTGATCCACGCGACCGAACAGCTGGCGACCGTCGTCGGCGACGACTGCACCATCGGGCACCTCGCGCATCTGGAAGGCTGCGTCGTCGAGGACGGCTCTCTGATCGGATCCGGCTCGGTGGTCCTGCACCGGGTCCGGGTCGGGCGCGGCGGGCTGGTCGGAGCCGGGGCCGTCGTCGTGGGCGACACGGTCGTGCCCCCGGGCGGGCGGGCACTCGGGGTGCCGGCCAAGGTGCTGCCCGGCGGCGGGGACCAGGCCGGCCTGGCCGCAGGCGCCGCCGTCTACGTGGCCAACGGCAAGCGCTACCGCGACCAGCTACGCCGGATCGACTGAGCCCGCCGACGCCACATCGCCCGCCGACGCCACATCGCCCGCCGAAGCTTGGGCGCCGCGCGGGGCCGCGTCCGACAGGTGCCGCATCTTTTCCGGGTTCGCCACGATGTTGATCTCGACGATCCGGCCGTCCGCGACGTGCAGGCCGGCGATGTAGCGCAGGACGTCACCCTCGAAGCTGGCGAAGCCGGGTTCGCCGTTGACCTCGATCGACTGGATCCGTGCCAGCCCGTCGGCCCGCCGGGCCGCCTTGGCGAGGATGCCGAGCACGAAGCGGGCGACCCGCCCGGCGCCTGCCACCGGCCGCCGGGCGGCCTGCGCGAGTCCCCCGCCGTCGGTGCGGACGACGGCGTCCGGATCGAGCAGGGCCAGCAGCCCGTCGAGGTCCTGGCCGGCGGCCGCGGCGAGGAAAGCGTCGGCGACGCGGCGACGCGACGCCGGATCCGGGTCGAAACGGACCGACCGGTCGCGGACATGGCGCCGCGCCCGGCTGGCGAGCTGGCGGGCTGCGGCCGGGGTGCGCCCGGTGGCGGCGGCGATCTCCGGGAAGTCGTAGCCGAACACGTCGTGGAGGATGAAGGCCGTGCGCTCGGCCGGGCTGAGCGTCTCGAGCACCACCATCATCGCCATGCTGACCGACTCGGCGAGCGTCACCCGGTCGGCCGGGTCGGGCACCCGGCCCCCGCTCGCGGGATCGGGACCGACCGGCACTGCCGCCCCGGCGATGAAGGCCGCGTCCGCCACGGGCGAGCCGGCATCGGCGCCGCCCCCGGTGCCGATGCCGCCGGCGAGCCCGTCGACGAACGGTTCGGGCAGCCAGGGTCCGACGTATCCCTCCCGCCGCCCGCGGGCCGAGCGCAGCTGGTCCAGGCACAGCCGGCTGACCACCACGGTCAACCAGGCCCGCAGGTCCTCGATCCGGTCGGCGTCGACCCGGCCGAGGCGCAGCCAGGCCTCCTGCACCATGTCCTCCGCGTCGGCGAACGAGCCGAGCAGGCGGTAGGCCACTGCGCGCAGGTGTCGACGCTCGGCCTCGAAGGCCGCGGCCAGCGCCGCTGGATCGGCCAGGTCGGGCGCCTCGGCCAGGTCAGGCGCCTCGGCCTCGCCGGCGCCGGGACTCGTGGTGGCACGGTACGGGACGGTGGTCATCGGGTCCTCCGGCCGGCTCCGAGGGGCCACGGACCCGGCGTCACGGGCCCCTGGCGAACGGGAGTGGAACGGTCCACTCCCGCAGGGACGGGATACCCGGCGCCGGTGTGACACCTCGGCGCGCAACGACCGGGGCGCGACGGCGGCTGCGCAGCTGGATCAGGCGAGGTCGACGGCGACGGTGATCTCGCCCTCGGAGGGGCTGAGCGCGAGGTCGCGGATGCTGCCGGCGCTGCGCAGGTCGGCGGCCGCCGCTTCGACGAGGGCGACGAGATCGGCCCCACCGCTGATCCGGGCGCTCGCGACCTCGGCCTTCATCGACGCCTTCGCCGCCGACTTGGCCCGGCGCACGCCGGTCAGCGCCGCACCGACCGCATCGAGCAGCTCGGGGCGCCCGCCGTCGGCAAGCTTGCGAATCTCCGCCGCGTCCGGCCAGCTCGCCCGGTGCACCGAGCCCGGCCGCCACCAGGACCAGACCTCCTCGGTGACGAACGGCAGGACCGGGGCGAACAGGCGCAGCAGCACGGACAGCGCCACCGCGAGGGCGGTCTGCGCGGAGGCGGCACCGGCGGGCCCGAACGAGCCGTAGGCGCGGCCCTTGACCAGCTCGACGTAGTCGTCGCAGAACCGCCAGAAGAACGACTCGGTGACCTCCAGGGCCCGCGCGTAGTCGTAACCGTCGAGCGCGGCGGTCGCGGCGTCGACGACGTCGGCGAGCGCGGCGAGCAGTGCCCGGTCCAACGGCTCGCTGACCGGCACGGCCTCACCGGCCGCCGCCACGTCACCGGCCACCACGTCAGCGGCCGCCGCACCAGCGGCCACCGCAGCGGCACCCACCGCAGCGCCGGGCTCGGCGTCATCCGGCGCTGGTTCGCCCGCGGGCGTCGCGTCGGCGCCGAGGCCCAGTGCGAAGCGGCTGGCGTTGAGAATCTTGATGGCGAGCCGGCGACCGTTCTTCATCTGGCCGACGTCGAAGGCCGTGTCGGTGCCCGGCCGTCCGGACGCCGCCCAGTAGCGGACCGCGTCGGAACCGTGCTGCTCCAGCAGGCCCAGCGGGGTGACGACGTTCCCCTTGGACTTCGACATCTTCTTACGGTCCGGGTCGAGGATCCAGCCGGAGATCGCCGCGTTCGACCAGGGCAGCAGGCCGAACTCGGCGTGCGTGCGGACCACGGTGGAGAACAGCCAGGTCCGGATGATCTCGTGCGCCTGGGGCCGCAGGTCCATCGGGAAGACCCGGGCGAACAGGTCGACGTCGTGCTCCCAACCACTGGCGATCAGCGGGGTGAGCGAGGACGTCGCCCAGGTGTCCATCACGTCCGGGTCGGCGGCGAACCCGCCGGGCACCCCGCGCTGGGAGTCGGTGTAGCCCGGTGCCACGTCGCTGGACGGGTCGACGGGCAGGGCCGCCTCGGCCGGCACGATCGGCGCGTCGTAGCGCGGGGTGCCGGTGTCGTCGAGGGGATACCACACCGGGAACGGCACGCCGAAGAACCGCTGCCGGCTGATCAGCCAGTCCCCGTTGAGGCCGTCGACCCAGTTCTCGTAGCGGACCTTCATGTACTCCGGGTGCCAGCGCAGCTCCTGGCCACGGGCCCGCAGCTCGGCGCGCAGCGACTCGTCACGCCCGCCGTTGCGGAGGTACCACTGGCGGGTGGTGACGATCTCCAGCGGCCGGTCACCCTTTTCGTAGAACTTGACCGGGTGGGCGATCGGCCGCGGCTCGCCGAGCAGCGCACCGGCCCCGGTGAGCAGCTCCACGATCCGCGTGCGGGCGCTGTGGACGGTCTTGCCGGCGAGCTCGGCGTAGTGCGCCACGCCCGCCGACGAGGTGATCACGGCCGGCGGATCCGCGACGAGCCGGCCGTCGCGGCCGATCACGGCGCGGGCCGGCAGGCGCAGTTCCCGCCACCAGATGACGTCGGTGAGGTCACCGAAGGTGCAGATCATCGCGATGCCGGATCCCTTCTCGGGATCGGCGAGCCGGTGGGCGACGACCGGGACCTCGACGTCGAACAGCGGGGTCCGCACGGTGGATCCGAACAGCGGCTGGTAGCGCGGGTCGTCGGGGTGGGCGACCAGGGCCACGCAGGCGGGCAGCAGCTCCGGGCGGGTCGTCTCGATCACCACCGGCTCCGCCGCGGCCGGCCCGGCCGGGTCGGCGCCGCCGCGGGGGAAGACGAGGGTGTGGAAGGCGCCGGGACGCTCCCGGTCCTCCAGCTCCGCCTGGGCGACCGCGGTCCGGAAGGTGACGTCCCACAGCGTCGGCGCCTCGGCCAGGTACGCCTCGCCGCGGGCGAGGTTGCGCAGGAACGCCGTCTGGGCGACGGCGCGTGAGCGGGTGTCGATGGTGGCGTAGGTGTGCGACCAGTCGACGGACAGCCCGAGGCGACGCCAGAGCTCCTCGAAGCCCTTCTCGTCGGTCAGCGTCAGCCGCTCGCACAGCTCGACGAAGTTGCGCCGCGAGATCGGCACCTGCTCCTTGCCCGGCTTGGCCGGAGGGGCGAAGTCCGGGTCGTAAGGCAGCGACGGATCGCAGCGCACCCCGAAGTAGTTCTGCACCCGACGTTCGGTCGGCAGCCCGTTGTCGTCGAAGCCCATCGGGTAGAAGACCTCACGTCCCCGCATCCGCTGGTAGCGGGCGATGACGTCGGTGTGCGTGTAGGAGAAGACGTGACCTACATGCAACGAGCCGCTTACGGTCGGTGGCGGGGTGTCGATGGAGTACACCCGCCCCCGGTCGACCGTGCGGTCAAAGGTGTAGGTGCCCTCGTCCTGCCATGCCGCCGACCAGCGCGCCTCGATGCCATCGAGGCTGGGCTTCGCGGGGACCGCGTGTGCGGATCGATCAGTGCCGTCTGTGCCAACCACAGCGACGATCCTACGGGCGCGCCGATCGTGACCGCCGCGGCCGGCCCCCCGAGGCCCCGCGCGTCCGCCTCCGTGACGGCGTTCACCCGCCGGGATGCTCGCGGGTGGCGCCACCTTGGCAGGATGAACCCGAACCAAAGCCCGAACCCGAACCCGAGCCCGAGCCCCGGAGCGCCGCCCGATGAGCGACCTGCCCGACCCGTACATCCTGCTTGACGTCGCGCTGACGATCGCCCGCGAGGCCGGCGAGCTGCTCGCCCGGGGCCGCGAGGGCACGGTCGCCGCGGAGACCACGAAGTCCTCCCCCACCGACGTGGTCACCGCCCTGGACCGCGCCTCCGAGGCACTGGTGGCCCAGCGCCTCGGCGAACTGCGTCCCGGCGACGGACTGCTCGGCGAGGAGGGGTCCGACTCCGCCGGGTCGACCGGCGTGCGCTGGATCGTCGATCCCCTCGACGGCACCGTGAACTTCCTCTACCGGCTGCCGAACTGGGCGGTGTCGATCGCCGCCGAGGTGGACGGCGAGGTCGTCGCCGGCGTGGTGCACGCCCCGGCGCTGGGCACGACCTACACCGCCGTCCGCGGCGGCGGCGCCTTCCGCGACGGCACGGCGCTGACCGGATCGACGGTGACGACCCTGGCCGGCGCCCTCGTGGCGACCGGTTTCGGCTACCTGGAGTCCCGCCGCGCCGCGCAGGCCGCCGTGCTCACCAGGGTGGTACCCCAGGTCCGCGACATTCGCCGGATGGGCGCGGCGTCGCTGGACCTGTGCGCCGCCGCCGGCGGCCTCGTCGACGCCTACTACGAGCGCGGCCTCAAGCCCTGGGACCATGCCGCCGGCGGCCTGGTCGCGGCCGAGGCGGGTCTGCGGGTCGGCGGGCTGCACGGCCGGCCGGCGAGCGAGGACCTCACCGTCGCCGCCCCGCCGGCGCTGTTCGGCCCGCTCACGGACCTGCTCGCCGAGGATCCCCCGGCCGACCGCGACTGACGCGGGGCGGACCTCGTCGGGGATGGGTCAGTGGCTGTCCGCGGTCGCGGCGGGGGCGGCCGGGCTGGGCCCGGCGCTGGGGCCGGTGTCGCCGTACCAGACGGTCCGCCGGACGTGGTCGACGTAGCTGACGACGATGTGCACGACCCGGCGGGAGACGTCGTCGACGTCGTAGTCGGGGACGACCCGCGCCCGCCGGTCGCTTTCGGCCTCCCGCACGATCAGCTCGACGGCGTCGAGGATCCGGTCCGGGCGCAGCACGCTGGCGACGAGCACCCCGCGGTCCATGCCCTCCGGCCGTTCGTGCGCCTCCCGGACGAGCACGGCCGGAAAGCCGACGAGGGATGCCTCCTCCGTCAGGGTGGCGCTGTCGGAGAGCACGCACAGGGCGGCCCGCTGCAGCGCGATGTAGTCGGCGAAGCCGAACGGCCGGCAGAAGCGGACCCGCTCGTCGAGCATGGGCGCCCGCCCCGAGCGGCGCAGCGCGCCGAGCCGATCCCGGGTCCGCGGATGGGTCGACACGATCACCGGCAGCCGGTAACGGGCCGCCAGCCGGTTGAGGGTCTCCAGCAGGGCCGACAGTGCCTCGGGCCGGTCGACGTTCTCCTCGCGGTGAACGCTGGCCAGCAGGTAGCGCCCCGCCTGCACACCCAGGGTGGTCAGTGCCGACGAGGTGTCGATGAGCGGGGCGTAGTGGGTGAGCAGCTCCTTGACCGGGGAGCCGACGACGAAGATCCGCTGGGCGGGCAGTCCCTCGGCGAGCAGGTGCCCGCGAGCCCGTTCGGTCAGGGCCAGGTGGACGTCGCTGAGCTGGTCGGCGACGCGCCGGTTGATCTCCTCCGGAACCCGCTGGTCGAAGCAGCGGTTGCCGGCTTCCAGGTGGAACACCGGGATGCGGCGGCGCTTGGCGGCGATCGCGGCGTAGCAGGTGTTCGTGTCGCCGTAGATGAGCACGGCGTCGGGGGCCTCGGCGGCGAGAATCGGGTCCAGCCGTGAGATCAGCCGGCTGATCGTCTCGGCGGGGGTGGGCCCGGCGGCGTCGAGGTCGTGGTCCGGGCGGCGGATACCGAGCTCTTCGAAGAAGAGCTGGTTGAGCTCGTGGTCGTAGTTCTGCCCGGTGTGGACCAGGCGCAGGTCGACAGCCCGGTCGAGGGCGGCGATGACCCGGCTGAGCTTGACCACCTCCGGCCGGGTGCCCACGATCACCAGCACCCGCAGTCGGCGCTCGGCCGAACCGGCCGGCCGCGACACCGCGGACGCCGACCGGGCGGCGGTCAGCGACAGGCGCCGGGGCTGCGGCCCGCTGGGCTGCGGGACCAGCGGTTTGACCCGTTCACCGGGCAGCCCCGACGGAACCGTCGGTACGGAGGGCCCGCTCTGCTCCGGAGTACCACGCGGCATTCGGATTCCCCCTGACGCAACGCGTCGTCACCAGCGGCCGGGGGCCCGTCCGGACGATCGCCGGGCGGCCCGGGGCTGCCTCACAGAGGGAAGGTATCACTGTCTGTAGTTTTCAGATAACCCAGTGCGCATGACGTTCGGGAGCCGAGGAGATGACCCGTGCCGCGCGGGCCGCCACGACAGGGCGGGCCGCCGAAGGCGGCCAGGCCGAAGCGCACCCCGAGCCACACCGGGGTCTCCGCCTCGTCGTTGACCACGGCAACCGCGGACGTCAACAACTTCGCGACGTCCTCCTCCCTGCCGGGCTTGGCCTCCAACCGGATCAGAAGTCCCACACCGACCATGACGAACCCCTTTCTGTAGCGACCATTCCAGAATAATAGCCCACTTCTGGAACGATCGCTGTAGAATTCGGCCATGACCCAGGGCAGGCCGCGCGCGTTCGATGGTGAGACCGCCCTCGAACAGGCCCTGCTGGCGTTCTGGCAGCACGGCTACGACGCGACCTCGATCACCGTGCTCACCGAGGCGATGGGAATCAACGCCTCCAGCCTCTACGCGGCGTTCGGCGACAAACGGTCCCTGTTCACCGCGGCGGTCCGCCGTTACCTCCAGGGGCCGGCACGCTTCACCACCATGGCGCTCGAGGGCGCGCCCACCGCCCGCGAGGCGGTCGAGCGGCTCCTGCGAGCCGCGGCGGTCACCTATACCGCGCCCGGTCACCCGCCCGGCTGCCTCGTCATCAGCGCGGCGACCAACTGCACGCCGGGCTCCCTCGACGTCCAGGCCGAGCTACGCGACATTCGGGCGCAGGGCCGACAGGCCCTCACCCAACGCATCACCGCCGGCATCGTCGCCCGCGAGATGCCGCCCGAGACGGACGCCCACGCCCTCGCGGCCTTCTACGCAGCCACCCTGCAGGGCATGTCCGGGCTCGCCCGCGACGGCTCCACCCACGCCGAGCTCGATCACGTCGCCACCGCCGCACTGGCCGCCTGGCCCGGCTAGCTTCTCGGGAACCTTCCAGGCGCGGTCGCAGCCTGGCGCAGCGCCGGCGCGAGCTCGCGCCACTGGTGGTCGGGCAGTGCGGTCGGGTCGGCGGCGAGGGCCTGGATGCAGACGTGGTCCGCACCTGCGTCGAAGTGTCGGCGTACCCGATCATGGATCGTCTGGACGTCGCCGTACGCGACAATGGCGTCGACGAGGCGGCGGCTCGGGCTGCCGAGGATGTCGTCGTCGTCGAAGCCGAGGCGCCGCAGGTTCGCCGTCTGGTGCGACTCCACGGCGACGTAGGCGGCGACGTGCGCGGTGGCGACCTCCCGGGCGCGGTCGACGTCGGAGTCCAGGACGACAGCCTGCTCCACCCCGAGAAACGCCTGCGGGCCCATGATCTCGCGGGCGCGCCGGGTGTGTTCGACGGGCACGAAGTACGGGTGCGCCCCCCACGTCCGCTCCGCCGCCAACGACAGCATCTTCGGGCCGAGCGCGGCCAGCACGCGGCGCACGGCCACCTGCGGCGGCGGGCTGTGGGCGGGGACGGCGTCCATGGCGGCCAGGTAGGCGTCCATGGTCGAGACCGCCCTGCCCAGGGCCGGCATGGGATAGCCGTCCATCAGGTGGACGGTGTCATCGACCCGGTGCCCGCCGAGACCGAGAAGGTAGCGCCCCGGGAACGCCTCGCCCAGCGTGCGGGCCGCGGTCGCCATGGCGATCGGGTCGCGAAACGCGATGTTCGCGATACCGGACGCGACGGTGATTCTCCGGGTGGCCGACAGCAGCAGCCAGGCCTGGCCCGCCGCGTCCCGGCCGAACGCCTCCCCGTACCAGATGGCGCCGTAGCCCAGCTCCTCTATCTCCGCTGCGGCCTCCCGCACCCGGTTGGCCGGCTGACCATCGAAGGCGAAGGTCCAGACGCCGACGTTGCCGAGCTCGTGTCCTGGGTGCGCTGCCACCATCGCTCCTTCAGGTCGAATATCCGGACAGGCTGTCCGGTTGACCCCGACTACAATACGGACACCTTGTCCGGTTGTCTACGTTCGGTGGCGAGAGGAGGACACGATGGTGAGACCGGCTGGGCGCGCCCCCGGGCAACGCCCGCCGCGCGCGGATGCCCGGCGCAATCGGGAGCTCCTGCTCACCGCCGCGCGCGAGGCGTTCGAGGAGGCCGGGCCGGACACGTCCCTCGTCGAGATCGCCCGCCGGGCCGGAGTCGGGCAGGGAACCCTCTACCGGCACTTCCCGACCCGGGCCGCCCTGTTGCAGGCCGTCCTCGCCGACCGGATCGAGACGCTGTGCCGACGGGCGGCGCAGCTGTCGGCCACCGAGTCGACGGACGACGCACTGGCGGCCTGGTTGCGCCTCTTCCTCGTCCATGTCCGTGTGAACCAGGGCCTCGCCGGCGCCTTCATGGTCGAGGACATCGAACCGTGGGTCGCGGACTGCCACCGAGTGATCGTGGATGCCGCAGCCGACCTTCTCCGTCGCGCCCAGCAGACCGGAACGGCCCGCCCGGACCTGACCCCCGACGATCTCGTCCAGCTCGTCGTCGGGATCGCCCTGGCAACCGCCCGCAGCGACAACACCGACCAGGCCGACCGGCTACTCACTCTGGCCCTCGACGCCGTCCGCCGGAGTCCGGCGCACGGCGGCGGATGATCGCGTCCGTCGACATCGGCGACGGGGACCAGGAAGGTGAAGGTCAGAAGCAGGTAACTGCCCGTGCGGTCATCTCCCGGTGTACGGGACGTCGGTGAGGACCGCCGTACGGCACGGTGATGATTTCCATGAAGTGGCCGCCCGGGTCCTGGAAGTAGACGCCCCGGCCGCCGTCGTTGGTGTTTATCTCACCCGGGTGGTGTTGCGCCGGGTCCGCCCAGTGCTCGACACCCTGCGTCCGGATCCGCTCGATCGCGGCGTCGAAAACCTCGTCCGAAACCAGGAAGGCATAGTGCTGGGCCGAGAATTCGGTACCGGTGTTGACGTAGTCCAGAGTGACGCCGTCGGCGAGTTGTACGGCCAGAAAATGTCCGGCAGGTACCGGTGCGGGCAGTGAGAGCAGCCGACTGAGAAAGGTCGCCGACTCGTGCCTGTCGCGTGCTGCGACGATGGTGTGGTTGAAACGAACGGACATGCTGGCCCCATTCGGTCCCACGCCTCCATGCCGGAACCGGAGCGCTCGACGGCACGCGACGCTGCCATCCAGTGTAACGACCCGGGTCTCCGGCTCCGGCTCCGGCCAGGACTCCGGTGATCATGGTGTTCCGCGGAACCGTGCCACGTGTTCGGGCGGGTCCCCGGCCCGCGTCGATCCCCGCTCAGGCCCGACCCGACGCGTGAAGGTCGGTACAAGCCCTCGACAACGTTGACCCGCTGGATCAGCACCGACCAGGACCACCAACGCGCCGAAGACGTGGCGCTTGCCTGTCAGCGGGACCCCGCCGCACCTTGACGCAACGGCGTGGGATGGGCCTCGCGGTCCCGGCCGGAGCACTGTGGCCGGGACCGCGAGGCCCCGGCGGCGACTGCCCCGGCCGGGGCCGGACACTCCTCGACTGGCGCAGGAGCTACAGCAGCGAGCGCAGGACGTAGAGCAGGATGCCGCCGTGGCGGTAGTACTCCGCCTCGCCGGGGGTGTCGATGCGCACGACCGCGTCGAAGGTCTTGTCCCCCGCGCGGACGGTGAGCGACGGCGTCTTCTCGTCGACGTTGGCGAGACCGGTGATCGTGAACGTCTCCTCGCCGGTCAGGCCGAGCGACTCGACCGACTCACCCACCGGGAACTGCAGGGGCAGCACGCCCATGCCGATCAGGTTGGACCGGTGGATCCGCTCGTACGACTCCGCGATCACCGCGCGCACACCGAGCAGCGCGGTGCCCTTGGCCGCCCAGTCGCGCGACGAGCCCGAGCCGTACTCCTTGCCGGCGAGCACGACCAGCGGCACGCCCTCGGCGGCGTACTTCTGCGCCGCATCGTAGATCGCCAACTGCTCGCCGTCGGGCAGGTGCCGGGTGACGCCGCCCTCGGTGCCCGGCGCCAGCCGGTTGCGCAGCCGGATGTTGGCGAACGTGCCGCGGATCATGACCTCGTGGTTGCCGCGCCGCGACCCGTAGGAGTTGAAGTCGCCGGGGGCGACGCCGTGCTCGGCGAGGTAGCGGCCGGCCGGCGAGTCCTTCTTGATCGAACTGGCCGGGGAGATGTGGTCGGTGGTGACCGAGTCCCCCAGCACCGCGAGCACGCGGGCGTCGAGGATGTCCGTGCGCGCCTCGGGCTTGGTCGCCATGCCCTCGAAGTACGGGGGGTGACGGACGTAGGTGGAGTCGTCGGCCCAGGCGAACGTCCGCGACACCTCGCCACCGTCACCGACCGGCAGCGAGCGCCAGCGCTCGTCGCCGGACAGGTCGGCGTAGTCCGACTCGAACATCTCCGACTGGATCGCGTCGGCGACGACGGCCGAGACCTCGGCCTCGCTCGGCCAGATGTCGCGCAGGTACACCGGCTGGCCGTCGGTGCCGTACCCGAGCGGGTCGGTGTCGAGGTTGATGTCCATCGTGCCGGCCAGCGCGTAGGCGATGACCAGCGGCGGGGACGCCAGGTAGTTCATCTTGACGTCGGGGTTGATCCGGCCCTCGAAGTTCCGGTTGCCGGACAGCACGCTGACCACCGCGAGGTCGGCGTCGTTCACCGCCGCGCTGATCTCCTCCGGCAGCGGGCCGGAGTTGCCGATGCAGGTGGTGCAGCCGAACCCGACCAGGTTGAAGCCGACCTTGTCCAGGTACGGCACGAGCCCGGCGCGCTCGTAGTAGTCCATGACCACCTTCGAGCCCGGGGCCAGCGTCGTCTTGACCCACGGCTTGCGGGTCAGGCCCTTCTCCACCGCGTTGCGGGCCAGCAGCGCCGCACCGATCATGACCTGCGGGTTCGAGGTGTTGGTGCAGGAGGTGATCGCGGCGACCGCGACCGCCCCGTGGTCGATCTCCACCGTCGTACCGTCGGCGAGCGTGACCGAGGTCGGGTTGGCGGGACGGCTGGTGATGTCGCCGGCGACGGCGTTCACCGAGATCGGCGCGTCCGACGGCTTGTCAGCGAAGGCCGCGGCCGGGTCGGAGGCGGGGAACGACTCGGCGTCGGCCTCGTCCGCGCCACCGTTGGTGAACTCCGAGGGCTGGGCGTAGTTGACCAGTGCCGCGCGGAACGCCTGCTTCGCGTTCGACAGCGGCACCCGGTCCTGCGGCCGCTTCGGGCCGGCCAGCGACGGCACGACCGTCGACAGGTCCAGCTCCAGGGTGGTCGTGTAGGCGGCCTCGCGGCTCGGGTCGTGCCAGAGCCCCTGCTCCTTGGCGTACGCCTCGACCAGCGCCACCTGCTCCGCCGGGCGACCGGTCAGGCGCAGGTAGTTCAGCGTCTCACCGTCGACCGGGAAGATCGCGCAGGTGGAGCCGTACTCGGGGCTCATGTTGCCGATGGTCGCCCGGTTTGCCAGCGGGACGTTGCCGACACCCTCGCCGTAGAACTCGACGAACCGGCCGACCACGCCGTGCCGGCGCAGCTGCTCGGTGATGACGAGGACCATGTCGGTCGCCGTCGTGCCGGCGGGCAGCTCACCGGTCAGCTTGAAGCCGACGACGGTCGGGATCAGCATGCTCACGGGCTGGCCGAGCATCGCGGCCTCGGCCTCGATGCCGCCGACGCCCCAGCCGAGCACGCCCAAGCCGTTGATCATGGTGGTGTGGCTGTCCGTGCCCACCAGGGTGTCCGGGTAGGCCAGCGTGCCCTCGGCGGTGTTCCTGGTGAACACCACCCGGGCCAGGTGCTCCAGGTTGACCTGGTGCACGATGCCGGTGTTCGGCGGGACGACGGTGAAGTTGTCGAACGCCTCCTGGCCCCAGCGCAGGAACTGGTAGCGCTCCCGGTTGCGGCTGAACTCCAGGGCGGCGTTGAGCTCGAAGGCGTCCGGCCGGCCGAAGTGGTCGGCGATGATCGAGTGGTCGATCACGAGCTCGGCCGGCGCCAGCGGATTGATCTTCGCCGGGTCGCCCCCGAGAGCGGCCATCGCCTCGCGCATGGCGGCGAGGTCCACCACACAGGGCACCCCGGTGAAGTCCTGCATGATCACGCGGGCGGGGGTGAACTGAATCTCCTGGCTCGGTGCCGCAGCCGGATCCCAGTTCGCCAGCGCCCGGACATGGTCCGCGGTGATGTTGGCGCCGTCCTCGGTGCGCAGAAGGTTCTCCAGCAGCACCTTCAGGCTGTAGGGGAGTCGATCGGCCCCGGGCACCGCGTCCAGCCGCCTGATCGTGTAGGTGCGATCACCCACCACGAGCGATCCGGTACTGCCGAAGCTGTCCATCGTTCTCCTCCTCGTCACCCACCGCCCGTCACCCACGGACAGCGGGGCTTGCCACCATGGTCACGCCCCTGCGGCTACGCCGTTGCGACGCCGTCGACGGCGGCTGGCGTAGGCGCAGGGCCGCCCGCGGCGTCGGCCATCGTCGGCCGGCTCGTGTCCATCCTGGCATTTCCCACCTTGCGGGATCGCGCCCGAGGGGTTGTGACACCGCCGACGCGGCCGTCGCCTCGACGGGCTCGCGGGCCCAACCGGACCCGCCCGCCGCAACCGGGACGTCAGACCCAACCGTACGACTCTCCCGGATGACGCGCGCCAATTTAATTAGCGGTGCTAACAATATCAGACGGATCCGCCGCGAGCTCCGCCCCGAACCGGTCGAGGAACACCTCCCGCTTACGCTGCGGGCTCATCGCGCCGGTGCCCACCGACCGGGCGAGCATCCGCCGCTCCCACTGCTCGACGTCGGTCACCACCCGGGCCGGGGCCCCGGCGACCAGGGACCGCGCGGGGACGTCGCGCATCACCACGGAGCCGGCGGCGATCACCACGTCGGCGCCGATCGTGACGCCCGGCATGATGATCGCGTTCATCCCGATCACCGCGTCATGGCCGACCCTGATGGGCGCGACCACGTCGATGTCGGGATGCTCCCGGCGCAGCCGGTGGGCCGCACCGTCGTGGGTGATGAACCGGACTCCGTCCGCGATGGCTACCCGATCGCCCAGCCTGATCAGGTAAGGCTCGGTACCGAAGGTGGCGGCCGTGACGCCGATGAACCGGCAGTCCACACCGAGCCGCACCCCGATGCTGCGAACGTAACCCACCGGATCGGTTCGCAGCAGGTAGGTCCGGCGGGCCGCCCGCACCGCCCGGCCTGGCAGCGCCACCAGCGGCGACGAGCGGACCCGGCCGGCCAGCGCCCTCCCGCCCCACCGGTCACGCTTGAGCGGCCGGGCCGCCGGCAGCGACGAGGACGGGGACGGCTCGACCGGGGAGGACCCGACCGAGGTGGGCTTCGGAGCCGACAGGGGCGAAGCCCGGTGTTGCCCCCGGCGTGCCGGGCGGCGGACGCGGGCGGCTTCGTGCAACGCCGCGACCACATCGTGGCTGAGCGCCCGGCGGTCGAGTATCTTCTCCGCGCGCATCCGGGCGGCCGCGCCGCGCCGGCTCGCCGCGGGCGTGCGCCGCCCGGCCGCCGCCTCCTGCAGGGCGGCGGCCATCGCCGCGGCGTCACCGAGCCCGACGAGCCAGCCGGTCTCGTCGTCGACCAGTTCCGGCAGCCCGCCGGCCGCGGTGGCGATGGTGGGCACCGCGCACGCGGACGCCTCGGCTCCGGCCCCGTAGCTCTCCGACCAGGACGACACGACGTTGACGTCCGCGGCGGCATAGAACGGCCGGACGTCGGTGACGCTGTCGACCCAGCGGACCCGGTCGGCGCCGGGCAGCCGGGCCGCCCACGCCCGGACCTGCTCGCGGTAGCTCTCGCCGGCCTCGCCGTAGCCCCCGCCGAGCAGGATCAGCGTCCCGCGCCCGCCCCCCTCGGCGAAGCGGGCCCAGGCCGCGAGGAGCACCTCGTGCCCCTTGACGCCCTGGCCCGGACGGACCAGCCGCTTCGGCGGGTAGAAGTAGGCCACGCAGACCGCGACGAACTCGTCCTTGGCGAGACCGAGCTCCGTTCGCGCCTCCCGCCGCCGCTCGTCGTCCACCGGGACGAAACGCTCCAGGTCGACGCCGTAGGACAGGGTGCGCAGCCGGTGCGCCGGCAGGCCGAGGGCGGCGTAGCGCCGGCGGATGTCCGCACTGGACGCGATGACCAGATGGTCGAGCCGGCACAGCACCCGCTCGGCCCGCCGGATCAGCGCGTTGTCCAGGTAGAGGGGGCCCGCGACCATGTACACCCGGGTGATCCGGGTGCCCAGGGTGGCGAACCGGACCGCCAGCGCCGAGGCGTACAGGTGGTAGTGCACGACGTCGACGCCGAGCTCGCGCAGCCTCGCCCGCAGCCGAACGATCCCGACGAGCTGCCCGGCCGGCGACGCGCCGCGCCGGGGCGCCGGACTCTCGACGACCTCGACCCCGAGCGCCGTCAGCTCCCGCGCCACCCGGCTGTCGGTGTGATCCGGTGCGGGTAGCAGCACGACCACCTGGTCGCCGGACTCGCGGGCGGCGAGAACGTGCGGAAGGATCCACAACGGCCCGTCACCGGTCTTGACCAACGTGGCGATCTTCATTCGGAGCGGTCCTCCAGGGTCGTGGACGGGCGGGCGGCAGACGCCGCCGAGGTGCGCGGGACGCCAGGCGCCGTCGGCGGGTACGCCGGCCGGCGGGCCACCCACAGGCAGGCCCGCCCGGACAGGTGAGCCGCGCCGAGCAGGTCGAGGGCGGCCTCCAGCGGCCGCAGGCGCGCACGGGGAACACGGGCGGCCAGGGCTCGGCCCGGACCGGTGAACTCCAGCACGGTGGCGAGCGCTCCGTAGGGATGCGCCCGTACCCGCTCGAAGCCGACGGCGCGCAGCACGGCGGACAGCTCCGCCGGGGTGAACGCGTACTGGTAGAACTCCCCTGCCCGCGGCCGCGGTAGCCGCCCCGGTCCACTGCCGGGGCCCAGCGTGCGCAGCAACGGGCTGAAGCACGGCGTGGAGACCAGCGCGATCCCGCCCGGTCGCAGCACGCGCAGGGTCTCGCGCAGCACCTCCTGCGGGCCGTCGGCGAAGTGCTCGCACACGCCGGGCGAGTAGACCGCGTCGTAGTACCCGTCGGGCACGTCGAGCCGGCGGACGTCGCCCCGCCAGACGCGGATCTTCGGCGCGGCCGTGCGCAGCCGCTCGACGGTGCGCGGCGCCCAGTCCACCGCCTCGGCGGTGAATCCCCTGGCCGCCATCGCGACGCTGAACTGCCCAGGCCCGCACCCGGCCTCCAGGATCCGGCCGCCGGGCGGTAGGTGGCGACGGACCGTGCGGTGCAGGTGCAGGGGGAGGTGGCCCGCGCGGGCTCGGCGGTAGTCCGCCGGCTGGACGTCCCACAGTTCGTCCCAGTAGGCGGCGTCGGCCGCCTGCCGGTAGAACGCCAGCCGCCCGCCGTGGGCGGTCGGCTCGACGACGAGTGTGTCGTGCTGGGGGTGTAGCGCCATCAGGGCATTCCCTTTCCGAGAGCTGGCAGCGGCTCGTCCGCGCCCAGCTCGCGCGGACGGCCTGGGCCGGATGGGCCGGATGGGCCGGATGGGCCGGATGGGCCGGATGGGCCGGATGGGCCGGATGGGCCGGGCGAGGTCGGGGACGGTGGCCGGCGGCGAGGAGCGGGTGGCAGGCGAGGTGCCGAGCTCCCCGCCCAGCGCACGGCGGGCCACCACCGTCATGACCACGTAGGCGAGCATGCTGCCGACCGCGGCGCCGGCAGGTCCCCGCCAGGGCACGAGCACCGGGTAGGTCACCAGCGACACGGCCAGGCCGAGCAAACCGGCGCCGCCGGCCGCGCCGGTGCGGCCGAGGCCGCTCAGCGCCCGGCATTCGACCAGGAACGGGGCCAGCAGGAGCTCGGCGACCAGCAGCAGGCGCATCGGGGTGACCGCCGCGGCGTAGCCGGGTCCGAACAGGGTCCGCACCAGCCAGGGCGCGGCGAGTGCGAGGACGCCCGCGGCGACCAGCAGGACGGCGAGCAGGACGCGGGTCACGCTGCGCAGCGCAGCGCGGGACAGGGTGCCTCGCGCGGTGCGGTGGAAGACCACCTGGCCCACCGACCCGGGCACGAGCCGCAGCGCCTCACCGGCGGCGGCGGCGATCGAGTACACCGCGGCGGCGCCGGCGCCGCCGAAGGCCGCGACCAGCACCCGGTCGAAGCGGAATGCCATGGTCGCGCCCACGTTGAGGCCGAGCGCGGGCACGCCCTTGACGATCAGCAGCCGCCAGGCCAACCGGTCGGCCCGCGGCCGCACGGACAGCCCCGACCGGGCCAGTACCGCCACGCCCGCCGCTGCCTGCGCGGCCCAGCACAGCGCGAGGATCACCAGGATGTGGGGCAGGGACGGGTGGCGCGGGCCGGCCAGCAGCAGCCCGAGCTGGACGAGCCCCGCGGCGGCGACGAGCCCGGCGGCGAGGACGATCGCGCCGGCAGCGTTGAGCGCGTCGAGCACCTGCACGGCGAGCAGGTTCGCGACGGCGAGGACCACGATCGCGCCCACCAGATCGGCGTCCACCCGCGCCCCACCGGACAGACGGATCACCTGCAACGACGCCGCGGTGACCAGGCCGGCGGCGGGTGGGGCCACCGTGAGGGACAGCCCCAGGTAGTCGCCGAGGGACACCCGGGGGTCGCCGCGGCCGAAGTAGTGCCGGAACGCGACGTTCGTGCCCAGCCCGCCGACGAGCGAGCCCAGCGCGGAGACGGTCAGCAGGACCACCAGCGCTCCCCGCCCGCCCAGGGGCAGCATCCGCGCGGTGACCATTGCCTGGCCCAGGCTGGCGACGGCGGACAGCCCCAGCCACCCGGTTATCACCGCGCCGATCCGGCCGATCCCGCGGTGGAGGTTCATCACGTCCGCCTCCGGATCCGGCGGATCCGGCGGATCCGCCGGGCC
>NZ_JAMPTM010000118.1 GCF_025403375.1 Frankia gtarii
GCCCCGAGCACCCCGACGCCCCCGGCGTCCGCTTCAACATCGCCCCCGGGGCCGGGGAGCTGTTCGTCATCCCGGCGTACACGCTCAGCGGGAACTGCGACATCCTGTTCTTCGAGGGAATCCCTGGCGGCCCGCTGGACTGCTGGGACGACCACCCCGAACCCGCCGAGCACCTGCGGCGCGTCCTCGAGCTGACCCGCACGTACGTGCCGTGGGAGTACGAGCGCTGCGTCGACGTGGAGCTCACCGACAGTCACGCAACACTCGCCGGCGGTTACACCCCGGTCGTGCGCCGGCCGGTCGGCGAGCTGCCGTCCGGCCGGGCCGTGCTGGGGATGGCCGACGTCGTCGTCGCCAACGACCCGATCACCGGGCAGGGTGCGAACAACGCCGCGAAGTGCGCCGCCTCCTACCTGGACAGCATCCTCGCCCACGGCGACAAGCCCTTCGACCGGGCATGGATGCAGGGCGCCTTCGACCGGTACTGGGACCACGCCCAGCACGTCACCACCTGGACGAACGCGCTACTCACCCCGCCGCCGGAGCACGTCCAGCAGATCCTCGGCGCAGCCGGGGCGCACGACGCCGTCGCCCGCCGTTTCGTCAACGGCTTCGACGACCCCAGCGACTACCAGCACTGGTTCCTCGACCCGGCGAAGACCGCCGCCTACCTCGCCGGCTTCTGAGGCAGCCGCCGATCCGCCCCGGTCGGCGTCCCGGTCGGCGCCGGCGCGGCAGCCTCGAGGAGGGGTGACCGGGTGGCCGGGATGGGGGCCACGCTCGGCACGGGGATGCCGAGGCGGTCGAGCAGCGGGCCGGTGGCGGCCGTCGTCAGCAGCGCCATCACGACGAGCGCGGTGAAGGTCGTCTCGTCGAGGACGTCCATGTCGAGGCCGATCCGGGCCACGACGATCTCGGTCAGCCCGCGGGTGTTCATCAGCACGGCGAACGTCGCCGACCGGCGGCGCCCCGACCCCGACAGCGCGGCGGCACCACCCGCCCCGATGATCTTTGCCGCGAACGCCACCGCGACGATCAGCAGGATCTCGAGCAGGCCACGCCCGCCCATGGCGCCGAGATCCACCGACAGGCCGGCGGAGACGAAGAAGACCGGCAGCAGGATCGCCCCGAACCGCCCGAGGTCCACGCCCAGGTCCGGGGCGAGCCGACCGATACTCGACCGGGGCAGCGCGGCCCCGAACGCGAACGCCCCGAACACCGGGTGCAGCCCGATCTCGGCCGTCGCCCACGCGCAGCTCAGCAGGCCGACGACGGCGCAGGTGAGCAGGGCCGGCGCGACGCTGCGCGGATCCGCCCGGGCCGCCGCCCGCTGCGCCAGCACCCGGGCCAGCGGCGCCACGACACCCGCCAGCGCGGCGAGGAGGGCGGCAAGCTCGCCGACCATCCGCAGGAATCCCCACGGGCCGCTGGAATTCACCACCGCGACGACCACGGCGAGCGTGCACCAGCCGATGGCGTCCCCGATGACCGCGCAGGTCAGCGCCATTCTCCCGACGGGATCACCGGCCATGCGTCGCTCGGTGAGAATGCGGGCGAGCACCGGAAGCGCGGTGATGGCCATCGCGGTGCCGAGAAACAGCGCGAACGGCAGGAGGCCGACTGCCTTTCCGTCGACGTCCCGATGCCATGGATGCAGGACGGCGGCGACCCCGACGCCGCCTCCGAACGGCACCAGGATCGACGCGCCCGCCAGGGAGATGGTCAGCCGTCCCCGGCGGCGGACGTCACCGAGGTCGTGTTCGTATCCGACGACGAACATGAACAGCACCAGGCCGAGCTGGGACAGGATATTCAGGTAGGGCCTGATGTCCGGGGGGAACAGCGTCTTCGGCAGATCCCCCGGCAGCAGGCCGAGCAGGCTCGGGCCGAGAGCGAGACCCGCGACGATCTCACCTATCACCGCGGGCTGCCGGCACCGGCGAGCCACCTGCGCGAATCCCGCGCTGAGCGCGATGATGAGCGCCGCATCCGCGAAGACGACGGCGACGACATGGTCCGCACGCGAGGCTGCCACTGCTGGCGTCCTTTCGTCCTCCAGCCCGTGAATGTCCACGGCCGCCACCAGAATCGAGATCGGGCTGACACAGATGGTAGTCAGCGACGCTCGTCGATTCGTCCGGTCGGAGGATCTCGATCGCAGCCTGCACAACCCGTCCGGCACGTGGCCGAGGGCCGGTGCCGTTCGGGAGCGCCCGACCAGCGGTGATCCGGGAGGGATGACCCCGGCGCGAACGCTCCCCGCCGCTCTCACCACTCGGTGGACTGGTAGCACGTTTGGGTGAGTACCACCGGTTAAAACGGGTGAGTGCGATGTGGCCCGGGGTCGGCCTGCCGCGCCACGAAGACCATAAAGACGCAGGTCAGCACGCCTCTCCGGGCCTGCACGCAAGAGGAAGCCGAGCCCGGTCATAGCAGCCGGGCAACTCCACACGCCAACAGTTCAGACCGGCCAAACGCCCAACCGTGTCGCATCTCACACTAACCTTCGCCATCGTGACTTCCGGGTCAACATGGGGTAATTCCCGTTCCGGTCACGAGTGGTTCACGTTGCCGGGAACAGCCGTGAACGGGTGGTGAGAGGAGTGTCATGAGTACGGCGGAAGCCTGGTCAATCAGCGATTTGGTCGACACGACGAGTTACCCCCTCGCCGACCCGGCCAACCCGCTGTGGTGGACCGCCGTCTCACGCGCGCGGCACAACCTGCGTACAGACGGATGTTGCGTGCTACCGGGCTTCATCCACCCCAACATGTTTCCGGCCGTCGCCCGGGAATGTGCCACCGTGGCCCCGCTGGCCTACGACGAGGTCGAGACCGTCAACGCCTACAACATTGCGGTCGACTCGACGCTGCCAGCCGACCATCCCGGTCGGCTCGCCATGCGCCGGGGTAACGCCTTCGTCGCGCGGGACCAGATTCCCGCCGACTTCGCCATCCACCGGCTCTACCGCAGCGAGCCGTTCCAGCGCTTCGTGGCGGCCTGTTTCGGGCTGTCGCGGGTACACGAACTTGCCGACCCGCTGGCCGGGCTGTGCCTGAACGTGATCGCGCCGAGCCTGGAACACCCCTGGCACTTCGACACCAACGAGTTCGCGGTCAGCCTGCTGACCCAGGAACCGGAGTGCGGCGGCGAGTTCGAGTACTGCTCGAACATCCGCACGGCGCAGGCGGAGAACTTCTCCGACGTCCGGGCCGTGCTGGCCGGCGAGGGCTCCCACCTCGTCCGGCGGCTGATCCTCCGCCCCGGTGACCTACAGCTTTTCCTCGGGCGCTACTCCATGCACCGGGTCAGCCCCGTCCAGGGCGAGATCGCCCGGCATTCGGCGATCTTCGCCTACACCGAGCGGCCCGGAGTGGTCGGCAGCGTCGCCCGCACCCGTCAGTTGTTCGGCCGCGTCCTGCCCGGCCACCTGGCCGCGGAGGCGAACGCCGTACGCGTCGACGCGTTGCTGGACTGAAACCGCCCTCGTCGAGCTCTCGCCGGTCCTGACAGCCGCACCGCCGTTCGAGGAGGAGCGTCCCGCGTGCATTCCGACGCCAACCCCACCGACGCCAACCCCACCCATGCCAGTCCCGCCGACACCGGTTCCACCGGGCCGTTCGATGACGGCCTGCGGTTCGACGACACCGGCAAGGTCACCCTCGACCACATCTACACCCAGCCCGACCCGCACGCCTACTTCAGCACCCTGCGAACGCTCGGCTACCACATTCCCCAGCTCGCCAAGCCGTTCTTCAGCCGGCTCATCGACGAATGCCGGTCGCAGCGGCGGCTCCCCCCGACCGTGCTGGACATCGGCTGCTCCTACGGGATCAACGCCGCGCTGCTGCGCTGCGACCTGACGATGGACGACCTGTTCGCTCGGTACGGCACCCAGCCCAGCCCGGGGCGGGACGTCCTGCTGGACCGCGACCGCGAACTCGTCCGCGCGCACCGTCGGTCGAGCGGAACCCGCTTCATCGGCCTCGACGCCTCCGAGCCGGCGATCTCCTACGCGCTGGCCACGGGCTTCCTCGACGAGGCCGTCTGCGCCGACCTGGAGCAGCGTGACCCCACCGAGGCCGAACGCGCCCGCCTCGACGGCACCGACCTCGTCATCTCCACCGGCTGCATCGGCTACGTCAGCGAACGGACGCTCGCCCGGGTCGCCCGCGCGACCGGCGAGCGGCGGCCGTGGATGGCCCACTTCGTGCTGCGGATGTTCCCCTTCGCGCCGTTCGCCGAGACCCTCGACGAGCTCGGCTACGAGACCGTCCACGTCGACGGGGTGTTCCCGCAGCGCCGCTTCGCCTCCGCCCAGGAACAGGAACAGGTCCTGGACACGCTGGCCGCGGTGGGCGTCGACCCCCGTGGCCTGGAGACCGAGGGCTGGCTCTACGCCCAGCTGCACGTCTCCCGGCCGCGCGGCGCCGCCGGCCGCGGCGCGAACCGGCCCGTCTTCGGCCAGCAGCCGGCCGGCACCCTGACCGGGCGGCGGACCTGAGCGCCATGGTGAGCGAGTTGGCACCACCCAGGAGTGATGACGACCCGCACAATCCGTTCGACTCATGGGACCCTCGAGCTCCGGCCGCCCCCCCAAGACAAGCCGAGAACCCGAGACAAGCCGAGCCCCCTGAGACAAGCCGAGGCCCAGGATGAACGCGACCACACCCGACCAGCGCACCACCGGAACCTTCGCCTACGACGACCTGCTGCCCCGGGTGCCGCTGCCCACGCTTGCGGCGAGCTGCGAGCGTTTCCTCGAATGGTCCGCGGCCCTGCTCACCCCGGCCGAGCGCGCGACGACCGCGGCGGCCGTGACCGCCTTCCAGGGCTCCAACGGCCCCGGCCCGGTTCTGCACGCCGCGCTGGAAAGCTATGAGGCGACCGAGGGCGTGCACAGCTGGCTGGACGACTTCTGGGACTCCCGCTACCTCGGCCGGCGGGACAGGATCGCGCTCAACGCCAACTACATCTTCCTGTTCGCCGACGACGCCGCCGCCCGCGCGGCGCAGCAGCCGCAGGTCGAGCGGGCCGCGGGCCTCATCGCGGCGGCCGTCGACTACAAGCTGCGCCTCGACGACGAGCGGATCGAACCGGTCCGCCAGCGCGGCCAGGTGCTGTCGATGGCGCAGAACACCTTCCTGTTCTCCACCACCCGCATCCCGGGTGCCGTCCAGGACACCGTGCGCACCCCGTACAGCGACGCCTGGCCCGGCCCCTCCGCGGCCCGCCACATCGTGGTCTTCCACCGGGGGAACCTCGTCCGGCTCGACGTGGTCGGCCCGGATGGTCACCCGTACACGCTGGACGACCTCGCCGCGGGCCTGACCGCCGCGCTCAAGGCGGCGCCGACCCGGGCACCGGCCGACGCCGCGGTCGGCCAGCTCACCACCAAGGCGCGCGCGGCCTGGGCGCAGAGCCGGGAGCGGCTGTCCGCCCTCGACCCGGCCAACGCCGCCGCGCTCGACACCATCGAGACGGCGTTGTTCTGCCTCTGTCTGGAAGAGGCCACGCCGGCCGACAACCTCGCCGCCTGCGACCAGCTCCTGCACGGCGATGCCGGCAACCGCTGGTTCGACAAGGCCGTCTCGTTGATCGTCTTCCCGGACGGGCGGGCGGGCATCAACGTGGAGCACTGCGGCCTGGACGGCACGACGATTCTCAGCTTCGTCGACGACCTGCTGTCCACCTCCCCGCGGGAGCATTCGGCGAGCTCCGGCGCCCAGCCGCAGGGCCTGCCCGCCGTCGAGCCCATCGAGTTCGTCCTCGACGCCGACCTGCGCGCGGACATCGCCGCCGCCGGCACGTCGTTCACGGACTTCGCCGCGGCGACCGCCTCGACCGTGCTGACCTTCGACGACTTTGGCCAGAACCAGGCCAAGGCGCTGAAGACCTCGCCGGACGCCTTCGTCCAGCTCGCCTACCAGCTCGCGCACGTCCGGGCCAAGGGCCACGTGGGCGCCACCTACGAGTCGATCGCGACCCGGCAGTGGCGGCGCGGACGCACCGAAGCGATGCGGGTCATCACCCCACAGATCCACCAGTTCGTCGCGGCGATGCAGGACCCGGCCGCGGACCCGGCGACGAAGCGGGCCGCGTTCCGCGCCGCCGCCGACGCGCACGTGCGCCGGGCGAAGGACAGCCAGGCCGGGCGCGCCCCGGAACAGCACCTGTGGGAGCTGCAGTTCATCGCCCGCCGCCGCGGCGCCGAGCTCGGAGTGACCGAGCCGATCGAGCTCTACGACACCCCCGGCTGGCTCAAGACCCGGGACGACTTCCTCAGCACCAGCTCCGCGCCGTCGGTCAACGTCGAGTTCTTCGGCTTCGGCTCGACGAGCAGCCAGTGCATCGGCGTCGCCTACGTGCTGCTGCCGGACCGGTTCAACCTCTACCTGAGCACCCCGCGCACGGTCGCCGCCGGCCTGCACGCCTTCGCCGAGCAGCTCACGATCGCCCTGCGCGAGCTGCAGGACCTCCTCGCCGCCGAAGAGCCGCCCCAGCAGTGACCTGACCTCCGCCCGGCCCGGCCCCGCCTCGGTTGCCGGGCCGGGCGGGACCATCCCTTCACGACGGCCCTGACCACGAACGACTGCCGGTCAGCGGCGGCGGTCCTGGGGGAGACGGGTGGGGCCGACGTGGCGGTCGAGCCAGTCACGCAGCACCCGCATATCGCGCCAGGCGGCGGCGACCTGCTCGGCGCATTCGGGCTCGCCGAGCCAGGGCGGTTCACCGAACTCGCGGTGGACGGTGAGCGTGCGGTGCCGCAGCAGGTCGATGCGCGGATGGTCGGCGTCGTAGCCGCGCGGACGGGTCTTCAGCCGGGTGCCGGAGATCTCGTACCCGTCCTTGCGCAGCCCCGCGACGACGGCTTCGAGCTTCGGGCCGGTGACGTCGTCGGCGACCGAGGCCCGTAGCCGCTCCACCTGGTCCGGCGCGGTCTGCCAGTAACCGGTGGCGACCATCAGCCCGGCGGCGGACACCTGGACGTAGCCGCCCCCGTTGTGGGCGCCGATTGCCGTCTTGTACGGCGACTTGTCCTTCGAGAAGCGGACGTCGCGGTTCGGCCGGAACAGGTGCGGCTCACCGAACTCCGGTTCCAGCGCGTCGAGCAGGGCGAGCATCGGGCCGCGCACGGCCTTGGCATACATGTCGCGGTGGTCCGTCCAGTACGCCTTGCTGTTGTCGGCCTCCAATCCGTCGAAGAAGATCAGCGCCTCGGCGGGGAACCCGGTGAACTCCGGCATCGGTAATCCTTCACGGGGACGGACGGAACGGGGCAGAGAACCTCGGAACGGCCACGTGCGCGCTCGGGCGCAGCCTACGGCCGGCCACCGACAGAACCGGCCGGGACCCCGCGGCCAGCTCATCCACGCCACGCTCGGTCAGGCGGCAGCGGCGCCGGTTTTGGGCGCCAGGCGCGGGTAGAGCACCCCTCGTACCGGCGTTGGCACCGGCGACGTGCGACGAAAGGAACGGCTTCATGAGCCAGACCGTGGGCGACTTCATCCTGGCTCGGCTGCGCGCCTGGGGCGTCGAGCACGTGTTCGGCTATCCCGGTGACGGCATCAACGGGCTGCTCGCCGCCTGGGGGCGGGCCGACAACCAGCCGCGGTTCATCCAGGCCCGGCACGAGGAGATGGCCGCGTTCGCCGCGGTGGGGTATGCGAAGTTCTCCGGGAAGGTCGGGGTCTGCGCGGCGACCTCGGGGCCGGGCGCCATCCACCTGCTCAACGGCCTGTACGACGCCAAGCTCGACCACGTCCCGGTGGTCGCGATCGTCGGCCAGACCAACCGCAGCGCGATGGGCGGCTCCTACCAGCAGGAGGTCGACCTGCTCAGCCTGTTCAAGGACGTGGCCAGCGAGTACGTGCAGGTGGTCAACGTCCCCGAGCAGCTGCCCAACGTCCTGGACCGGGCCCTGCGGATCGCACTCGCCGAACGGGCCCCGACCTGCGTCATCCTGCCCGCGGACGTGCAGGAGCTCGACTACTCCCCGCCCACGCACGCGTTCAAGATGGTGCCTTCCAGCCTCGGGGTGCGCTGGCCCGCGGTGTCCCCCGACGACGCCGGGGTCCGGGCCGCCGCCGAGCTGCTCAACGCCGGGAAGAAGGTCTCGATCCTCGCCGGCCAGGGCGCCCGCGGCGCGAGGACGGAGCTGATCGAGGTCGCCGACCGGCTCGGCGCCGGCGTCGCCAAGGCGCTGCTCGGCAAGGACGTGCTGCCCGACGACCTGCCCTTCGTCACCGGCGCCATCGGCCTGCTCGGCACCCGGCCGAGCTACGAGCTCATGCGGGACTGCGACACGCTGCTCACCGTCGGCTCAAGCTTCCCGTACTCCCAGTTCCTGCCGGACCTGGACCAGGCCCGCGGTGTGCAGATCGACGTCGACGCCCGCTACATCGGCATGCGTTACCCGTACGAGATCAACCTGGTCGGGGACGCGGCGGCGACCCTGCGGGCGCTGCTGCCCCTGCTCGACCGCAAGGAGGACCGTTCCTGGCGGGAGACCATCGAGGCCAATGTCGCCCGCTGGTGGGAGACCGTCGAGCGGGAGGCGCACGTCGAGGGCAAGCCGATCAACCCGATGCGGCTGTTCTGGGAGGCCTCCGCCCGGCTGCCCGACAACGCCATCCTCGCCGCCGACTCCGGCTCCGCCGCGAACTGGTACGCCCGTGACCTGCGCCTACGCGGCGACATGCGCGGCTCGCTGTCCGGGACGCTGGCGACGATGGGCCCCGGCGTGCCGTACGGCATCGGCGCGAAGTTCGCCCACCCGGATCGCCCCGTCGTCGTGTTCGAAGGCGACGGCGCCATGCAGATGAACGGCTTGGCCGAGCTCATCACCATCGCCCGCTACTGGCACGAGTGGGCCGACCCTCGGTTCGTCATCGCCGTGCTGCACAACAACGACCTCAACCAGGTGACCTGGGAGATGCGGGCCATGCAGGGCGCGCCGAAGTTCACCGAGTCGCAGACGCTGCCTGAGGTGTCCTACGCCGAGTTCGCCCGCGCGATCGGCATCGGCGGGGAGGCCGTCGACGACCCCGACCAGCTCGGCCCCGCCTGGGACCGCGCGCTCGCCGCCGACCACCCCACCATCCTCGACGTCCGCACCGACCCCGACTTCCCGCCGATCCCCCCGCACGCCACCTTCGAACAGGCCAAGGACACCGCCGAAGCCCTCCTCAAGGGCGACGAGAACCGCTGGGGCATCATCTCCGCCGGCCTGCGCACCAAGGTCCAGGAACTCCTCCCCCACCACGGCTGACGCGCCGGGGAAGACAGCGGACAGCCTCGGCGATCATGGCGTTCCGCGGAGCCAGGCCGGATCGTGCCGAGGGTTAGGTACGGTTCCAGCGCCTTGGCCGCATCCCATGACCACCGGTCGGCGGCGCCGGGACCCGGTACGTCGTACCTTCCGGCGAAGTCCAGCCAACCTCATGAGGGCATCGGCTCGACAGGGCTGCTGGACGCCGAACTTGCCCGCGGTGAGGCCGTCTCCGAGGAGGACCTGGCCGAGACCATGCGCCGCCGCCGCGGCGGCATACACGTTCATCACCGGTCCGCTCGTGCAGGCGCCTTACCGAGTGGGGAAACGGCTGCTGCCGCCGCTGGACGATCGGTTCAACGCCCGCCGCGGCACCTACCGGATCATCTACCGCATCGATGATGCGGCCAGAACCGTGACTGTTGTGGACATCGACCACCGCCGCGACGTCTACCACCGCTAACCGGTCACGGGCAGTCGGGTCAGCAGAAGCGGGGCAGGACCTCGCGGCGGTAGAAGTCGAAGAAGCCGGCCTGGTCGGAGCCGATCTGGGTCACGTAGACCTCGGTGTAGCCGGCGTCGACGTACTCCTGGATTGCGCGGACGTGCCGCTCGACGTCCGGTCCGCAGACGGCGGAGGCGGCGGCCATCTCCTCGGTGACGAGCGCGCTGGCCTGCTCGAAGTGCGTGGGGGTGGGCAGCTCCTGGGCCAGTTCGCCCGGCAGCGCGCTGTTCGGCCACAGCGCGTGGACGGTCTTGCGGGCGTCGGCCTCGTCCTCGGCCCAGCAGACCTTCAGCGAACCCTGCTTGGGCCGGCCGGCGCCGCCCGCCTGGTCGAACAGGCGCAGCAGCCCCGCGTCCGGAGTGACCCCGCAGTACCCCTCGCCGATCCGTGCCGCCAGGCGGACCGCGGCCGGGCCGAACCCGGAGACGTACACCGGCGGCGGGTCCGCGGGCAGCGAGTACAGCCGCGCCCGGTCAACCGTGTAATGCCGGCCGCGGTGGTTGACCGTCCCGCCGCGCCACAGCTCGCGGATGACGGCGACGGCCTCCTCCAGCATCTCCAGGCGGACCTCCGTGGCCGGCCAGCCGTCGCCCAGCACGTGCTCGTTGAGCGCCTCCCCGGAACCCACCCCGAGGTGGAAGCGGCCCGGCATCATCGTCGCGGAGGTCGCCGCGGCCTGCGCGATGATCGCCGGATGGATCCGCACGGTCGGGCAGGTCACCGCCGTGGTCAGCGGAACATGCTCGGTCACCTGCGCGATCGCGCCGATCACCGACCAGACGAACGGTGCCTGCCCCTGCGCGTCGTTCCAGGGATGAAAGTGGTCGGAGATCCACAGGCCGTCGAAGCCGGCCTGCTCGGCGGCCTCGGCCTGCTCGACCAACGCCCGCGCGCCGTGCTCCTCGCAGGACAGCGCATATCCGACGAACGCCATCATCCTCACCTCGGCCTTTCTGCTTGTCGACATCTCGCCCCGTCCGCCCATGGGGTGCCGCCACCACGGCCCGGCAAACCTCCGACCCCGGGTGCGATGGGTGCGGTGGGTGCGCGGGAGCGCCGCGGAACTCGCCGGGACCGACGTCACCCGGATCGGGGCGCGTCGTTGGCAGGATGCGGCGAGTGCACTTCGGACTGGAGCCGACGCCGAGCGTGACCAACGCGGCTGGGACAGCCTCTCGGCGCGCCCCGCCCGCCGCGCTCACCGGTATGGCGGCGGTCTCCGCGACCGACGTGCGGATCCGGCGCGGGACCCACCGGCGCGGACGGGGCGGTCACGAGGTCATCCACGGACTCACATTCACCGTGCCCCGAGGCAGTGTGACGGGGGTGATCGGACCGAGCGGCGGCGGGAAGACCACGCTGCTGCGGGCGATCGTCGGGGTGCAGGGCGGGGTGGACGGGGACCTGCGCGTCCTCAATTACGCCGCCGGCGACGCCTGCCTGCGTCGCCGCGTCGGCTACGCCACCCAGGCCGCGTCGGTGTACGGCGACCTGACCGTGCGGGAGAATCTGCGCTACTTCGCCGCGCTGGCCCAGGCCGACAACCCCGACGATCCCACCCGGGCACCCGGCTATCTCGACGCGCTGCTGGCGCACGTCGGCCTGACCGAGCAGGCGTCCAGCCTGGTCAACCACCTTTCGGGCGGCCAGCGCTCGCGGGCGTCCCTCGCCGTGGCGATGATCGGCGGCACCGACCTGCTCGTCCTCGACGAGCCCACCGTCGGGGCCGACCCGCTGCTGCGCCGGCGGCTGTGGGCCGACTTCCGCCAGCTCGCCGCGCGTGGCATGACCATCCTGGTCAGCTCGCATGTGATGGACGAGGCCATCCGCTGCGACCGCCTGCTGCTGCTCTACGAGGGGACGCTGCTCGCCCAGGGCACGCCCGCCGACCTGCTCGCCACCACCGACTGCACCGACCTGGACGAGGGTTTCCTGCGCCTCGTCGAGGCGCCGGACCGCCGGGGCGGCCCTCCACCGTCGACGACACGGCAGGCGGACGGCGCCGACGACGCTCCACCGACGCCCAGGCCGGGGTCGGGACGCGCCGCTTCCCGCAGCCGGGGACATCCCCCCGATGTCGCGACCTGCCCGCGCCGCAAACCCGTCGACGCGGTCCGTACCGACGCCACCGCCATCCGGGTGCTGCGCCAGCTCGGCCGCGACCGCCGCACCCTCGCGCTGGTCCTGTTGCTGCCGCCGGCGCTGCTGCTGACGTTGCGGCTGCTGTTCAACCGATCCCCCGACACCTTCGACCGGGTGGGGCCGGCGCTGCTCGGGATCTTCCCGCTCATGACGATGTTCTTCGTCACGTCCGTCGCGATGCTGCGCGAACGCACCTCCGGCACCCTGGAGCGGCTGCTGACCACCCCGGTCGGCCGTGGGGATCTGCTTGTCGGCTATGGGCTGGCCTTCGCCGTGCTCGCCACGGCGCAGGCCGCGTTCGCCACCGCGCTGACGGTCGGCGCACTCGGCCTCACCGTGCGGGGATCGGCCCCCATGCTCTTCGTGGCGGCCATTCTCAGCTCCTTCCTCGGGACCGCGCTCGGCCTGTGGATGAGCGCGTTCGCCCGCACCGAGTTCGAGGCCGTGCAGCTCATCCCGGCGGCGCTGATTCCCCAGTTCATGCTGTGCGGCATCCTGCTGCCGCGGCACGACATGCTGCCGGCGCTCGACGCGATCAGCACCGTCATGCCGATGACCTACATCGTCGACGCCATGGCCCGGCTGTCGACGTCGCGGCAGTTCGACCGCTGGCTCGCCCGCGACATCGTGATCGTCATCGGCTGTACCGTCGCGGCCCTCGGCCTCGCCGCGGTGACGCTGCGCCGCCGGCACCCGTAGGTCCGGCGCTGCGCGAGAGAATCGCGCCGTCACGCCCTGCCGGCCCAGCGCCGATTGTTATAATCGTCGCCTTCGTCCTCCAGGTGCGGCACCGTCGTTGATGCGGAGAGCTGCGGGCGAGGCCCGCCGGCCGCCCACCAGGCGGGCACCGGTCGGCCGATGGCGTCCGGTCACCGTCGCCCCGGCATGGTGGGTTGCAACGATCGGCCCTCGGCGTCGGTCGGGTGCGGCACATCCGCCCCGCCCCGCCCGGATGCGTTACTCATATCGGGCTACCATCGACGTGCTGGCTGCCAGGTATGCGGCGCCGCGGTGGACCGTCCGGGTTCGCCGCGGCGAGAGCTCCGGCAGTCCCCGGCGGGATGCGCCGGTCGAGATCGGATTGATGCGGCATGGAGAGGACGGTCGGCGGTGGATGGATGAGTCCGGCCACGGATTCCCATCCGATGATGATCAGGGTGGTCCGCCTTCCAACCGCCGGCCGCGCCCGCCGCAGCCAGGCGGGCGATCTCCGGTGACCCGCGCCGATCCGGGTCCCGTCACGCAGAAGACTCGGCGCCTCACCGCGCCGGATCCGCGCCGCTCGGCCACGCCGCCCTCAGATTCGGCTGCCGTGCCCACCAACCAGGACCGCCCTGCCGACCAGGATCGACCCGCCGGCAAGGACCGACCCGCCGGCGAAGACCGGGCGGCGGTTCCCCCTCCCCAGCGCTCCGGCCGGCCGTCGCCCAGTCCGGCGACTCCGACCGAGTTCACGGCAACGACCGAGCTGGCCGCGTTGCGCCGCCGTCTCGGCATGCCCGACGTCACCGACAGCCACCGGGCCAGGAGCGATCCCCAAGGTGGGCAGGACGCCAGCACCGGCGCCCGGGAGGACGACCGGGCCGCGGGCACCGGCCCCGGTCGAGACCGGCACCGTGGCCGCGGGCTGGACCGGGATCCGGCCCTGTACTCCATTGGCCGCTCCCAGCCGGCCAGGGAACGCCACCAGGACCCCGACCGCCGCCAGGACCCCGACCGCAGCCGGGACGCCGAAAGCGGGCCGCGACGCGGGCGGCTCGGAGAGTCGCAGGCCGCCGCGGGCCACCGCCAGGGGCATGGATACGGCCACGGCCGCGAGTTCGGCCCTGGACTGGGCCGGGACTCCGAGCGCACCGCCGGGCGGGCCTGGGACCCGCGCGGTGAGGCACCCGAGGGCGAGCCCGGCTCCCGGGAAGCGGACCCGGCGCGCCGGGTGGAGCCGTTCGACCACGAGCGGACGCAGATCATCCGCGGGCTGCGTGGGCGTCGGGTGCCCGGGCCGGACAGCTTTCGCTCCCCACACGCGCCCATAGCCGAGGGCCTGATCCCGATGTACGGCACGATGACCGGGGAGTTCTTCCTCGGTGGGCTCAACCGGCCGGATCCCGCGGCCGGCGGCCCGGGCGTGCCCGCAGCGATCGGCGGGACGCCGGACGCGCCCGGTGGTGGGACGGCCGTCGTGGACCGCGCCGAGCCGGCCGACTACGGGCTCGCGGACCTCAGCGAGGACGCCGGTTCGGGCGGCCGGCACCGGGTCGAGCGGACCACCCGCGGATCGAGCCGCTCCCGGGCGATCTGGACGCTCGTCGATCAGGTGCTCTCCAGCGGCACGAACGCCGTGATGTCGTTCATCATCGCTCGCAGCGTGAGCCCGTCGGAGTTCGGCGCGTTCGGCGTGGCGTTCGCGATCTTCTCCCTGATGATCGGCTTTTCGAAGGCTGCGGGCACCGCGCCGCTGGGCATCAAGTTCGCGGACGTGTCCCCCCGGGTGTTTCGGGCGGCGGGCGCCGCGGGCACCGGGACCGCCTTCGTCATCGGGCTGTTCTCCGGGGTGGTGACGCTGGTCGTCGGCCTCGCGCTCGGCGGCGGCGTCGGCGACTCCCTGATCGCGATGGGACTGGTGTTCCCGGCGCTGCTGCTCCAGGACGCCTGGCGGCAGGTGTTCTTCGCCGAGGGCCGGCCCGCCGCGGCCGCGGCCAACGACGGGATCTGGGCGATCGTCCAGTTCGGGGCGATCTTCTTACTGATCATCCGCGACGTGTCGACCTCGTGGGCGATGCTGCTGGCCTGGGGCGGGGCGGCAGCCGTCGCGGCCGTCCTCGGGATCTTTCAGGCCGGCTTCCGGCCCGCGACGAACCAGGCCCGGTCCTGGATCGCCGAGCACCGCGACATCAACGGCTACATGAGCGCGGAGTACCTCACCGTCCAGGGCGCCCAGCAGGCCTCGACGCTGCTGCTCGGCACCCTGGGGGCGATCGACCTCGTCGGCGCGCTGCGCGGCGTGCAGACCCTGCTCGGGCCGACGACGATCCTCGCGGTCGGGATCGTGAGCTGGGCGATCCCCGAGTTCTCCCGCCGCAAGGACATGTCGGCCGGGGCACGGCTGCGAGCCGCCTACGCGCTGTCCGGGGTGATCGTCACCGTCGGCGCGATCTGGGGAACGGTCTTCTTGTTCCTGCCGGCGAGTATCGGTCACTCGCTGCTCGGCGACACCTGGGGGCAGACCCACCATCTGCTGGCGCTGTCGATCGTGCAGCAGGCGGGGCCGGCGGCGACGGTCGGGCCGGCGTGCATGCTCTACGCGATGGGCCAGGCCAAACTCACCTTCCGCGCGAACGCCGTCCTGGCCCCGCAGCTACTCGCCTACCCGATCATCGGGCTGGAGCTCGGCGGCGCGACGGGGGCGGTCGTCGGCTACATCGCGGCGTTCTGGATCACGGTGCCGTACTGGTTCCTCCTCGTCCGCCGGGTCGCCCGCGAGGCGGAACCGGACGGCACCACCACCGCCACCAAGGCCACCGCCACCAACGCCACCGACGCCACCGACGCCACCGACGCCACCGCCAAGGGGCCAGCCGGAACGGAGCCCGCCGGGGCGAAGGAGCCCGGATGAGGCGGACCGTGCCCGGCCCCGATGGTGGGCGCCCAGAAATTCTTCAGATCACGACCGGCCCGTCGAGGGGCGGCGAACATATAGGTAGGATCTCGACCGGCGTCGAGACCGTTCCGGTGATTGCCGCCTGGCCCCGGGCCAGGCGGGGGGGTTGAGATGAATCTGCGCATCCTGTATCGCTCCGTTGGTTCGGAGAACGCGAAGAACCGACCGACGTTCTACAGCAAGCAGCTGGCGCTCGCGTCTCTTCTGCGCGCCGTTGAGAAAGTCGAGATCCCGACGAAGATCATCTTCGTCAACGACGGCCCGATGCCGGCGGATCGCCTTTCGATGATGGCGGGCGCCGGCGAGATCATCCCGGTCACGTGTGGCAGCAATCGCGCGTCGTACCGCCACGTCCTCCGAATGCCCCGGCTGCGCCGCTGGGCCGCCGACGATCTGGTGTGGCTCGCGGAAGACGACTATCTGTACACAGAGAACTCACTGTCCGCGCTGGTTTCCGCCGCCGCCGCCCTTCCGAACGTCGAATACTTCACCCTGTACGGCACGTCTCGGCTCTCCCCCGGCTCCACTCGCCGGCGCCCACAGGTCACCGAGGACGCCGTCCACGAGCACGCCCCGCTGATCGAGGGGGTGGCCTGGGCGCGCACCGCCACCACCACCAGCACCTTTGGTCTGCGCGTCGGCACCCTCGTCGAAGATGAGCTGCTGTTGCGCTCGATCCCCTTCGTCGGCGGCGCCTTCGACCGCGCGACGTGCCTGACGTTGCAGGGCTTCCAGCCATTCCGCCTGCCGGAGCTGGGCGGCGAGCCGCCCAAGGTGCAGCCGGCGACGGCGGCCGCGCGGGTGGCCCGCCGGGCGGCGCTGACCGGGCTGCGGGCCACCCTGAACGCGGTCGCGCTGGCCCGGCCCGAGCGACGGCGACGGACCCTGCTGGTCCCCGCACCCTCCCTGGCCACGCACATGGAACTGGGCGCCGCGCTCGTCGCCGGCCACGACTGGCCCGCGGAGGCCGACGGCGTCCGGGCCTGGATGGCGTCGCGGAACGTGAACTCCACGGGACCGGCGGCGGGTGCGAGGCCCGCCGCGGCAGCGGGCGGGCCAGCCTCGGGCACTGCGGCATCGGGGGTACTGGTGTCGGGCACCGCGCCGGGGGCCGGTGCGGCCATGCCTGCCGCAGCACCGGTCCTACGCAGGCCCTTCGTAGCGTGAAAGTCGGGCGGACGCGTCTTACCCCGGCCCCGCACGTTCGCCTCGTCCAAGCGAAAGGGCAGGTCAGCTCTGCGGGCCGGGGGCGCCCGAGACGTCGCCGCTCGCGCCTGGCACTGCTGTCATTACTAATGGCGACCGCGCTGCTGACCGCCGGGCTCGCGGCGTGCTCCGGTTCGTCGGAACCTGAGCCCGGTCCCAGCGGGGTGCGCTGGGTGTCCGGCGCCAACGGCAACTACCCCGCCGACGTCAACGCCTGGCAGACGTTCACCGGCCGCAGGACCGGGCTCGCGATCGTCTTCACCGAGCGCAAGGACTGGTACAACATGGTCTCGGCGAACTGGCCGACGTCGGCCTTCACCCGGGACAAGTTCCCCGGCGAGCTGTCGATCGCGCAGCCGCCGTTCCCCCGCGACGGCAACGAGGCGACCTGCGCCAGCGGCGCCTACGACAACTACTGGCGCACGTTTGGCACGACGCTGACGAAGTTCGGCCGCGCCGACGCCTACATCCGGCTCGGCTGGGAGTTCAACGGCGACTACATGTACTGGCATGTGCGCGATGTCGAGACGTGGAAGACGTGCTTTCGCCGGGCAGTGACCGCGCTGCGCTCGACCGCACCGGCCGTGAAGATTGACTGGAACATGAACGCCCACACCGACAAGCTGCCCGGGAGCGGGCGGGACGTGTGGGACGCCTATCCCGGCGACCAGTACGTCGACGTTGTCAGCATCGACTCCTACGACCACTATCCCGCGTCGGTCAGCGAGAAGAGCTGGAACCGCCAGTGCCATCAGCGGTCCGGGCTGTGCACGGTGATCCAGTTCGCTCACGATCACGGCAAGAAGTTCGCCGTCCCGGAGTGGGGGCTGGTCCGGTCGGAGGGCGGCGGCGGCGACAACCCCTTCTACATCCAGAAGATGCACGAGACCTTCGTCGCGAATGCCGCGAATCTGGCATATGAGGCGTACTACAACAATTCCGAGTCGGACAACGTCAGGTCATCGCTGTTCAAGCCGGATCTGAACCCCAAGGCCTCGAAGCGCTACCTGAAGCTGTTCGGCCCCACCTCACCCGGCACCGGCTGACCGGCTCCTCCTCGCGGACGCGGACGCAGACGCAGACGCGGGCGCCTAGCCGGCCGTGGCCGTCGGCGGGCCATCGCTCGGGATGCGGCCGGCCCGCCGCCGAGAAGCCCAGGCCTCTCAGCCGCCGGCAAGCAGAGAACGGATCCGCTCCGGGCCGACCGCGAGCAGCAGCGTGGGCAGGCGCGGGCCGGTGTCACGGCCGACCAGCAGCCGGTAGAGCAGGATGAAGAACCCGCGCTGGGCCTGCTTGAGCTCGGCGGTGGCCGGCGCGTCCACGGGCAGCCCACGCAGCAGCTTGGGCACGGCGTAGGTCAGCGTGGTGAGCCCGTCCAGCGACCAGTCCTCCTCGAGGCCGTCGACGAGGATGGCGAGGGCCTTGGTCTCGTCGGCGCTCAAGCCCGCCAGCGCAGCCCGGTCCGGCTCGGTCCGCACGATGGTGCGCTGCTCGGCGGGCACGTGCTCGCCGGTCCAGGCCCGCGCGCAGTCCAGCCGCGGCTGGAGGTCGTCGAGCGTGAACGGCGCCTCCTCCGTGCCGCCGGCTTCGCCTGCGCCGGACGCGTCGCTGCCGCGGGCCTGGCGCAGGATCCGCAGGATCTGGGCCGGATCGTCGGCGGTGATGTCGCAGATCGACGACAGCAGCCGGAACGGGAACACGGTGCGCGGCGCGTCGACCGGGCCTCCCCCGACGGTCCCCCGCGAACGCGCCACCACGGTGACCTCCGCGGGCTCGGCCGCGGCGTCGCCGACCCGCCGGTTCAGCGCGTCCCACTCGTCGTAGACGCGCAGCACCTCCGCACCGAAGTCGACGGTGATGGCCTGGTTCGGCCGGCGCCGGGCGTAGATCCAGCGCACGATCGCCGGCTCCAGGATGTGCAGGGCGTCCGCCGGGGTGGGGGCTCCACCCGCCGACCCGGAGAGCTTGGCCCGCCCACGAACCCCGACAAAGGAGTACGGCAGATACACCGGTGGCTCGCCGCCGAACACCTCGCGGACGATGCTGCCGCCGACGGTGAAGCTCGACCCGGGCGAGGAGTGGTCCACCCCGCCGGCCTCGAAGGCGACGTTCTCGAACGCCCAGCGCATCGGCCAGTCGACCTTCCACACCAGCTTGCCGGTCGCCGGCCCCCGCACGTCGAACCGGCCGCGGTTGCCGCAGGCGCTGCAGGAGTAATCACCCTGGCCCGCCGCCGGGTCGAAGGACGCCACCGCCGTCGTGTCGCGGCCGCAGTCCTCGCAGTAGGGCCGGAACGGGAAGTAGGCCGACGCCGAGGCCGAACCCTCGTCGTCGGCGGCCCCCTCGTCGGCGGCGACGTCGACGTCCGCCGGGGGGGCGTCGCCGGCCGCACCCGGCGCCGCCGCTCCCCCGCGC
>NZ_JAMPTM010000119.1 GCF_025403375.1 Frankia gtarii
GGCGACAGCCCCTTCCTCGGCGACAGCCCCCTGCTCGGCAGCAGACCCCTGCTCGGCGGTCGCAGCCGCCCGCTCGGTCACCGCCTGCTCGCTCACCACCTGCTCGCTCACCACCGGCCCGGACCGGGGCCCCGGCCACTCATCTCGACCCGCCGCCTTCGCGTCCACCCACACCCCATCCGCCGAACCGCCCGTCCTGCACCGACCGCTCGCGGCCCGTGGCAGCGATCGATCACCTCCTTCCCCGATCCGAGCTGGCCGACCCGTCCGGTTCCGGATCGTCTTCGCCACTCCCCGTCCGCGCCACTCCCCGTCCGCGCCGGTCGCGACCGGCGCAGCCACGCCACCGGCGCCCACCCGTCGGGAAACGATCCCCGACGGGGACAATGACCGGCATGCTTTCCGACGACGACGTGGATGAGATCGTTTTCAAGGCAGCGGGCAACGGCGATCACCGTGGGGCGGCGGCCACCCTGGAGACGCTGGCCGAGCGGCCCGCCGCCCACAGCGAGACGGTCACCCGGGCCTCCCTGCTCGTCGATGCGGGCAGCCAGTACGGGCTCGCCGAGGACTGGAGCGAGGCGACCCGCTGCTATCGCGCCGCCGTGGCCGACGGCGGCGCCTGCCCCATCGACCCCCGCGCCTGGTTGCACGACGGACTGCTGCGCAGCGGGCAGACCGAGCAGGCCGGCTCACTGCGGGCGGAGCTGAAAGCGGCGAAGCTGGGCGATCCGGGCGTCTACGAGGCCGTCGCCGAGAGCCTGGAGGAGGCCGGCCTGCTCGAGGACGCCCACACCTGGTTCACGATGGGCTACCACCGCTGCGAGCGGGCCCCGGTGCCGGACTTCCTGCTCGACCTTCTGCTCGTCGGGCGCCGCCGGGTGCGCATGGCGCTCGGCCATCCCAGCGATGCCCTCGACGAGGTTGCCGAGGACTACATGGAGACGGTCGGCGGCTGACCATGACCGTGACCGGTGCGGGCGCCGCGGTAGCGGGCGGGGAAGACAGCGGCCCCGTCACATCGTTGGAACCTCGCGTGAAGCCGACCCGAAGCGTCCCCCTGTCCGTGCTGGACCTCGTGCCGGTCGGCACCGGAACGACGCCCGCCGATGCGATCCGCGGATCGCTTGACCTCGCCCGGCACGCCGAACAGCTCGGATTCACCCGATACTGGCTGGCGGAGCATCACGGCATGCCCGGCATCGCCAGTTCGGCGACGTCCATTCTCATCGGCCAGGTCGCCGCGGCCACCAGCACGATCCGGGTGGGTTCCGGTGGCGTGATGCTGCCCAACCACGCGCCGCTGGCCGTCGCCGAGCAGTTCGGCACCCTCGGTGCCCTGTTCCCCGGCCGAATCGACCTCGGGATCGGCCGAGCCCCCGGTACGGATCCCGCCACCGCCCGGGCGTTGCGACGCACCGCCGGGCTGCTCGCCGTCGACGATTTTCCCGAGCAGCTCTCCGAGCTGACCACCTTCCTCTCCGGCGGCGAGTTCGGCGCCGACCACGCGATGCGCGGCGTCCACGCGTTCCCGCAGGCTCAGGTACCGCCGATCTGGCTGCTGGGATCCAGCGGCTACAGCGCCCAGGTGGCCGGGATGCTGGGCCTGCCGTTCGCCTTCGCGCACCACTTCAGCCCGGCCAACACGGTGCCGGCGCTCGAGCTGTACCGCCGCTCGTTTCGCCCCTCGCCCGGCCGGGAGCGTCCGTACGCGATCGTGGCCGCTGCCGTGGTCTGCGCCGAGGACGACGAGCGCGCCGAATGGCTCGCCGCCCCCGTCCGGCTGGCCATGCTGCGGATCCGCGGCGGCCGTCCCGACGTCTTCCCCTCTCCCGAGCAGGCCGCCGTGCACTCCTGGACCCCGCAGGAACGGGCCGCGGCCGAGAACGCGACGGCGTCGCACATCGTCGGCTCCCCCTCGACCGTCCGCGCCGGGCTCGATGCCCTGCTCGACGTGACCGACGCCGACGAGATCATGATCACCACGAATGCCCACCGGCCGGCGGACCGGATCCGCTCCTACGAGCTGGTCGCCGAGATCAGCGGCCTGGCGCCGGCCCGCCCGGCCGCGCCGGCGGCCACCCCGGTGGGAGCGGCCCGCTCGCGCTGACCCCGCTGACGGTGGCGCAGCCGACGGTGGCGCAGCCGACGCCCCCCGACCGGGCCACTGCGGGGTCGCCCGGTCGGGGGATAGGTCGATCGGCCGCCGGATGGGCGCGTCGCGGCACGAACCCTCGCGGCGGCCGGTGGCCGGGGTGGTCCGATCGGACCGCACGCAGCGGCCGGCCGGAGTAGCCCGATCAGGCGGCGCGGCGGCTCCTGGGTGCTGCGCCCGGCAGCGCGGCCAGCGACCCGGACCGCAGCACCCGTTCGGTGATCCGCGCAACCAGGCCGCGGGGCAGCAGCCGGGAGGCGTTGGAGGTCAGGAAGTTCAACCGGCCGTCGATGACGTAGGCCTGGCCCCGGTCGAGGGCGCGGAAGGCCGCCGCCACCACCTCATCGGTGGTCCGCAACCGACCGCCGGCGGACATCTGCGAGCCCAACGCCTCGAAGAAGTTCGTGTCGGTCGGCCCCGGGCACAGGGCGAGCACACGCACCCCGCGAGGCCGGCATTCGGCCCACAGACCGATGGAGAACGACAGGACGAAGGCCTTGGAGGCTCCGTAGACCGCCATGTAGGGGACGGCCTGGAAGCCCGAGGTCGACGACACGTTGATGATGGTGCCGGAGCCCCTGGCGACCATCGCCGGCAGGAACAGGTGCGCGACCCGCTCCACCGCAACGACGTTCAGCATCACCTCGCGATGGTCCTGGTCGGCGGGCAGCTCGTGGTAGGGCCCACGAGTTCCGAAGCCGGCGTTGTTGACGAGGATGTCGATCTCCAGGCCGGTTTCGGCGACCGCCTTGGCGAGCTGGTCGGGGCCGCTTTCCTCGGCGAGGTCGATGGGCACGGCGTGCACGTCAACCCCGTAGCGGGTGCCGAGTCGCTCCGCGACCTCCTGCAGCTTGGACTCCTCGGGCGCCACCAGGACGAGCGTGGCGCCCCGGGCCGCATACGCCTGTGCGAAGGCCGCGCCGATACCTGACGACGCCCCTGTGACCAGGGCGGTGCTCATCTGAAGATCCGCTTGCGCGGTCATGGTCCTCCCTGCTCTGCCGGGCGCGTGACCATGCTTGAGTCCAGCGCACGGCAAGCGACGATGTCAGGAAACGACATCATCGGACATCTCGGGATGGACCGGACAGTTACTACCATCACCGACGTACCTGTAGGTGCGGGCCCGTCAGTGGGGGGATGCCCTGCGGCGCAGGTCTTTCACGTCCGATCGAGCAGGTGACGCTCCCGGACCGCGTCCACCGACAGAGTGCGGTAACCCACGTCGTCGAACAGCACCGTGATGCGATCGCCATCCTCCTTGACGACCTGCCCCCGACCCCAGGAGACGTGACGCACCGCGGCGCCGGCCGGGAACGGCGCCTCGCCGTCGGTGGTCTCGGGCCGCCGCTGGGCCGGCAGGCCCGCCAGGCAATTGTCGCAGCGCCCGCACGGCCCGTCCGTCGTCTCCCCGAAGTAGGCCAGCAGGAACGCGCGCCGGCAGTCGCGGGTCTCGGCGTAGCCGCGCATCATCTCGACGCGGGAACGTTCGACCTCGACCCGCGCCTCGGCCACCGCGAGCGCACGGCGCGCCGCCTCCTCCGGGTCCGGGGCGTCCGCTCGCGCGACGATGTGCCCGTCGTCGTGGACCGCCACCACCCCCGCGCTGGCGAGCAGGTCCACCAGCCGGGTCAGCGCCGTGTCACGCAACCCGGCCGCCTTGGCCAGCTCCCGCGCCGTCACCGGCCCCTCGGCGTGCCCCAGCAGCACCGCGACGCGTCGTAAGGCCGTGTCGTCGACCCGGCCGGAGGCGAAGAAGCGCCGCAGACCGAGATCCTCCGGCCGGTAGAACAGGCAGGCCACCGCGGGCTCCCCGTCCCGCCCGGAGCGGCCGATCTCCTGGTAGTAGGAGTCGAGGGAGTCCGCCACCTCGGCGTGGATGACGGTGCGGACGTTGGGCTTGTCGATGCCCATGCCGAACGCGGTCGTGGCGACCACCACGTCGCACCGGTCTGCCCGGAAGTCCGCCTCGATCTCGCGCCGGCGCGCGGCCCGCAGGCCGGCGTGGTACGGATGCACTGTCAGCCCCAGGCCGGCGAGCTCGTCGGCCAGCTCCTCCGTGGCCCGCCGGGTGGCCGCGTAGACCAGCGCCGGCTTGGCCTCCCCTGCGATGCGTTCGATCAGGGTCGCCCGCTTGGCCTCCTCGTCGGTGAACGACACCACGGACAGGAAGATCTCGGGCCGATCGAACCCCCGCACGACCTCGACCGGGTCCCGCAGCCGAAGCCGCTGCCGGATCTCCCGGCGCACCGGTGGGGCCGCGGTGGCCGTCAGCGCCACGACCGTCGGATGCCCGAGGTCCTCGACGACCTGCCCCAGCTGGGCGTAGTCGGGCCGGAAGTCGTGCCCCCAGGACGCGATGCAATGGGCCTCGTCGACGACGAACAGGGACGGTCGCGCCTCGCGCAGCGCCGCGCGTACGTCGTCGCGGGCAAGCTGCTCCGGGGCCAGGAAGAGGAACTCCGTGCGCCCCTGCCGGATCGCGTCGAAAGCGGCGTGGCGGGCCGCCCGCCCCGCATCCGAATTCGCCGCGGCGGCCGGCGGGTCGTCGCCGAGCAGGCCCGACAGCCGCTCGGTCAGCCCGCGGACCTGGTCGCGCTGCAAGGCGATCAACGGCGAGACCACGATGGTCGGGCCGGCCAGCACCAGCGCCGGGATCTGGTAGACCGCCGACTTGCCACGGCCGGTCGGCAGCACGCACACCGTGTCCCGGCCTTCGACGACGGCCCGCATGGCGTCCAGCTGGCCGTCCCGCAGCTCCGGGAAGCCGAACCCCTCCAGGGCGACCAGCCGGATCAGGTCGCCCAGCTCGTCGTCGGCCCTGGCCCCCGGCGCGACTGCCGCGCTCTCCCCCCCTTCCCTCGGTGGCGGGGTCACCCCTGTTTCACCGGGAGGATCCGGCTCCTCGTCACCGGGAGGATCCGGCTCCTCGTCACCGGGAGGATCCGGCTCCTGGGCCGGCGCCCGGCGCCGACCCGACTCGGCCGGCGTCCGCACCTTCGCCTCGATGGTCCCGACGCCGGGCACGGGTCGGCGCCGGCCCCGGACCCAGGCGGTCAGCAGCTTCGTTGTCTGATCACGGAGGTTCATGGTGCCGCTGGGCGTACCCACTCACCACCGACCCCCACCCTCGAACGACCACGAAGGGGACAACCTTCACCGGCCGGCACCCACCAGTCCGACACCAACCGGCAAACCATGCCGCCCGCGGCAGATCCGCTCGCACGAGCGGATCTGCCGCTCCGGCCGAATCACGCGACACGTTCGACGCCGAAAAGTATTCGATCGACTACAGTTTCGCTCCTACCGGATGGTCGCCGCAGGAGGAATATATCAATGCGTAATCGGAGGTTCCGACATTTGCCGGTTCCCCTCATTGCTCTGCTCGCCGCGGTCGCCGTCGCGGTCCCGCTCGTCGGGCATGGCAAAAGCCACGTCCCCGCCGGCGGGGACGGCATCGCCGCGGCGGCCGAGGCAGCAGGCGGCCCGGTGGTCGGCGGCGAGGCGGCAGGCGGTCCGGTTGGACGGTCCGGCCGCGCCGCGCCGCCGCGCCGGGCGCTGGCCGCCGGGACCCGGTCCGTCCCGGCCACCCCGGCGGGCAAACTGCGCTTCGGGCTGGGCCCCGGGCTCGACAGTGCCCACAGCTCCCCGTTGGCGCCCGACCTGGACTTCCTCAGCACCTGGTACAACGGGCCGAACGATCTGAGCTTCCTGCGCAACTGGAAGGCCGATCTGATTCCCGAGGTCTACCGCTCGGGGCATGGCATCCACCTCGTCGTCTGGCTTGACGGCACCGGCGGGGTCGGCACCGTCCAGACCGCGCACGGCCCGGCCTGCGGCCGCGAGTACCCGCTGTCGAGCGACTTCCTCGACAACGCGCGGGAACTCGCGTCGATCTTCGCCGGCCCCGCCGACGGTCCCGCGCTCTACGTCACGCTGTTCACCGAGTTTCAGACGTATCCGTGCCACCCGAATGCGTGGGCCGCCACGCCGGACACCACCAACTACTACCTCACGCTGCAGGACCAGTACCTGGCGGCGTTGAACATCTTCCACTCCGGCGCGCCGAACGCACGGGTGTCGCTTGGCTGGGGCGGCTGGCAGAGCCGCTGGGACGATCCGGTTGCCGGCGGCGGCCGCTCGCTGATCACCCATTTCGCGGACGTGCTACGCGCCTCGGACTTCGAGAGCTTCCAGGCGATGGGCACCGACTCGAACGCCGCGGACGTGCGGGACATGACGAGGGCGCTCGGCCAGTACGGCCCGGTCATGCTGGCCCACTACAAGTCCGAGTCGCAGACGACGTGGGAGTCGGACCTCCATGCGCTGCTGTCCGGGGACGCGCCGAGCCAGCTCAGCCGGGACGGCCTGTTCGCGTTCAGTTTCATGGACGCGGCCAACATCGCCTCACCGGCGGCGCTGAGCCTGGCCCGGGGCGCGATCCAGAGCCACGGGGTTCACTCGACGCTCTGAGCGCGCTGAGGCCCGTCGGCGGGCCTGCCGTCGGCGGGCCTGCCATCGGCGGGCCTGCCATCGGCGGGCCCGATGCGCCGGGACGGCGAGGAGGCGGCGGTCAGCGACCGCAGGGCCCGGCGGTCGGTCTTGAGCACGCTGGTGAGCGGCAGCGACTCGACGATGTGCACCTCCCGGGGGTAGCGCAGGGGCCCGAGTCGGGCCCGGCCCCAGTGCACCAGTTCCTCCGGGGAGACCGTGCCGCCGGCGACGAGCTGCACGTAGGCGATCACCTCCTCGCCGTGGCGGTGGTCGGCCCGGCCGACGACCCCGCACGCGGCGACGTCGGGATGGCCGAGCAGGCCGTCCTCGACATCGCGCGGGTAGATGTTGACCCCGCCGCGGATGATCAGATCCTTGATCCGGTCGACGATGTACAGGTAGCCGTCGACGTCGCGGCGTCCCACGTCACCGGTGTGCAGCCAGCCGCCGCGCAGCGCCTCGGCGGTGGCCTGCGGCGCCTGCCAGTACCCCGTCATCACCATCGGGCCGCGCAGGCAGATCTCCCCGTCCTGCCCGGGGCCGGCCGGCGAGCCGTCGGGCAGCTCGACACGCACCTCGACCCCGATCGCGGGAAGACCCACGCTGCCCAGCCGCGCCGCGCCCGGCGGCGTGGTGGTGACGCCGCCGGCGCTCTCCGTGCAGCCGTACCCCTCGACCAGCTCGATGCCGGGCAGGCGTCGCTGCCACTCGAGCGCGATCTCCCTCGGCAGCGGCGCGCCGCCGCTGGTGACGCGGCGCAGCGACGACGTGTCGGCCAGGTGCAACGGCTCCGCGAGCAGCTGACCGATCATGGACGGCACCAGCGCGCTGACCGCGACCCGGTGTTCGGCCACCAGGTCCAGCCACCCGCGGGGATTGAACCAGCGCATCAGGACCGCGGGGCCCGGCTTGCGCATGTGCAGCGTCATCACGCTGATCGTCAGGCCGTAGATGTGCGACAGCGGCAGCGGCAGCAGGCCGACAAGCTCCTCGTTCGCGTTCCCCGACGCGGCCGCGAAGCCACCGGCGGACAGCGCGTCGTGGGAGAGCACGACCCCCCGCGCCTGCCCGGTGGTGCCGCCGGTGTACAGCAACGCGGCCATGGCAGCCGGATCGGTCGGCTCGAGGGGACCTTCGTCGGCCGCCGTGAGGTCGGCGAAGCTCAGTACCGGCGGCGACCCGACCGGGCGACCGGGCCGGGCCGCCGGGTCGGAACCGGCCGGGTCGGAACCGGCCGGGTCGGAACCGGCCGGGTCGGAACCGGCCGGGTCGGAACCGGCCGGGTCGGCCACGACGATCAGCACCCGCACCTGCGGGCAGTCGCTCGCCACCGCGCGAACCTTGGCCAGGAAGTCCGGGGTCGTGAGGACGAACCGGGCGCCGCTGTCGACGAGCACGTGACGCAGCTCGGCTTCGTCGAGCAGAAACAGCGTCGGCGTCACCACCCCGCCGGCCCGCCACACCCCGTGGTAGGCGATGCCGACCTCCGGGCAGTTCGCCATGTGGACGACCACCCGGTCGCCGGCGACGAGCCCCGCGTCACGCAGGCCGGCGCTGAATCGACAGGACCGGGCGAACCGGGCCGCAGCGGACTCGACCCGCCCCTCGAAGATCATCTCCTCGGTGCCACCCGTGCGTTCCACGGCGAGCTCAGCGAGCCCGCCCAGACTGATCCCGGTCGGCCGGTAGCCGGCTGCGCTCGCCATCTGCACGTCGCCTTCCGCCTGCGCGTCGGCGAGCCGGCGGATCCGACCTGCTCGCGCATGGGAAGCATCTCACCTCACCACGTAATCAGGAGTCCGCTCGCCACACCCGCGAGTCAACCCAGGGAATACATAAAGGCACGGATGGCAAGACATGCGACAGAACGCACACCTCAGGTAACCGTGGCGGCGCGTGGTCCCTCACGGTTCGTCGGACCGACCCGCCGGGCAGAACGCCGGCCAGGCAGTCCACGATGGGGACCGGCTCGGCCGGTGGATCGCCCACCCGTGCCGGAGTCGTCGGTCCCCCGGACGGAGGTGCAGATGGGCTCGCCCCTCGAAGAACCCACGGCGTGGCGGAACTGGGCGGGCAACGAGACCGCGCAGGCGATCCGCCTCGCCCGACCCCGCACCGCCGAGGAGACGTCGGCGGTGGTGATCGCCGCCGTGCGGGACGGCCGGCGGGTCCGGGCCGTCGGCGCCGGCCACGCGATGAACGCGATCGGCCGGCCGGACGACGGCGGCGTGCAGGTCGCGCTGGACCGCTGCGCCGATCTGGTCGCGCTCGACGGGGGCAGCGGGCTGGTGACGGTGCGCGGCGGGATGACCCTGCGCCGGCTGAACCGGCTGCTCGCCGAGGCCGGGCTCGCCCTGACCAACCAGGGTCACGGCGAGCAGGCCACGATCGCCGGGGCGATCGCCACCGGAACCCACGGCACGGGCGCCCGCTACGGCGGGCTGTCCACGCAGGTGCGGGCGCTGGAAGTGGTGCTCGCCGACGGCAAGGTGGTCACCTGCTCGCGGGGCGAGCGCCCCGAGCTGTTCGCCGCCGCCCGCCTCGGCCTCGGCGCCCTCGGCGTCGTGACCTCGGTGACGCTGCAGGCCGTCCCCCTGTTCGCCCTGCACGTGCGGGAGAGCCGGCTGCCGCTGGAAGAGGTGCTCGACGGCTACGACGCGCTCGTCGAGCAGGCCGACCACATCCGTTTCACCTGGTTCCCGCACACCACGACCGCGCTGGTCCGCCGGGATGACCGTCACCCGCTCGACGACGGGCTCGACCTCCCGTCCCGGCGGCGCCACCGGCCCGATGGCGGGCCGGTGACCGGCGGCGTCTTCGGGGCGCTGATGGTGGCCGCCCGGCGCCTGCCGGCCGCGGACCGGCCCGCCGCCCGGCTCGCCGCCCACGTCGGCGGCCGGGTGGGTGCTGCGCTGACGGGCGGTCAGCCGGCCGGCGATCTCTCCTACCGGATGTTCGCCGCGGGCGCCCCGGCGATCCGGTACAAGGAGGTCGAGTACGCCGTCCCCCGGGCCGAGCTGGCCGCCGCCATGGGCGAGCTCGCCGCCGCCGTGACCCGATCCCGGGTGCGCACCGCTTTTCCCGTCGAGGTGCGCTGCGCGGCCGCCGACGAGATCCCGCTGTCCCCCGCCTTCGGCCGCGACACCGCCTACATCGCCGTGCGCACCGACCGGCGCGGCGCGCACGGGGACTACTTCGGCCTCGCCGAGCAGATCATGCTGGCGGCCGGCGGGCGGCCCCACTGGGGCACCCTGCACACGCTGGCCGCGGCGCAGCTACGCGAGCGCTACCCCCGCTTCGACGACTTCCTGGCCATCCGCGACACCGTCGACCCGGCCGGCGTGTTCGCCAACGCCCACCTCGACCGCGTCCTCGGCCGCCCCGCGTCCACTTCGCACCTCAACACCACCGAATGATGTGGTGAGAGCGCCGTAGAGGTCGGGGGATCGGGCGGCGGCGACGATGGCGGCGAGGGTGGCCGACAGGTGCGGGGCCTGCTGGGAGCCGCGGCGAACGACGCCGAAGATCGGCCGAATCGGCGGGACGCCGGCGATCGGTCGCAGGGCGACCTGTGGGGTGCTGGACAGTTTCGCCAGCCGCGGGATGAAGCCGACCCCGCAACCCGCGGCGATCAGGCCGAGGACCGCACTGTAGTCGTCGGCCCGGTGGCGCACCCGGGGAACGAACCCGGCCGCGGCGCACGCCGCCTGGGTGACCTCGTGGCAGGGGGTGCCGGGGCGGCTGGAGATGAAGTCCTCCCCGCCGAGCACCTCCAGCGGCACGGCCGCGGCGGTGGCGTAGGGATGGCCGGCGGGCAACGCGACGTCGAGCGGGTCGTCGAGCAGCGGGATCTGTAGCAGCCGCTCGTCGAGGGGCCCGGCACTCGGGTGGGTGATGCAGACCGCGAGATCCAGGTCGCCGGCCAGCAGCAGGTCGAAGCACTCTGGCTCGGCCACGTCGGACACTGACATCCGCAGCCGCGGCCGGCTTTCCCGCAACGCCGCCAGCGCCGGCACGACGATGCCGGAGATCGCCGTGGTGAAGGCCGCCACGGCCACCGAGCCGACCCGGCCCTCGTCGAAGGCGGCGAGGTCCGCCTCGGCCCGCTCCAGCTGGGCGAACAGAACGTCGGCGTGTCCGAGCAGCACCCGGGCGGCCGGGGTGAGCCGGACCCGGCGGCCGGCCGGGTCGAGCAGTCGCACGCCGGTCTCCTTCGCCAGCGCGGCGAGCTGCTGGCTGACCGCCGACGGCGTCAGGTGCAGCGCCGCGGCCGTGGCCACGACCGTTCCCCGGCTGTCGAGCTCCCGCAGGATGCGCAGGCGGCGAACATCAATCATGTAGGAAATCTTAGCTATAGCATGCGGAAAAATTAGCTGGACTGCAAGAGTGCCTGCCACGATCCTGGGGATCATGATGTACGCGATCGTGACGGTCGGGGCCGTCCTTCTGGGCCTCGCCGGCTGGCTGTGGGGACCCGACACCCGCGACGGGCTGGACTGGGCCCGCCGCAACGCCGGGATCAGACCGGGCAGCGGCTTCGGACCGGGCAGCGGCTTCGGACCGCGAGGCGGGAACGGCCGAGGGGGCGGCTCCGGCCCGGGGGGCTCAGGCGGAGTCGGCCCGGATCGCGGTTCCGTGAGCCGGGCCCGCCGCCGCACCGCCCCGGGTCGGAGCGGGCTCGTCCTCCCTGTCGGCGACGTCCTCGCCGAGGTACGCCTGGCGAACCCGGTCGTCGGCGAGCAGGCCGGCGGCCGTGTCCGCGAGGACGACGCGGCCGGTCTCCAGCACGTACCCGCGCCCGGCAATCCGCAGCGCCGAGGCCGCGTTCTGCTCGACGAGCAGCACCGCGACCCCCTCCCGGTTGATCTCGGCGATCACCTGGAAGATGGTCTGGACGACCATCGGGGCCAGCCCCATCGACGGCTCGTCGAGCAGGATCAGCCGCGGCCGGCTCATCAGCGCCCGGCCGATCGCGAGCATCTGCTGCTCGCCACCTGACAGCGTGCCGCCCGCCTGGCCGATCCGCTCCGCCAGCCGCGGGAACAGCGCGACGACCCGCTCCAGGTCCGCCCGCGCATGCCGGCGATCATGGTAGGCACCCATCAGCAGGTTCTCGCGGACGCTCATGCTGGGGAAGACCCGCCGACCCTCGGGCACGTGGCTGACGCCGGCGCCGACGAGGCCGTGCGCGGGGATGGACGACAGCGGCCGCCCGTCGAGGCGCACCTCGCCGGAACGGGGCCGCAGCAGGCCGGAGATCGTCCGCAGGGTCGTCGTCTTGCCGGCGCCGTTGGCGCCGAGCAGGGTGACGATCTCACCCTCGGCGATCTCCAGGCTGACCCCACGCAGAGCGGTCACCGCACCGTAGGCAACCTCGACGTCGCTCAGTGTCAACAGCATCAGCGCACGTCCTTCCGCGTGGCGGCGCCGGGCCCGGCCTGGACGTCGGCTCCGCCAGCATCGCCACCAGTGTCGTCGGCGACGCCGAGGTACGCCTCGATGACCGCCGGATCACGCTGGACCTCCCCCGGCGTGCCGTGGGCGATCACCCGGCCGAAGTTGAGCACGACCACCGAGGTCGCCACGGACATCACCAATCGCATGTCGTGCTCGATGAGCAGCACGGACACCCCGGTGCCGGCGATGCGGGTGATCAGCCCGGCGAGGTCCCGCTTCTCCGCCGGGTTCGTGCCGGCGGCCGGCTCGTCGAGCAGCAGGAGACTGGGCCCGGTGCCCAGGGCTCGGGCGATCTCCAGCCGGCGCTGCTCGCCGTACGGCAGCGAGGCGGCCAGCTCATGCGTGCGGTGGGACAGTCCGACCAGGTCGAGCAGGCTCAGCGCCTGGCGCACCCCGTCACGCTCGGCGCGCCGGGCATGCGGCAGGCCCAGGATCGCGCCGACCGGCCCGTACCGCTGCCGCACCTCAGTGCCGATCTGCACGTTCTCCAGGGCCGACAGCGCGGGGAACAGCCGGATGTTCTGGAAGGTGCGGGCCACCCCGAGACGGGTGATCGCGTGCGGGCGGCGGCCGACGAGCTCGGTCGGGCGGTCCTGCTCCGGCCAGAAGGTGACCGAGCCCTGCTGCGGCCGGTACGCGCCGGTCAGGCAGTTGAACAACGACGTCTTGCCGGCCCCGTTCGGGCCGATCACCGCGAGGATCTCCCCCCGGCGCTGGCGCAGCGAGACACCGTCGAGGCTGGTCACCCCGCCGAAGCGCAGCGCCAGGTCGCGGGCCTCGACGACCAGCTCGCCGGGCGCGGTCTCGTCGGCACGCGGGCGACGGGCGACGGGCACCCCCGAGCGGTGGGCACCGGCCCGGCTCACTGCTGCCCTCCTGTCGGCGCGACGCCGAGGGAGTCGGCGGCGCCGATGCCCTCCTCCGCGAGCTGGATCTCGCGGCGGCGGCGGCGCGACGGCACGAGCCCCTGCGGGCGAAAGATCATCATGATCACGATGACGGCCCCGAAGTAGATGTAGCGGTCCGCGGGCGGCACCTTGTCCCGCAGGTAGAAGGCAAGTCCCTGCAGGACGACGGCGCCGACCACGACACCGAGCCGGGATCCCATCCCGCCGAAGATGACCACCGCGACGACGAAGAACGAGGCCTGCAGACTGAAGCTCTGCGGGTTGAAGAACTGCTTGGAGGCGAACAGCACGCCGGCGAAGCCCGACACCGACGCGCCGATCGCGAAGGCGAGCAGCTTCATCCGCAGCGTTGCCACCCCGGTCGCCTCGGCGGCGATCTCGTCCTCGCGGATGGCGGCCCAGGACCGGCCGATCCGGGACCGTTCCAGCCGGCCGAAGGCGATCATCACCCCGACGATGATGACAATCAGCAGGTAGTAGTACGGCAGCGGGTCGATTCCCCACTTGTAGTCGATGCCGAGCAGGTCGATCGACAGGTGCGGCACGCCGAAGGCGCCGCGGGCGCCGTTGGTGACGTTGTCGGCGTTGTTCGCCACCAGGTGGATGATCTCGCCGAAGCCGAGGGTGACGATTGCCAGGTAGTCCCCGCGCAGCCGCAGCGTCGGCGCGCCGAGAATGACCCCGGCGAGCGCGGCGAGAACGAGCGCGATCGGGAAGACGAAGAACGGGTTGAGCGTAAACGGCGCGTGCCACGGCATGGCGGTCTGCGAGGAGAAGTAGGCCGTCGCGTAGGCGCCGATGGCGAAGAACGCGATGTAGCCGAGGTCGAGCAGGCCGGCGTAGCCGACGACGACGTTGAGGCCGAGCGCGAGCAGCGCGTAGATGCCGATGTCGTTGACCATCGACTGCTGGGCGGCGGTCGAGACGACCATGGGCGCGACGATCGCGATGGCGAGCAGCACCAGGTTCAGCACGATCGGAGCGCCGCGGCGACCGTAGGCCGCGCCGATCGGCGCACGTACCGGGGCGCTCACCCGCTCGAGGGCGCCACGCAGCTCGGCGCCGAGCACCAGCACCACCCACAGCGCGACGGCGAGTCCCAGGTAGAGCACGATCCGGACGTCGATGATCGAGTCCTTCGCGGCCTGCAGCGGCTTGTCGGAGTTACCCGTCGGGCCGGTGACGATCGCGGCGAGCACGCCGACCAGCAGGAGCACCCCGAGCTGGCGCAGCCGGGCCCGGGTGAACAGCACCGCCGGGTGCCACGCGGGCCTCGCCGGGCCACCGTCCGGACCGGAGGAGCCGGTGGGATCGGAGGAGCCGGTGGGATCGGAGGAGCCGGTGGGATCGGACGGACCGGCGGAGCGGGCGGGGCTCTCGGTGACGCGCAGCGGCACGGTGGCGGCGCCACCGCCAGGGCCGGACGCGGCGGGCTGGTCGGACGCGGCGGGCGGGCCGGGCGGAGGCACGCTCATGCCGCCCGCCCCAGCCGCTCGCCGAGCAGGCCGGACGGTCTGATCATCAGGATCGCCACCAGGACGAGGAAGGCGATGACGTCCTTGTAGGACGCCTGGAACAGGTAGCCACCATAGCTCTCGACCAGGCCGAGCAGCAGGCCGCCGAGCATCGCGCCACGCACGTTTCCGATGCCGCCGAGAACCGCGGCGGTGAACGCCTTCACTCCGGGGACGAATCCCATGCTGTAGGAGGCGTTGAACGTCATCGCGTAGAGGAAGCCGCCGGCGCCGGCGAGCAGGCCACCGATGACGAACGTGACGATGATGATCCGCTCGACGTTCACGCCCATCAGGACGGCGGTGTCGGCGTCCTGGGCGACGGCCCGGATGCCCTGGCCGAGGCGGGTGCCGGCGACGAGGCGGTCCAGGCCGATGAGCATCGCGACGGCGACGGCGAAGATGACCAGCGACTGGGTGGAGACGTCGGCGCCGAAGAACGAGAAGACCGTGCCGTTGTGAAACAGGTCGGGCAGGCTGACGTTCTGCCGGCCGAACTCCTTGCCGGCCAGGTTGACGGCGAACAGCGACGCCCCGATCGCGCTGATCAGATAGGCCAGCCGGGGCGCGGAGCGCCGCCGCAGCGGACGGTAGGCCACGCGTTCGAGGGTGAACGCGGCGAGCCCGCCGCAGATCGCGCCGGCCCCGAGGCCGACGGCCACCAGCCCCACGGAGGCGAGCCCCCCGGGCACCGACCCGTCGTCGGGCAGCAGGCCGCGGGCGGCGAACAGGCCGCCGAAGGATCCCAGCATGAACACCTCGCTGTGGGCGAAGTTGATGAGCTGGAGAACCCCGTACACGAGCGTGTACCCGAGTGCTATGACCGCGTACAGCGAGCCGACCATCAGTCCGTCGATGGTCAGCTGCCAGAACTGGTCGAGGAAACCCATACGTGTGCCTCGTTCGTCGCGTGGCTCGTTCGCCTGGCAGAAGTTCGTTTGGATGGCGGATGCCCGTTTCGGGGACGGATACCCGTTCCGGTGACGGATCATCTTTCCTGTGAAGGAAAGACTGTTTTGCCGCGCGGATGTTCACCCGACGCGGCGAGGCGGTGGCCGGATGTGCACTCACCCGGCCACCGCCCGCACCGACATCAGGACTTGATCAGATCCGCGGTGTTCCCGAGAACGGCGATCGCGCCGTTCTTGACCTGGTAGACGAACACGTTGGAACCCTTGACCTCGCCGTTGGACTCGAAGGCGACCGTCTTCGTGATGCCCTGGAAGTTCACGCTGCCGAAGGCGCCCGCGACCGACTCCCGGCTGACGTCCGTGCCGAGCTTCTTGAACACGTCCGCGAGCGCGAGCGTGGCGTCGTACGCCTCACCGGAGTAGGTACCCGGCTTCGCGTCCTTGTTGACCTTCTTGAAGGAGGCGACGAACGAGGCGGCCTTCGGGTCGGTGTTCGCGTCACCGCAGGGGCAGGTGAGGTAGGTGCCCTCGGCCGCGGCGGCGCCGGCCTGCGCGACGTACTGCGGGTCGAGCGAGCCGTCCCCACTGGCGATCTTGCCGGTGAAGCCCTTGTCCTTGAGCGCCTTGGACAGCAGGGCGAGCTCGGCGTAGTAGCCGGAGTAGTACAGGACGTCCGGCGCCGCGGCGATGATCTTCGTGGCCTCGGAGGTGTAGTCCTTGGTCGGGTTGATCCCGTCGTGGGTGACGTCGACGCCCTTGGCCTTGAGTTCGGGCTCCAGGGCGCCGGACAGGCCGGTGCCGTACTCGCTCTTGTCGTCCAGCGAGTAGACCTTCTTCGCCTGCAGGACGGTGGCCACGTAGTCGGCGGCGGCCTTGCCCTGCACGGTGTCCGGCGCAATGACCCGGTAGAAGGTCTTGAAGCCCAGCGTGGTCAGCGCCGGGTTGGTCGCGGACGGACTCACCGACAGCAGGCCGGCCTGAGTGTAGGCGGGCTCGCTGGCCTTGGTGGCGCCGGAGAACATCGGGCCGACGACCGCGACGACCTTGGAGTCGTCGATCAACTTCTGCGCGGCCGTGGGCCCCTGGTCCGGGGAGCCGCCGTCGTCGGACTCGACGAGCTTGAGCTGGAACGGCGAGCTCGTGTCCGCGTTCACCTCCGCGATCGCGGTCCGTACGCCATAAAGGGCGTTCAGTCCGAGCTGCTGATTGTCGCCCGAGAGAACACCCTGGAATCCGATGGTGATCGTTTTCTTTCCGTCTGCGGAAGAACCACCGTCGCTGTCGCTCCCACAGGCCGCGGCGGTCAACGTCACGGCCGTGGCGAGGGCTATCGCTCCCAGGAGCGGGCGCCTACGCATGCATTTCCTCCTCCGGTCCGCCGATCGCGAGCCCGATGCCACGACCGACCCAGCTACGAGCTACCCCCGGCGCCACCGACGTCGGGCCGGCGCGCCACCGCATAGAGGATGACGCGCCCCCCCACGCCAGTCCCGACCGCCCCCCGGAAAACGCACCCGGACCGGCGGATGATCGGCCGACCGCCACGCGCTCTCCGCCGAGATGGCGGAAACCTAGTCCCCAGAGCGGATCGGCCGAAAGTACTCATATCAGGTCGTTACCTGGATGACACAGAAGTGGCGTCCAGGAGGGCCTGGTGTTAACAGAACTTGACAGTCGCCGTCCAGCCGCAACGTCGCAAGCGCCGGACCGAAACCGGTCGAGCCCAGGTCACCGCGGTGCCGCCCAGGTCGCCGGGCTGGTGCCCAGCGGCGCGGGTGGCGAGACCCATCGCGGGGCAACCCCGGCGACGGTCGCCGCGGGTCGGATATACGACAGCTCGCCGAACTCGCTGTTCAGGCAGGCGCGGTAGGCCGCAACATCATCCGCCGTCGGGTCGGGTCGGGCGAGGGTGTCGTGGTGGCCGAGGTCCTGCAGCCACCGCCCGGTCCGAGCCAGGGAGACCCGCACGTGCCAGCTCCCGCCCTCACTCGCCCGCCGGGCGAGCGCGTCGAGCACCCCGAACGCGGCGAGATAGCCGGTGCCGTGGTCGAGCGCCTGCGCGGGCAGCGGCTGCGGGCTCGACGCGCCAGCCGCCTCGGCCGTGGCGACGGCGATCCCCGAGGCGGTCTGGACCAGGCTGTCGAAGCCACGCAGCCCGCTCCACGGCCCGTGGCGCCCGTAGGCGCTGATGCTGGCGTAGACGATGCCCGGTCGCATCCGGGCGACGGCGTCCGGGCCGAACCCGAGCCGGTCCAGCGCCCTCGGCCGGTAGGCCTGCAGGACCACGTCCGCGGACGCGATCAACTCTCGCAGCCGGCGGGCGTCGGCGGCGACCCGCAGGTTGAGGAACGCGTTGCGCTTACCGAACCCCGTGTCGACCAGCAGGCTGTGCACCTCCGGCAGGTGGGCGGCGCCGACCCGCAGCACGTCCGCGCCGTAGGCGGCGAGCGTGCGCCCGGCGATGGGACCGGCGATGACCCGGGTCAGATCCAGCACCCGCAGGCCGGCGGCCGGGGTCTCCGTCGGCGCGAACCGCGCCGGTGGGGCGTCGCCGAGCCGGCTCACCTCGATCAGCGGCAGGTCGGCCAGCGCCCCGGCCTGCCGGTGCTCGGCCCACTGCGGCTCCGACCGCGCCATGCTGGCGCACAGCCCCATGGCCTGCAGCTCCAACTCCAGTGGGGCGGCGTCCACGCGCAGGATCACCCGCTCGACGGCGGCCCGGTCGTTCGGCGCCCCGAGCAGGTCCAGCACCCCGTTGCGGTGGTGCGGGAAGTTGCAGTGAAGCTGGATCCAGCGGCCGTCGGCCGTGGGGTAGTAGCCCGAGATCGGGTCCCACGGGCCCGGCGGTGCCTTCCCGTCGATGAGCAGGTGGCGCTCGCTACGGAAGGCGGCGCCAGCGTGGCGGGTGTCGACGGTGATGTCCGGTTGGCCACCGCCGGCGCGGGCGGCCAACAGTCTCCCGGCTCCGACCGCCGCGGCCGCCACCGAGGCGGTCGCGACCGTCGTCACCCGGTAAAGGCTGGGTAGGACGTCGGCCGGGCCGGTGACGGTCAACCGGTCCGCAATGTCAGGCTCCCCCACCAGCGACGCAACCTCATCGACGATCTTCGCGACCTGCGCCATGTCCCCATCCGTGTCACCCGTGCGCACACTCCGCGCCGGCTCTGGCGGCGCGCCCCCGGCCAGCAGCTGGGGCGTGACCAGCCCCGCACGTCGGGAGCCGGCTACGAGCACGAAACGATCACTCAAATCGCAGAGTGCGTAGAATGTTACTTTGCGCATCAGAGAGGTTGCGGGCCTCGGACTCGCCTTCGGGAGGTTCGGCGCCCATTCTGAACACGTGCGGCGTACTTTCGCCATGACGCGGTGCCGCCGTACCGCCCGATCGGGTGGTCATCGGCAGCCGGGGAGGCGCCCGTGGGTGCGAAGCCCTCGCTGTACGAGGTGCTGGGCGTGCCGCCCGATGCCACCGCGGACCAGATCCGCCATGCCTACCGGGCTGCGGCGCGGCGCACCCATCCCGACGCCGGCGGCTCCGCACCGGCCTTCGCCCGGGTCAACGTCGCCTACCGGGTTCTCGGCGACCCCGGCCTGCGCCGCCGCTACGACCTGCGGCTCGCCGACCCGGGCCGGCCACGTACCGCCGGACCGAGCCATCCCCCGACCGGGTCGCATCATCCCCAGGCTGGGCCGTATCCCCCTGGCGGGCCACACTCCCCCGG
>NZ_JAMPTM010000011.1 GCF_025403375.1 Frankia gtarii
GGCCGTGCCCCCGCACCCACCCGCGGCGCTCGTCCTCGCCCTTCCATGGCGGAAGCCGAGTGACGACAGATCGATGAGGAGGGGACATGACGCAGACGACGGCACAGCAGACGGGCATGGTCGGCGCCCTGCGCGAGAACCCGGCGACGAAGAACCTGGTCGACCAGGCGAAAAACCTGGCGAAGGCGCGCGGTGCCCAGCTCGTCGGGAAGACGACGGAGCGGCTCACCTCGGGTACGGACAAGTTGAACGCGCTCGCCGACACAGGCGGTGTGGGCTCGGCGCTCAAGGCGGGCTCCCAGCAGCTGGCCAGCGGGAAGTCGCCGCTGCGGGCCGCGTTCGCGACGGCGGCCTCGGCGGCGAAGGACAAGGTCAAGTCGGTGCTGCATCTTGGTGGCAAGGGGGCTGGCGGAAAGGGCGGGCCGCCGAAGGCCACGAACATCGAGGAGACGATCGATGTCGGGGTGCCGGTCTCCGTGGCGTATGACCAGTGGACGCAGTACCCGCATTTCTCCCGCTTCATGAAGGGTGTCGAGGCGGTGGATGCGAAGAGCGAGACCGAGCAGAACTGGCGGGTCAAGGTCTTCAGATCCCGGCGTACCTGGGCGGCCAAGGTCCAGGAGCAGATACCGGACCGGCGGATCGTGTGGACCTCGGAAGGTGCGAAGGGCTCCGTCAAGGGAGCCGTCACGTTCCACCCGCTCGCCGACGACCTGACCCGGGTGCTGCTGGCCATGGAATACTATCCGTCCGGATTCATGGAGAAGACCGGGAATCTGTGGCGGGCCGGCGGTCGACGGGCCCGGCTCGATCTCAAGCATTTCCGCCGCTACATCACGATGCAGGGCGAGGCGAGTGGTTCGTGGCGGGGCATGATCCGCGACGGTAAGGTCGTACAACAGCCCGACGAAGAAGAACAGGACGCGGAGTCCGAGGGCACGCGAGACGCCGGCGACGAGTCCGAGCAGCCCTCCGACGCCGAGGACAGACCCAAGGCGTCGGTCGGTGGCTGAGAGTCGACGCCGCAGGGACGCGCCGAGGGAACCGCTCGGCGGACTGTCCGGAAGGTGACCACGCCGTGGGAGCCGCGCACTCGCCGCCCGCCCGGTGCTGGTCGGCTGCGGCCGGCTGCGGTCAGGCGGGGGCGCCGGCCAGCAGGGCCTCGATCTGGCCCAGCGCCGCGCTCATGCCCTCGACCATGCCCATGGCGACCATCTGCTCCATCGCCTCGGTCGAGGGGAAGCTGCTCTCGATCGTCATCACGGTGGCGGCCTCGCCGTCCGCGGTGAGCCGCACGCGGACGGTCGTGGTGGGCAGGTCGAGGTTGGGGCGGCCGGCGTCGTCGGCGAAACCGTCCTCGAACTCGAGCCGGTACGGCGCTTCGGCGGACGTCACGCGCCACCAGCCGTAGTGCTTGTCGCCCTCGGGGCTCGTCATGAAGTACGTGACCGAGCCGCCGGGAGACAGATCGTGGTCGATGACGGTCGCCGGGAAGGTCGGCGGGCCCCACCACCGCTCGAGCTGGCGGGGGTCCTGCCAGATCTGCCAGACCCGCGCCGGCGGGGCGCCGAACCGTGTGCTGATCTTCAGCGTGCGGGCCGCAGGGTCCTGCTGGACGTCGATCACGGTCATGGGGATTCTCCTTGGCTGTGGGGTTCGTGGTCGGTGCCGGCGGAAGTGCTGACCGGCTGGCTGCTGGTCGGCGGGGCGGGTTCGGCGAGGATCGCGCCCATCCGGTCGATGCGCCCCCGCCACAGCTGCGCCAGCTGGTCGAGCAGCCGGTGGGCCTCGCGCAGGGCTTCCGGGTTGCCTCGCACGCGCTGCTCCCGGCCGTGGCGGTGCTTGGTGACCAGCCCCGCGCCCGCCAGCACCGTCACGTGCTTCTGGACGGCCGCGAAACTCATCGGGAACCGACGGGCGAGTTCCGAGACCGACTGCTCACTGGTCAGGGTGAGGGCGACGATCTCGCGCCGGGTCGCGTCGGCCAGGGCGTGGAACAGGCGGTCGGCGTGGGCGGCGCGGCCGGCGGAGTCCGTATGTACAACCATCGGGTTGTACGTTAGCCGATGTGTCGCGGCTGGGCAAGCGCGAATCGGCCGACCATCCCGACCATCCCGACCAGCCGGACTCGTCCGTGCTGGTCGGGGGCCTTGTCGGGAGCCTGGCCGAGAACGTGTCCGCGGCTGGCGGGCGCCGCTCGGGGCGGGCGCTGCTCGGGTCAGACGGTCAGCAGGCGGCGCAACCAGTTCAGCCGGGCCGCGTAGTCGACGTCCTCGTCGCGGAACGTCTCCGCGGATCCGACGTCGACGAACGCCGGCGGCAGGCCCGACAGGTCGCCGGCCCGGGCGGACACGGTTCGCGGTCCTACCAGGCGGGGTGCAGCTCGCGGGCCCGGCAGAGGTCCTGGGCCTCGATCGTCGTGCCGAGCAGGGGCTCGGCGTCGGGGCTGTCGAGCAGCCAGCGCACGGTCGCGCCGATCGCCGACGGGGGAGCGGCCCCGACGAGCTCACGGCCGTAGTCGCGCACCGTGATCTCGTTGCGCTCGGTGGCGACGTAGCCCGGTTCGACGTTGAACGCGCGCAGCCCGCGCTCGGCGTACTCGGTGTGCAGGACCCCGATGAGCGGGTTGCCGGACGCCTTGCCGACGGCGTAGGCCAGCCCCCAGCCGCCCTGCCCGGCCGGGGCGGGCGGGACGAGCCACGCGGCGCCGGAGGTGATGGTGACGACGGCCCCGCCACCGCGGGCGAGCATCGCCGGCAACAGGGCGCGGGTGAGGATGATCGGGGCGACGCAGTGCGCCTCGAACATCTTCTCGTAGGCCTCCAACGGCGTGTCGAGGAAGACGTCCATGAGCCCGGGGCCGATGTAGCGGCCGTTGTGGACGATGACGTCGACGCCGCCCCAGGTGTCGAGAATGCGCTGCCCGGCCGCCTCGACCGAGTCCCGATCGGTCAGGTCGCACGGCACGACCAGCGCCTTGCGGCCGCGGGCCTCGACCTCGGCGGCGGTCTCGGCCAGACTGCCGGGTAACGGGCGCGCATCGGAGTGGTGCACCGTCAGGGCGTTGTCGCGGATCTCGCCCGGCTGGACCGTGCGGGCCGAAACTGCCAGGTCGTAGCCGGCCTCGGCCAGGGAAAGGGCGATTGCCTTACCGATGCCCCGGCTCGCACCGGTGACGAACGCTGTAGCCATGGAACCTCCAGAGCTGGTTTTGATCATCAGGAATCTATCGTCTTGTCGTGATCGCCGTTACTTTTGGCGGGACCCCGGGACCCCGGGAGAACCGGGGCGGAGGCCAGTTGCGGTGCGTTGTGCGCGGTCTGACGCCTGCGATCGTGCGCTTCGCACCGCAACCCGTCCCGTGCACCGCACCCGGCAGTTACCGGTGCATGATCGTGGGCCGAAGCAGTCGCGATCCGGCGTGACCGTGCGGGCCGTTGCCGTTGCCGTTGCCGGTGAGCCGCGAGTCGCGGCCGCGTGACCTGCCCAAGGGACGGCCTGCCAGGGCCATCCAAGACCCACGGCACACCCAGCATCCGATCATCGCGGGCATCCCTGGCGTCACCGGTGTCGTCTGCCGCCTAAGGTGACCCAATTCCGCGGCTCGGGGGGGCGCTATGGAAACACTGTCATTCATCATCGGATCGGTCGGGCTTGTCGCCGCAACGGTCGGTATCGCCGTCGCCAGATCGTGCGGAGGGCGCCGCCGGGCCGCGGGCGTCACGCTCGCCCTGCCGAGCGCCGTCGTCCTGCTCGGACTGCTCGGTGCCTGCAACGACGCCGGGGGCACGGCAGGCGCCGTCGCGCCGGTCGCGGTGATGACGGCCGTCCCGACGCCCACGTTGACGGCGTCCGCGACGCCGATCAGCACGCCGGCGGTGGGGGCGGGGGACGCCGCCTCGGTGCCGCCCGCCGCCGCCACGCCCGCGTTCTCGCCGGCCGCCGCCGCTGCGCCGCCCGCCGCGGGCTCGCGGGCCGTCACCGCGACCCGCCGGCCGGCCGCCGCGCCGTCCGCCGTCCGCACGGTCGTCCCGGCCGCCGCTGTGCCGCCGGCACCCGCACCCGCGCGCACGACTGCTGCGGTGGTGGTGGCGCCCGTACCCGTGCGCACGAGCGTGCCGCCGGCGGCGCCCGCACCCGTGCGGACGACCGCGCCGGCGGTGTCCGGGCGGTGCGACCCGTCGTACCCGGACGTGTGCCTGCGCACCGGTATCGGCGACTACGACTGCGCGGGCGGCAGCGGCAACGGCCCGAACTACGTCCAGGGGCCCGTGCGCGTCCTGCGCCCGGACCCGTTCGGCCTGGACGCCGACGGCGACGGGACAGGCTGCCAGAGCTGAGGCCACAACGGGCCGCGGACATCCTTCTCCTGTTGTTCACCTCCGGTGCGAGCTATGCATCTCACTCTGTGAGAGCGTTCGGTGACCGATTGGGTGGAGTCCGTGAAGGAGATGTGGATGACCGCGGTGGACGAGGCGAACACGTCCGAGGGGCACTTCACCGAGATCATGTCCGTCCTGGCGGCGTCGCGCCTGCCGGATCCCTATCCCCGCTACCGGGAGATCCAGCAGCTCGGCGCCTTCCTCCCCGGTGACCTCGCCGGCACCAGGGTCACCCTCGTCACCACGCTCGCGGGGGCCACGGCCGTGCTCGCCCACCCGGCGATCGGGCACGGGTATCGGGACGGCGTCAGCTACCGAGGGAGCGCCGAGGACGGGCTGGGGTCACTGCTGCGCGCCGACCCACCCGACCATGCCCGCCTGCGGCGCCTCGTGGGAAAGGCGTTCACCCCCGCGGTGATCGCCGACCTGGTCCCGGAGCTCACCGCCCTGCTCGACGAGCTGCTCGACGCCGCGATCGACCACGGCGAGGTCGACGCGGTCGAGGCCCTCGCCCGCCCCCTGCCCCTGCGGGTGATGTGCCGGCTGCTCGGGGTTCCCGCCGCGGACGAGCAGGAGTTCGGCGGATGGGCCGACGCGCTGGCCCGGGGGCTCGACCCGCCGGCCCTGATGACCCCCGCGGAGAAGACCGCCCGGCAGCGGGCGACGGTGGCGTTCGACGAGTACTTCCGCGCTCTGATCGCCCGCCGTCGCAGCGCGCCACGCGAGGATCTGCTCAGCCGGCTCGTCGCCCTCCACGACGACGGTGACGTGCTCTCCGAGCGCGAGCTGCTCGAACTGTGCACCCTGCTGCTCGTCGCCGGGTACGAGACGACCGTGAACCTCATCAGCGGCGGCATCCTCGCGCTGCTCGCCAGTCCCGACCAGCTCGCCGCCCTGCGCGCCGATCCCGCGCTGGTCGGGCCCGCGGTGGAGGAGATGCTCCGCTACGACCCGCCGGTGCAGTTCATCGCCCGTACCGTGCTGGCCGACGCCGAGATCGGTGGGCACACGTTCACCTGCGGCGACGGGGTGCTCATGATGATCGGTGCGGCCAATCGGGATCCCGAGGCATTCGACCAGCCCGACCGCTTCCTTGCCGGCCGCTACGCCGGAGCCGGCCGGACGCCGCGCCACCTCGGGTTCGGCGCTGGCATCCACTACTGTCTCGGCGCTCCGCTCGCCCGGATCGAGGCGGAGCTCGCCTTTCGTGTCCTGCTGCGCCGCGTCCGGTCGTTCACGCCGGCCGAGGAGGCCGTCGCCTACCGGGACCAGATCGTCATCCGCGGTGTGCGGAAACTGCCGCTGCGGCTGTTCGCCTGAGCCAACGAGGTCGTGCTCACCCGCGCGGCATGCCACCGTTTCTGTCCGTGGGACGGGGTCGGGTCGACGCCGGCTGGGGCAGGGGGGCTGCCGTTGTCGACAGCAGGCCGTCGACTATGACGGCCAGGTAGCGACGCCACAGCTCGGGAACGGCGCGCGCGAGGGGCGCGGCAGCCTGGTAGGCGCCGCGTAGGAGCAGGATGATGTCCTGCCCGGTCACGTCGTCCCGTATCCGGCCCTGCCGCCGAGCCCGTTCGGTGAGCGCCTCGGCGGTGCCGAACAGGCGGTCCGTGGCGGCCTGAATCCCCGGGTCGGGTCGACCGCCTCCAACAGCGCGGTCCCGGCCGCCGAGAGGCGGTCGAGCTGGTCACAGACGATCGCCGCGATCAGCTCGTCCTTGTTGGCGAAGTGGCGGAACACCGTGCCCTTGCCTGTACCGGCCCGCCGCGCGATCTCGGCTATCGAGACCTCTGTGCCGCACTCGGCGAACGTCGCCGCGGCGGTGTCGAGCAGCAACCGCCGATTGCGCGCCGCGTCGGCCCGCAGCCGACGGGGCTGAGTCCCGGCCGTCATGCTCACCCGCTCCCGTTCTATGCCGGGAGCCTATCAACCTGACCGCTCGGTCCGGTTGTAGGCTGCCGTGGTCTAACCTGACCGCTGGGTCCGTTTGTCTCGACGGGCGGCTGATGACGACGAAGTGAGGTCTGGCGATGAAGGCGACGATGCGCGCGGTGGTCGCGGAGGACTACGGGCCGCCGGAAACACTGGAGGTCGCGGAAATACCCGTTCCCAGGCCGGGCCCTGGGCAGGTGCAGGTACGGGTGCGGGCATCGGCGATCAATCCGGGTGAGCTCCGGATGCTGGCGGGAGGACCACGTGCCATAGCTCCGCTGAGCTTTCCGCATGTCGTCGGCGGCGATTTCGCCGGCACCGTGACCGAACTCGGCAGTGATGTGACCCGGTTCGCCGTCGGCGACGAGATATTCGGCCTGGGACTTCCCCGGAGTGTGATCGGCCTGGCGACGCAGGTGGCCTCGCCGCCATCGCTGACGACGGGCACGCTGGCCGAGTACGCGGTATGCGAGGCTGACACGCCGGGCCTCGAACACCGGCCGGCCGGCCTGCAAGCGGATCATGCATCGACGTTGGCCACAGTCGGCCTGACGGCCCTGCCCTTGCTCCGTGCCGGCGAATTCCGCCGTGGGGATGTCGTTTTCGTGATCGGCGCCACCGGAGGTGTCGGTGGCGCCCTGCTACCCCTCCTTGCCGCGGCCGGTGTGCACGTCATCGCCACCGCGAGCGCCATCGACGACGGCTACGTGCGTGGCCTGGGCGCAGGCGAAATCGTCGATCACCATACCGGCGGCACGGTCGACGAAGTGTTGCGCCGTTATCCCCGGGGAGTGGACGCCGTCGTCAATCTCGCGCTCCCCGGTGATGCTCTCGCCGACGTGGCACGCGTGATCCGGGCCGGTGGTCGGCTGCTCAACATCGTCTTCCCGTTCCATGACCCGGCCTTGTTCGACGGCAAAGATCTCGAAGTCGAGACCGTCTTCACCGCCGCGCGTCCGGGCGACCTGGACGTACTGGCGCAACGAGCGTTGGAGGGAGCGCTGCCGGTGACGATCAGCCGGCGATATGGGCTCGCGGATGGTGCGCAAGCCTGCGTCGATCTCCTGCGTGAGCACACCCGCGGCAAGCTGGTTGTCCTCTGTGGTGAACTCGCGTAGTACACCTTGGCGGCCCTGGACGAACTGCGGGCAGCGAGCGCGTCGCCGGGCTGACCACGCGACTTCCGGGCGCGGAGAGGCTATCGGGCGTCGAGGAACTGGATGCGGCTGTTTGCGCGCAACGCGAAGATGCCGATGCAGTCCGCCTGACCGGTGGTGGGCAGCCAGGCGTCACCCAGGTGGCTCGACACGGAAACGCTGCGGCCCGACGCAATGGTGGTCTGCGCGATCCGGTTTCCCGCGGCGTCGAGGTAGTAGAGCTGGATGAGCTGGGAGCTGCGGTTTTCCACCACGAGTTGTACCGGGGCCTGGAAAAGGGATCGGATGTGGCCCTCCGACGAACACGGGTACTGGCTCGCCCCGGCGAAGGTGTAACGCAGCGGTGTGGGGCCGGCCGGTGCCGTCGCCACAGGCGGCCGGTACGACGAGGCCGGCGTGCCACCGGCGAGGACATACGGCCTCGATGAACTGGTCCGCACGGGGTAGGTGGGGGACGGAGTCGGCCCGACAACTACTCCGGGTGAAGAGGCAACGGGGGCGGAAGAGGAACCGGGGGCGGAGATGGGCGGGCTCGGGGTGGGCTCGTCCGGTCCGTTCGTCAGCCGGGTCACGGCGCCCACGGCGAACGTCACCACCGCGAGAATGCCCGCGACCACCGTCCAGAAGGCGACGGCCCGGTTGCCGAGCAGGCCGCCGGAACCGCCGGAGTCGCTCACAGGCCCCCCAACCTATGATGCACGGGCTGGCGCTAACCGGCATATCGGAGCCTGACTTCGCCGGACAGCATCGCCCATGAAGTGATCTGATCGGACTCTACCCGGTGCGGCGGAATGCCCGGACGGTGGAGCGTGGCCGTAATGGCGGGATCGTGCCGATGCCGACGTCGGGGGCCGTTTCCCGGCAGGATACGGGACATGAGGATCGAGCAGGGTCAGGTCGCGGTGGTGACAGGAGCGGCCAGCGGTATCGGGTACGGGCTGGCCGAGGCGCTCGCGGCCCGGGGCGTCGCAGTCGTCCTGTCCGACGTGCAGACCGGCGCGGTGCAGCGGGCCGCCGCCACACTCGCCGCGACCGGGGCCACGACGCTCGCGGTCGCGGCCGACGTCAGCGACGCAGACCAGGTGGGCGCCCTCGCCGAGGCCACCATCGACCGGTTCGGCCGAGTGGACCTGGTGTGCAACAACGCCGGCGTCGTGAGCCGGCCGGCGCCGATGTGGGAGCAGAGCCTGGCCAGCTGGCACTGGCTGATCGACGTGGCGCTGCTCGGGGTCGTCCACGGCGTGCACCATTTCGTGCCGCACCTGATCCGCCAGGGCGGCGGTCATGTCCTCAACACCGCCTCCGTCGGCGGCCTCATGCCGCTGCCGACACTGACGCCGTACAACGCCGTCAAGCATGCCGTCATCGGTCTTACCGAGACGCTCAACCTGGAGCTGCGGGCGCTCGCCCCCACCCTCGGCGCGAGCGTGCTGTGCCCGGGGCCGGTGGCCACCGCGCTCAGCGAGACGTCGCGGGCGAACCAGCCGGCGGGGGCGCAGACGCCCGACCCGGCGGACACCCTCGCCGACCGGGCGGCGCAGCGCGGCGGCTTGGTCCTGCAACCAGCGGACGTCGCCCGGATCGCGCTCGAGGGCATTGAGGCGGACCGGGTCCACATCCTCACCAACCCGGAGACGGCCGCGGGGGTGCGGGCGCGCGTCGAGGCGCTCCTCGCCGACCTCCCCTGGTAGGCCCCCCGCCCGGAGGACTGGGCTGGACGGCGCTCGGCGTGGTCCTCAGACGAGCAGGAGCCGGTCGAGCGCGGCGCGCTGCTCGGGGGTGAAGGGCATCGAGTGCAGCCGGTCGGCGTCGACCTTGACCAGGGTCGCGGTCAGGCTCGCCGCCGGATGATCGTGCTGGGTGAGTTCGAGGGCGAAGGTCAGCGAGCTGGAGCCGAACTTCGACAGGGCGACCTCGAACAGGACGTCGCCGGTGAACAGCTCGCGGCGGTAGGTGCTGGCCACGTCGACGACGGCGAGGTCGGCGGGAGCGAGCAGCCCCTCACAGGTCGTCGCCAGCGCCCGCGCCCAGGCCTGCGCGGCGATCTCCAGGGCCAGGAAGAAGGGGACGTGGCGGTGCTGGCTCAGCACGCCGTCGCGATCCGGCCGGTGCGTCACCGGCAGCATGTACCGAAGCATCGCCCGCGGTGCCTCGCTCCCCCTGAAGGCCGCGGCGCGGCCGCGGGCATACCGACCCCGGGTCGACCCGATGTCTCGACCCGACTGGGCTCGACCCGATGAGCTGCGCATTCGACCCTCATCCGGCGTCGTGCCGAATTCTGACCCTACCGGTCGGCGGGGTTCTGCGGGCCGGAGTGGATGTGCCGGCTCGTCTGCGCCGAGACCGGGGCGGCGAGGATCGCCGTCACCAGATCGACGAGGTGACTGGTGAACAGCCGATGGTCCGGGCGGTGATGCTCCCGGGCACGGGTGGCGAGCTCCCCGTTGAGGAAGCGGATCGCCGCGAACCGGCGGTGCAGCGGCGGGCCGACCGCGGCGGGTGGCAGGAACGGGGTGACCAGGGCGCGCCAGCGGACCATGCTCGGCGCGGCCGACACCGCGGCGAAGCTGGCTGCGAAGCGTTCGGGGCGGGCGGTCACCTCGGCGATGATCTGCAGGTACTCGGGTCCGCCGTCACGATGGTCGAGGCGGGCCGCCTGCGGGAGCACGAGGGCGGCGGCCAGCTCACTCAGCCCGGACCCGCCGGCGAACTCCAGGGTGTCGAGCAGGCCGAGCCGGTGGGGCTCGACATCCCGGTGATGCCGCTCGATGATCGCGGCGAGGACCGACTGCCGGTCGCCGAAGTGGTACTGCAGCGCGCTGGTGTTGAGCTGCCCGGCGGCCTTGCTGATCTCGCGCATGCTGGGGCCGTCGATGCCGCCGGCGGCGAACAGCCGCTCGGCGGCCAGCAGCAGATCGCGGCGGGTGTCCTCGCCGCTCATGTGTCCTCGCCGCTCATGCCTGCGCGGGGGAGACGTCGCCGCCGAGCCGGCTCGCCAGCCGGCGGACGGCGGCGTCGCGCAGCGTGGGCAGGTGGTCGCTGGGGAACAGGGTCTCGACCGCATGGTGATCCTTGAGGACCTCGCGGGCGATCGTGACCCGGTGCACCTCGGTCGGGCCGTCGGCGAGGCCGAGCAGCTCCGCGGCGACCAGCATCTCGACGAAGTTCATCTCGTTGGAGATGCCGAGCGCGCCGTGCAGGTGCAGCGCGCGCCGCGAGATGTCGTGCAGCACCTTCGGCATCGCCACCTTCACCGCGGCGATGTCGCGGCGGACCCGGCGGTAGTCGTTGTGCTTGTCGATCAGCCAGGCCGTGCGCAGCACCAGCAGGCGGAACTGCTCGATCTCGATCCAGCTGTCGGCGATCTGCTCCTGCACCACGCCGAGCGAGGCCAGCGGGCCGGAGCGCACCTGGCGTGACAGCGCCCGCTCGCACATCGCGTCGAAGACGCGCCGCGCCATGGCGATCGTCCGCATGGCGTGGTGGATGCGGCCGCCGCCGAGACGGGTCTGGGCGATGGCGAACGCCCGGCCGCGCTGGCCGAGCAGGTGATCGGCCGGGATGCGCACGTCGTCGTAGCGGACGTAGCCGTGCGCGCCGAGCTCGGCCGCCTCGTGGCCGAGCGCCACGTTACGGATGATCTCCAGGCCGGGTGTGCCCGCCGGCACGATGAACATGCTGGCGCGCTCGTAGGGGCCGGCGTCCGGATCGGTGATCGCCATGACCAGGAAGAAACTGGCGTAGCGGGCATTGGTGGAAAACCACTTCTCGCCCCGCAGGACCCACTCGTCGCCGTCGAGGTGGGCGGCGGCGCGGAACAGCGTCGGGTCGGCGCCGGCCTGCGGCTCGGTCATCGAGTAGCACGAGCAGATCCGGCCGTCGAGCAGCGGCTGGAGATACCTGGCCTGCTGCTGCGGCGTGCCGAAGTGGGCGAGGATCTCGGCGTTGCCGGAGTCCGGCGCCTGGCAGCCGAACACCGACGGCGCCCAGCGCGAACGTCCGAGGATCTCGTTGAGCAGCGCGAGGTGCACCTGCCCGTAGCCGGACCCCCCGAGCTCGGGGCCGAGGTGGGCGGCCCACAGCCCGCGCTCGCGCACGACCTGCTGCAGCGGGCGCACGATCGCGTTCGCGACCTCGTCGCTCTTGTCGAACGGCTCCCGCAGCACGTGATCCAGCGGCTCGACCTCGTCGCGCACGAACGCGTCGACCCACTCAAGCTGCTCGGCGAACGCCTGGTCCGTCTCGAAGTCCCACGCCATGACGTCAGTTTCTAAACCAGGTGCTTTAGAACGTCAAGCGGCGAACTTAACCAGACGGCGGGGCGGCGCGGGTGGTGCGGGTGGTCCGGGTGGTGTCGGCGGGGCCGTCCACGCTGTTCCGTCGACTCGTGGGTTGACAAAAATTGGGGGTGATCTTACGGTCTGCGAATCCTCGCGGCGACGGTGCCGGGGGACCGGCCGAGCCGGTGCTGGAGGGAGATCGCCCCCGTGGACCTCTGCCTGTTCGCCCGGCCCGATCTGGCCCCCGGCGGTGACATCGACGCCTTCCTCGCGATGGCCCGCCAGGCCGACGCGGCCGGACTGCACTCGCTGTGTTTCGGCGAGCATCTCGTGATGGCGCCCGACACCTCGCGCTACCCCTACGGGCCCTGGGGTCATTCGCCCGACACGGCCTGGCCGGATCCCCTGCTGTCGCTGGCCGCGGTCGCGGCGGTCACCGAGCGGATCCGGCTGTCGACCGCGGTGCTGCTCGCCCCGTTGCGGGCCGGTCTCGTGCTCGCCAAGGAGGTCGCGACGCTCGACGTGATCTCCCGCGGGCGGGTCGAGCTCGGCGTCGGGACCGGCTGGCAGCCCGAGGAGTACGCCGGCGTCGGGCTGGCCTGGGCCGAGCGTCGGCACCGCTTCGACGAGGTGATCGAGACCTGCCGGCTGGCCTGGGGCGAGCAGCCCTTCTCCCTGCCGCTCGACGCCGGCCGTCTCGATACCGGCCCGCTCGATGCCAGCCGCCTCGACGGTCTGATCGCGCGGCCCGTGCCCGTCCAGCGCCGCATCCCGCTCTACTACGGCGTGGCCGCGACGGCGGCGAACGTCCGCCGCATCGCCCGTCTCGGCGACGGGTGGACGCCGGTGGGCGTCGGGCCCGAGCAGGTACGCGCAGGCGTGGCCGCGCTGCGCTCGGCGTACGCCGACGCCGGTCGCGACCCGGCGACGCTCGTCGTACGGGTGCCGCTGCCACCCCTGCCCGACGCGGGCGGCGGGATCGACGCGGCGCGCACCGTCGCCGCCGCCGAGCCCTACCTCGAGGCCGGGGCGACCATGGCCGTCGCCGGTCCCAACCACCGTCTGCGCTCGGCCGCGGAGGCGGGGGAGCTCGTCGAAGGCCTTGCGGCCGCGGCAAAGACACTCTGAGCAGCCACTGCGTCACGTCTGTTGCGCGGGCCCGTCGGAACATCCAGGATCGGAGATCATCATGAGTCTGCGGGGGAGGGTGGCACTCGTCACCGGAGCGGCGTCGGGCATCGGCGCCGCGACCGCGCGGGTGCTCGCCGGTGACGGCGCCAAGGTCGTCGTCGCCGACATCGACCAGCAGGGGGAGGCGGTGGCGAAGGAGATCGTCGCCGCCGGCGGCGAGGCCGTCTTCCACCGGGTGGACGTGCGCCGCCGCGACGAGGTGCAGGCGGCCGTCGCTGCCGCCGAGTCCACCTTCGGCCATCTCGACACGGTGATCGCGAACGCGGGCACCGTCGGCGGTCCGGCCGTGGCGCGCCGACTGGAGGACCTCGACGAACAGCGGTGGACCGCCATCCTCGACATCAACCTTGCCGGCACCATCCGCACCTTCGCCGCCGCCGTTCCGGCCCTGCGCCGCGCGGGCGGCGGGGCGATGTCGGCTACCGCGTCGATCGCCGGGCTCACCGGGGTGGCCGGGCAGGCCGCGTACAGCGCGTCGAAGGGCGGCATCGTCGCCGTCGTGCGGGCCCTCGCCTTCGAGCTGGTCACCGATGGGATCCGGGTCAACTGCGTGTGTCCGGGTGGGGTCGCCACCAACCTGCTGGCGAACACCGACGTGCTGCCGGTACTCACGGCCCAGGCCCAGGCCCAGGCCCAGGCGGAAGCGGCGTCGGCGTCGGCGTCGGCCGGGCCGGCCGGCGGGCCGGGGCCGCAGGCGCTGATGAACCGGGCCGCGGACCCGGTGGAGGTGGCGCGGGTCCATCGCTTCCTGGTTTCCGACGAGGCATCGCTCGTCAACGGGCAGGCGGTCGTCTGCGACGCCGGGAGCTCGGTGGCGAACCTCTGGATGGTCATCGACCGCTGACCTGGCGAAACCGCTGACCTGGCGAGACCGCCGATCGGACGAAAAGGAGTAATCGCATGCCAGACTTACCGGACGATCGCGGGCTGGCCGAGATCGGCTGGCGCGCCGGCACGGTCCTGCACCGCTACTGCCGGGCGATCGACCAGGGCGACGCGGGTGCCCTGCGGGAGGTTTTCGCCGCGGACGCCGCCCTCGTCGTGGCCGCTGCGGCCGCCGCGGCCGTCGAGGGCGGTCCGGGAAGCGAGCAGGTCTTCTCCGGCCGCGACACCGTGGTGGGCATCCTCGCCTCGCTGTTCGACCAGCGGCAGTGGGCCCGCCACCTCGTGTCCAACCTGTTCGTCGATGTCGAGCCCGACGGCTCCGTCGATGTGCGCAGCTACTTCCAGTACTGGCTGGGCCGGGCCGACGGCACCGCCCACGGCGTCGGCGACTACCACGTGACGATGCGCGAGTCCGACGGCCGCCTCGCGATCACGACCCTCGCGGCGACCATCCTCGAGGAGATCACTCTGCCCGCCGCGGTGCCGGCGGCCTCGACCGCGGGAGCAACGGCCGTATGACGATCGTGGATACCGACAAGATCGACCTGTACTCGCTGGCGAGCTTCGAGGACGGCCATCCGCACGGGCTCTACGCCCGGCTGCGCGAGCACGACCCCGTGCACTGGAACGACGAGCCGAACGGGCCGGGCTTCTGGGCCGTCACCCGCTGGGAGGACATCCGCGCCGTCAACCGCGACGACGAGAACTTCTCCCACTGGCCGGTCTCCATGATCGAGGACTTCATGGAGACCGAGGACAAGTCGATGGTGAACCTCGACCCCCCGCTGCACACGGTGATCCGCCGCGCGGTCGTCCCCGGGTTCATGCCCTCGGCGGTGCGCCGCCAGATGACCCGCTTCGTCGACGCCGCCGAGGCGATCATCGAGGAGATCCGCCCGGCCGGCGGGTGCGATCTCGCCGTGGACGTGGCCGGGAAGATCGCGGCCTACGTGACGGCCGACGTGCTGCGCATCCCCCGCGAGGATGCGCTGCGCCTCTACGACTACATCGAGATCGGCCTCGGTGGCGGCGCCTACACCGAGCAGGAGCGCCAGGCCGCGACCGAGGCGTTGATCCAGTACTCGATCCAGGTGTGGGAGGACCGCCGGGCGAACCCCGGCGACGACGTCTGTTCGATGCTCGCGGCCTGTGAGCTGGACGGGGCGCCGATGAGCCTGGCGAACTTCTCGGCCAACATGACCCTGCTCATCGTCGGCGCCGGCGACACCACCCGGCACCTGATCGGCGGCGGCCTGCACGCCCTGTTCACCCATCCCGACCAGCGCGAACTTCTGATGGCGGACCTGACCGGCCGGATGCCCGCCGCCGTCGAGGAGATGCTGCGGTGGGTCACGCCCGTGGTCTACAACCGCCGCACCGCCCTGCGCGACGTCGAGGTCGGTGGGCGGAGCATCAGCGCCGGCGACAAGGTGTGCGTCTACTACGGTGCCGGCAACCGGGACCCGGAGGAGTTCGCCGACCCGCAGCGTTTCGACATCACCCGCTCGCCCAACCGCCACCTCGCCTTCAGCGGCGTGGGCCAGCACTTCTGCCTCGGCGCGCACGTGGCCCGGGCGGAGGCGATCGCGATGATCACCGCGTTGCTGCAGGCCTTTCCCGACATCCACCCCGACGGCGAGATGGCGTGGACCCGGTCGAACTTCGTCATGGGCCCCGCGCACCTGCCCGTCACCTGGTGACGACGCCGGCGCCGGTGGGGGGCGCCGGCGCCGGCGGGGCGAGCCCTCCCCGGTCGGGTGGCCGGGGAGGGCTCGCGGTGGGCGGCGTGCCGCTACTGGGTGACCTCCCGGCCGCAGCGGTCCCGGTCGACCACGTCGAAGGCCGTGCCCGTCGGGTTGACCTGGACGAACGAGTAGCAGTTCGTCGTCCTGCCGAGGCCGGTGGCGAAGTCGACCGGAGCGATCAGACCGCCCGCGTCGTAGTGCGTCACCGCCCGCAGCCCGTCGATGAACGCTTGCCGAGTGGGGCAGGGACCTGCCGCCTCCAGCCCGCGGATGAACATGTCGGTGTCGACGTAGGACATCAGCGCGAAGTCATGTTGCGCCTGCGGGATCTGGGGTGCGAAGCGGGTCACCGCCTTTTCGTAGGTTTCGACGGCCGTGCCACCGAGTTCGAACGGGCGGTAGAAGACGGGGATGACGAGCCCGGCCACCTGCACGCCCGATGTTGCCAGCAGCTGCCGGTCATATCCGGTGACCGCCATGACGAGCCCCGGTTGCCGGCCGGCGCCGCGCAGGGCGTGCAGCACCTGGAGATAGTCGGGCGGCTGGATGAGGAAGATGACCGTGTCGGCGCCCGACTCGACGATCCGCCGCGCTGTTTCCTCAGGATTGTCGGCCTGCGACGAGTAGCTCAGGATTCCGGTCGGGTCGAGTCCGGCGGCCCGGATGCTCTGCTCGTATTTCGAGGTGAGCTCCGAGACGCTGGAGGACAACGCGGCCTGAACCAGCAGGACACGTTTTCCCCCGCGGCTGTGTACGAAGGTACCGAATGTGTCCACCGCGTTCCCGTCCGTGTAGGAGAACGAGAACATGTTCCGGTAGTGCGACCAGATGTCCTCGGTCGCGATCCCGGTCACGGGAACGCCGCGATCGGCGAGGTACTGGGCGCTGCCGCCGGCGGAGAAGGAGGACTCGATGACGCCGAAGACGTTCTGCCGTTCCACCAGGGTGCGGGCACCCTGGCCGTTCGCCTCGGCGGTCCCGCGGTCGTCCTGCCAGTCGTAGACGATTTTCCGGCCGTGGACGCCGCCGTGCTCGTTGGCCAGGCCAAGCCGGGCGTCGATGCCGGCCCGGGAAGAGCTGAAGGTGGGCGCGAGAACTCCCGAGTCGGGATAGAGAAGCCCGATTCTCACCTCGTTCGGAGTGACCCCGGGACTGGTGCACCCGGCCTCTTTCGCGCCATGGGACGAACAGCCGGTCAGCGTCGCGACGGCGAGCAGGGCCAGCGCGGGGGCTAGGCGGGAACAGCGGCGCATAAGAGAGGAGACTCCGGGGTCGGACGGTCTGCGGGGAAAAGGGCATGGGCCGATCCGCCGTGCGGCTGGCCGAGCGGGCGGGCTCCCAGAGCGGGGCCGCGGAGGAATATGGCGTCGCCGCCGCCGTCCGCCGGGCGGGAACGCGGGATGGGTATCGAACGGGTATCCGTCATTTCGGCAGTTTAGGGTGCGTGTAACCAGCTGGTAAACCAATATGACGGCGCGGCCTGCGGGAGATTTCGGACCGGCCACGAGCCGACGAATGAGTGTCGGCCCGGGAATGCGCGGCGGGCCGGGTGCCGGTAGTGCACCTCGGCCCGGCGCCGGCATCCAAGCACTCCACGCCGAATACTCCGCCCGCTGGGCAACCGGCCCGCCGCGGTGCCCCCACAACGTCACCACCACCCGAGCCCACCAACCTGGAAGCGCCGATGTCGCCGAACGGCCCGCGGCCTGGGACGAGACGGATGCGCCGGTCGCGGGTTCGAGCCCCACCCGCCCCACCAGCCGAGCTTTGGGTGGGTGCCACACGTGTCTGACCTGGGCTTTTAGCGGTTTTCATGCCAGAACTGCCGATCTTCGTAACTATGCCGTTAGATGTGTGGGGGCTCTGGCCAGCACCGCTGCAATGATCACCAGTGGGAGTCTCGCCCGTCGACAGTCGGTTCTCGGCCGGGGCAGTATCACGAGGCCGTCGATCCCAATCGGGCCGGCCTGGTGATAACGATGGCTCGCATCCTTGACTAACGCACAGTCACCACCAAGAGTGCGGCAGAGCCGGAGCTCGGGCACTCCCGGACGGCTTCTGACTCCCACGCCGCGCTGGTCCGTTCCGATGACGGTCAGCTACGGTACCGAGCGTGCTGGCGGGCCCCGCTCGCCATCTGCTCGATCTGCCAGCGGCGGAAGCCCTGTCATCGGGCCGGCACGGAGAGGGCATGCTGCGAGGCGTGCTCCAAACGGCTCAACTGCCATGCGTGCGTTCGCTGCGGCACGCTTGCGCGGCTGCATCACAGCTCAGTCCGCCACTGACCAGTACCTGCTGTCCGCTGATCCAGCGGGCCCGTTTGCTGGTGAAGAACTCGACTGCGTCCGCGACGTCGTCGACCGTACCCCTACGCGAGCCGAGCGGGCTGGCGTTCTGCACGAGCGCCCGGAGCGGGGCGTCATCGTTACCGCAGCGAACAGTTGACTACGACGTGCGCGCCGAGCCGGCCGAGGCTGACGGCGATGCCCTGTCCGATGCCGCGGCTGGCACCGGTGACGACCGCTTGCCCCGTCAGATCCGTCACGCCGAATGCTTCTTCCCGGCCGAAAGCGCCGTTGCCCGTGGTGTTCATGGTGAACGTCTCCCCCTTTCAGGCGCCCGCGCCGCCATCGACGGGCACGATCGCGCCGGTCACCATCGAGGCACGATCGCTGAGCAGCCACGCGGCCGCCTCGGCGATCTCGTGCGGCTCGGCCATCCGGCCGAGCGGGATCGTCGCCGTCATCTGCTTGACGATGCCGGGGGTCGCCGCCTCCCACGTGTCGATCATCTCTGTGGCGGTACCGCCGGGGGTGATGCCGTTGACCCGGATGCCCTCAGGGGCCCAGTTCACGGCGGCGGTCTCGGTGAGGCTGTTCAACGCGCGTTTCATGGCGCCGTAGGCGGGCAGGGCGGGGTTCGCGCGGCGGGCGCCGATGCTCGAGGTATTGACGATCGCGCCGCCGCCGTTGCGTCGCATGAGCGCGGCCTCGGCGGTCATGGCGGTCCAGTGCCCACGGAAGTTCACCGCGTACTGCTCGTCGATGTCCTCGTCGGTCGTGGTGTCGACCGGGCCGAACCCCTGCTGGACGACCGCACCGTTGTTGAACGCGCCGTCGAGGCGGCCGTGCAACTCTTCGACGCGGTCGACGGTGGCACGGATGCTCGCCCGGTCGGCGAGGTCCAAGGTGACGGCGTCGGCGACGCCTCCGTCGGCGCGGATCTCGGCGACGATGCGGTCGAGGGCGTCGGTGCTGCGGGCGGCGAGCACGACGGCGGCGCCCTCTCGGGCGAACAACCGCGCGGCGGCTGCGCCGATACCGCGGCTGGCGCCGGTGATGAACACGACCTTGCCGACGAGCAGGCCGACGGGGCTGGTGTTGCTGTTGTCTGTCATGCCGACAACTGTCGTTCCAGCCTGGGACCCGGATGCAGGCACAGACAGTACTACGATCCGCCGCCGGACAGCGGGCACACTGCGGTATGGATAAGCAGGAACTCGGGGCATTTCTCCGCAGCCGACGTGAGCGGCTGCGACCGCAGGACGTCGGCCTTCCCTCGGGCCCGCGGCGGCGGACCCCGGGGCTTCGCCGTGAGGAGATCGCGGTGCTCGCGCACATCTCCACGGAGTATTACGTCCGGCTCGAGCAGGGCCGGGCGCCGCGTCCGTCGGGCGAGGTTCTCGCCGGGATCGCGGGCGCGCTGCGGCTCACCGACGCCGAGTCCGACCACCTCCACCTCCTCGCGGGCACCGCGCCGAGCCGGACCGGCCTGCACCGCCGCGATGTCCGTCCGAGCATCCTCGCGCTGCTCGAACGGCTCCCGCAGACGGCGGCGATCGTGACGTCCGCGGCGTTCGAGGTCCTCGCCTGGAACGATCTCGCTGCAGCCCTGATGGAGGACTTCGCCCGCCTCGCCCCAAAGGACCGCAACCTCGCTCGGAAGGCGTTCCTCAGGCCGGCGCGACCCGGCACGACACTGTATGGAATCTCCGACGAGGCCGAGTTCCGGCACAGCGTCGTCATGCACCTGCGTGCCACACTCGCCCGGTACCCGACTGATCCCACGGTGACCGGCCTCGTCGACGATCTCCGTGACGCCAGCCCCGAGTTCGCCCGGCTCTGGGAGAAGCACGACGTGCAGACCGCGCCGATGCTCACGAAAACCTTCCGACACCCGGACGTCGGGGAAATCACCGTCGACTGCGACTCCCTGACGCTCACGGACCGCGACCAGCACCTCGTGCTGTACACCGCGCCACGGGGATCCCGTGACGCAGAGACGCTAGCCCTTCTGAATGTCCTGGGACCCGAGAGCATCAACGCAAGCAAACCGCCCTGACGAAGTCTCGTGAACGCCGGTTTATAGCTGAGGCAGCCGGTTGCCTGTGACCCGTACCGGCAGTTCTGCGTCCGTCGCCGCGGCCTTGGTCAGCAGCCAGCCGGCGCCGAAGCCCCGGCCTGCCAGAGGATCATCCCCGGGCGCATGGCGCGGATCAGCTGATGGGTACAGGTACTCTCGCCGCTGGTCATGGGCCCGAACACCGCGGCGATCACACTCCGGGTGCCGCAGGCGACCACGGCGAGCGGGCGTACCAGCGGGTAGCCGGTGTGGCTGCCGGCGCCCGTGCGGCAGCCCACCAGGTTCTCGGCGGTGTCGGCGATGCTGACGGTCGTGCCGTCGATCGCGCAGACCTCACAGCCAGTACGCGGACAATCTCACATCCTCGGCCCGCGCCCGGTGAAGCAGATCCTGCTCGCGTGCTTCCTTACCGCCCCCCTGAATCGCCATCTCCGCTGGCCGCATTACGAGCCCGTCCGGTCGGTAGACGGGCGGCGCGGGCCGATCCCGCTCCACCGCGTCGGACGGAATCCGGGCAGTGGGCGAACCAGACCGCGAAGCGTCGGCCTCGATCGTCTGCATGGCCTGGAGCAGGTTAGGGGCGACCTCGGCCCCTCCGATGAGGAGAAGCGGGCCGACCGCGTCGAACGCGGCTCTGCCGTAGTGACCGGCGACGAAGGGTTCCGCGACGTTCAACGACAGCGTTGCCATGCTGGAGAATATGATCAGACGCCGCGCCGCTCGAATCACCTCCACGGGCCCGTGGTGCACCGCGAGGCGCCTCGTGCCCAGCAACAGCGCGACTGCGGACAGATCCACTGCCCGCGCGACTACTAACGCGCTACCCACATCGGAACACTGAGACGGAGCCCAAGCGCGAGGACATTCCCGAACCCGAAAAGGAACGTCAAAGCGACCACCACGGCGACGATCACGCTCACGAGACGGGCCGAAGGGTCTGAAACCGCCAGGTGTTCGGACCGCTTGTTCGATTCGGTAGATGATGTTATGGCTGGCTCGGTCACGGGGCATCGTCCCTGGTCAGGGCCCAGATAGCGACCGGCCGGACAGTGATTTCAGGGCCAGCAACCAAGATCAAACGGTTCGGATGCTGGTACACACGGTCCACCACGCTGCGTAGTTAGCCTCTGACCTGGGCAAATAGGTTGGAGCTATCAGTCTGAGTGCTCGGCGGTAGGCCGAATGGGCAGGTAGACGGCCCAGTTCCCCGGTTCGTACGGAAAGATGGTCCCCGGCCTTCGGCTCCCAGATGGCTGCTGTGAGTGATATCCGATCTCGTGCAGCGCCTGAGCGCCTCCGTGCTGCAAGAGGCGGCGACCGCGCACCCGGGCCACCGACGCAGCGCCGGTCCGCAGTTGTGTGCCGGTGTCCCGATCATAGGTCGGATCAGTACGCTATGCGGTGGATTCGACGCTGCGCGGTGCGGTCTGTCCCGGGGTGTCGCGACGGGGGATGTGATGGATCTCGATCAAGCGTTGGCGCGTTTCGACCGGGTCGAGGCCAACCTGATGCGGCTGGAGAAGGCATGGGCCGAGATCCAGGCGCTAACCCGCCAACGGCGTGATCTTCGGGCTCGGCGGGGGTCCGGAGGGCGAGCGTCGTCGGGACCTGTGTCGTGGCTACAGCCAGCTTCTGGAGGGGCTGCCCGCGATCGATGGCGTTCGAGGCTGGCGATGCCGTGGACGTTGGCCATCAGCAGCGCGGCGTACTCGGAGCGCTGGGGGCCGCCAACGACGCCTTCGACGATCCCGAGGGGTGCCGGTGAGGCCCAGACCCCGCTGCTCGGTGAAGCCGCCGACCGGCTCACCGTGGGCGACCGCGTGTACATGCGCCACGCCAAGGCCGGTGAGCTGTGTGAGCGCTTCAACTCGCTGTGGGTGATCGAGGACGGCCGGCTCGCAGGCGAGCTGGCCACCTATCGCGGCGAGGGTCAGGCTTTCTTGTAGCGCAGGCCGTCGAGCGCCATCGCCAGGATGCGGGCGATCGCGTCGGGGTCTGAGTTCTGGATCTTGGCGATTCCGCCGACCATCTGCACGACGTCCTGGAGCTCGGCGTCGGGACGCACCTCGCCGGCCGCCTTGGCCCGCTCGAGCAGCGGCTCACCGGCGGCGTAGAGCAAATCGCGGCAGGCGGCGAACACGTTCGCGTTGGTGTCGACGTAGTTGAGCAGCTCACCGGCCAGCGCGTGCTTGGTCACCAGATAGGCCCCGAGGCGCACGAGCCACGCCTCGAGCGCGGGCCACGGCTCCATGGCCGACAGCTCGCCCGCGTCCCGGGCCAGCTGCTCGACCTCGTCCACGTAGACGGCCTCCAGCAGCGCCTGGCGCGTGGGGAAGTGCCGGTACAGCGTGCCGATGCCGACGCCGGCGCGGCGGGCGATGGCCTCGAGCGAGGTCGAGGCGCCGTTCTCGGTGAACGCCTCCCGTGCGGCCGCCAGGACCTTGTCGCGGTTGCGCTTGGCATCCGCCCGCAGCGGCTTGCCCGCGCGCTCCTCGGTATTCAGGGTCTCAGTGGGGGCGCTGGGTGCGCTGGATTCGGTGGCAGACATGGGTGAGTTCACAGAAACTCCTTGACACGGAGGGACCCTCCGCTACGCTCCTAACCGGAGGTTGGCTCCGCTCATCCTTCTCGCCGCTCAGGGCAGGCGATTTGTGGAGGGACCCTCCAAGTTATCACGCGCCAGCGGTCTTTGGAGATCAATGCAACAGCTTTCAGACAACCGGCGCCGGTGGCTCGCACTGATCACAGTCTGCCTGGCGCAGCTGATGATCACCGTTGACACCAGCATCGTCAATGTCGCACTCCCGCAGATCCAGCACGACCTGCACTTCAGCCAGAGCAGCCTGACCTGGGTCGTCAACGCCTTCCTGGTCACCTTCGGCAGCTTCCTGCTGCTCGCCGGCCGCCTCGGCGACCTCGCCGGGCGCAAGCGGGTGCTCCTCGCCGGGCTGACCGTGTTCACCGTCGCCTCGCTGCTCTGCGGCATCGCGGACAGCTCGGGCCTGCTGATCGGCGCCCGCTTCCTTCAGGGTGTCGGCGCCGCGATGCAGGCCTCGGTGATCCTGGCGATCATCGTCACCGAGTTCCCCGAGCCCGAGGAGCGCGCCAAGGCGATGAGCGCCTGGGTGTTCGCCTCGGTCGCCGGCGGCTCACTCGGCCTGCTGCTCGGCGGCGCGCTGACCCAGCTGCTCAACTGGCACTGGATCTTCTTCGTGAACATCCCGATCGGCCTCGCCGTCGGCATGGCCAGCCGGGTGCTCATCCCCAACGACCGCGGCATCGGCTTCTCAGAGGGCATCGACTGGCTCGGCTCCCTGCTCGTCACGGTGGCGCTCGCCGCCGCGGTGTACGGGTTCGTTGAACCGCCGACCTACGGCTGGGGCTCACTCCACACCCTCGGGCCTCTCGCCCTCGCGCTGGTGCTGCTCACCGCCTTCGTGGGGGTCGAGAACCGCCACCCCAACCCGATCTTCCCGCTGCGCATCCTCAAGCTGCACGGCCTGATGCTCTCCTGCGCGGCCCGCGGCCTGTTGGTCACCGGCGTGTACGCCATGTTCTTCCTCGGCTCCCTGTATCTGGAGAAGGTCCTCGGCTACGGCGCCCTGGACACCGGCCTGGCGTTCCTGCCCTATACGGTGACGTTGGCGATCATGTCGCTAGTGGTCAACCGCCGGCTGGTGGCCCGCTTCGGGTCCGTCCCGGTCATGGCCGTCGGCTTCGCGGTGGGCGTCGTGGGGATGCTCATGCTGCGGCTCGCCGGAGCCCACGCCGGCTTCCTGCCCTTCCCGTTCCTCGCCTTCGTGTGCATGGGCCTGGGCATCGGCAACACCTTCGGCCCGCTGACGATGATCGCGCTGGCCGAGGTGCCGCCCCGGGACGCGGGGCTGGCCTCGGGCATCGTCAACGTCTCCCAGCAGGTCGCGGGCGCGCTCGGACTGGCGCTGCTGGCGACGATCGCCACCAGCCATTCCGCCAGCTTGTCCCGGGCCGGGCACGGGGTCGACGCCTCACTGGTCGGCGGCTACCACCTCGCCTATGAGTTCGGAGCGGGTGCCCTCGTGGTGGCGCTGATCCTCGTGGTCACCGTCCTGCGCAAGCACGCGCCGAGGCCCGCTCCAGAGCAGGTACCGAACCCCCAGTCGGCACCTGCATCACAACCGCTTGACGAACTGGAGGTCAACGTTGAAATCCCAGGCTGAATATCCCATCCGGCGCCCGGCCGTGTTCGGTGGCTATGGCCACTCCGCTAAAAAATAAGGAAAGTGACAATGCAGAAAATGAGGCCGTCGGTCGGTGCTGCCGGGCCTGCCGCCTCAATCGCGGCATCGAATACGCGCGGAGTAGGGCGATACCCAATTCATGCAATAACTGTCATAGAACACAATTCGATAGATCTATGAACCTTGGTCTATCCCATACCCCGCATTGCCACGAAACTCATCCGCCCCGACGCCGCGGCGTCCATCAACGCATTAGGGAGCTCAACATGACGATAAGACGAGTAGCCACTGGTCATAGCGCGGAGGGCAAGGCTGTTTTTGCCAGCGACGTGGAACTTGCGCACGACGGGGGTGGTGGCCCTATTTACCAGATTTGGGGCGGCGACTACAAAGGTGTGCACTTCCCTGACGACGGTTCGGAGCCTGCCTGTGAAGACGAGTACTTCCCGGGGACTGGCGGGTTCCGTTTTGTAATGGTCACGCTGGCGCCGAATGGCGCAGACCCGTTGCCGGAGCTAGCACAGGGCACATTTACCCCGCGGCGGCAAATGCGTCACGGCTTCGACGCTAATTTCCCCGAAGGCGGCGGGATGCACAAGTCGGCCAGCATCGACCTCATGGTGGTCTTGTCCGGGGAGCTCACCCTCGAACTCGACGATGGCGCTAGCAAGACTCTGAAGGCAGGCGAGACGATCATCCAGAACGGGACGAAGCACCGGTGGATCAATAATGGTGACGTGCCAGCGGTCTGTGCGGCCGTGATTATCGGTATTGACCACGACGACTTCGCCTAGGTTGTGCAGGTAGGTGAGGCTTCAAGATTGGATGCCGAAGGGTGGTCAGGCCGTAGATGTCCTAAGGACGAGAAAGAAAGTTGAGCGAATTAGAAGTTTCGGCCATCGGGTTCGGCTGCATGGGAATAAGCCACATCACAACCCGACAGCTCGGAGAGAGTTGCACTAAATCTGTTTCCGCAAGGAAGGTGCACAGGCATGCCTCCAACGATAAGAATGAACAATGGCGTCGAGATTCCGCAAGTCGGCTTCGGCGTTTACCAGATTCCGGCCTCGAGAACTACCGAGATGATGCGTGTTGCACTCGATGCGGGTTATCGGCACATCGATACTGTGCAGGTGTACGGCAACGAGGCCGAAGTTGGCACAGCGATCGTCGAATCTGGTTTGCCTCGCGAGGACGTCTTCATCACAACCAAGCTGCATCCACAGCATTACGGATACGTCTCGACCGGCCAAGAACTCGAAGAGAGCTTGAGGAAACTCCGGACCTCGTACGGCCGCTCGGTCACCCCCAAGTCGACCAAACCCAACCGGATTACCGAGAACATCGACGTCTTTGACTTCGACATCTCAGGCGACGAGCTGACCGCCATCGACGGCCTGGACACCGATCACCGCGGTGGTCCCGAACCTGACGCAATCACTCTCGAGGCCTTCGGCCGCGAGATCCCCGAAGCCTGAACCAAAGGACAACCAGCATGGAATATCGCCCACTCGGACGCACCGGCGTCCAGGTCTCAAAGCTGTGCCTCGGCGCGATGATGTTCGGAGCCTGGGGAAACACCGACCACGACGACTCGATCCGGATCATCCACAGCGCCCTGGACGCCGGTATCAACTTCATCGACACCGCCGACGTCTACTCCGCCGGTGAATCAGAGGAGATCGTCGGCAAGGCGCTCAAGGGCCGCCGCGACGATGTCGTCCTGGCAACCAAGTTCTGGGCCCCGATGGGCGAGGGCCTGAACCGCGGCGGCGTGTCGCGACGCTGGATCATCACCGAGGTCGAGAACTCCCTACGACGGCTCGATACCGACTGGATCGACCTCTACCAGGTGCACCGACCCGACCCGACGGTGGACATCGAGGAGACCCTCGGCGCGCTCAGCGACCTCGTTCAGCAGGGCAAGATCCGCTATATCGGTTCCTCGTCGTTCTCCGGCAGCCAGATCGTTGAAGCTCAAGCCGCCGCCCGGGAGAACCACCTCCAGCGCTTCCGGACCGAGCAGCCGCCCTACTCGCTGCTCGTCCGCGGAATCGAACTCGACGTCCTCCCGACCGCTCAACGGCACGGCATGGGGATCCTCACCTACAGCCCGCTCGCCGGCGGCTGGCTCTCGGGCTCCTGGAGCGCCGATAGCTCACCGACCTCACCCGTGCGCCGGCGGGTCGCGGCGCGGCTCGACATGTCTCTGCCGGAGAACCAGCGCAAGCTCGAAGCCGTCGAGCAACTCGCCGAGGTCGCCACGGACGCCGGTGTCACCCTTATCGAGCTCGCCATCGCCTTTGTCACCAACCATCCCGCGGTGACCTCCGCGATCATCGGACCGCGGACGATGGAGCAGCTCGAAGGCCAGCTCCCGAGCTCCGACGTCACGCTGACTCCGGAGACCCTGGATCACATCGACGCGATTGTCGCCCCCGGGGTCGTGCTCAATCCGGCGGATACCTCATATGGCGAGCAGGTGCTCAAGCCAGTCCTCAGGAGGCGGTAGAACGCGCCACGGTCTGGTGTGGGACCCCGAGGTGCCGCCCCGGGACGCGGGTCTGGCCTCGGGCATCGTCAACGTCTCCCAAAACCCGACAGCTCAGAGAAAGTTGCACTAAATCTGTTACCGCAAGGAAGGTGCACAGGCATGCCTCCAACGATAAGAATGAACAATGGCGTCGAGATTCCGCAAGTCGGCTTCGGCGTTTACCAGATTCCGGCCTCGAGAACTACCGAGGTGGTGCGTGTTGCACTCGATGCAGGTTATCGGCACATCGATACTGCGCAGGTGTACGGCAACGAGGCCGAGGTTGGCACAGCGATCGTAGAATCTGGTTTGCCTCGCGAGGACGTCTCCATCACAACCAAGCTGCATCCACAGCATCACGGATACGTCTCGACCGGCCAAGAACTCGAAGAGAGCTTGAGGAAACTCCGGACCTCGTACGTCGACCTCTACCTTCTTCACTGGCCCTCACCGGGCAAAGAACGGTATTTTGAAAGTTGGCGGGCATGTGAAGATCTGCTTGCCGAGGGCAAAGTCCGTTCGATCGGGGTGTCAAACCTCACCGTCGCTGATCTTGCGTGGTTGGCCGAGCGGTCGGAGACCGTACCGGCGGTGAACCAAGTAGAGCTTCATCCGAGCTTTCAGCAGGGTGAATTGCGTCAATACCACCACTTGCATGGGATCATCACGGAAGCGTGGGGTCCAATTGCATTGGGAGAATCCTTGAAGGATCCGACGCTCCAGGCGCTCGCGAAAAAGTATGGAAAGACTCCGGCGCAACTGATCCTGCGCTGGCATATTCAGCTCGGGAACATTCCCCTTTGTAAATCGGTCACGCCCTCGCGGATCAGGGAGAACCTCGCAATCTTCGACTTTCGGATCGATGCAGACGATATGGAGAGGATCGCCACGCTGGATGGCGATCCGAATGGCGCCCCCAGTAGGACGATGGGAGCAAGTCTTCCGCGATGGCCGTCGTAGCCGCAACCTAAGAGAACCCGCCCATGCGCGACTTACCGCATATCAGTCCAGCCTCCAGCGAAATCGACAAGATGCCAACCGCGGCTGAGGACCGCGAGCGTGCCAGGCCCCAGCAGTCCAGCGCAGGGTCACCCAATACGGCAGCCGTCGTTTTGTGATCAGTTGGGTTGGTGGTCTCGTCGTCGGTAGTGGCTGGCGCGGGCGTTGGCCTGGTGGGGTCTGTTGCACGGGCTGCGGTCCACTCTGGCGGCCGGCATGATCAGGTGATGCGCCGCCGTTGCCAGCACGTCCGACCAGCCGTCCCGGTTTCGGAGTTCGCCGGGTTCCGGTTCTCACCGGAAGTGATCGTTCTGGCAGTCCGGTGGTACCTGCGGTACGGCCTGTCCTACCGCGACGTCGAGGAGCTGCTCGCGGAACGCGGCATCACCGTCGATCATGTCACGATCTACCGGTGGGTCCAGCGGTTCACTTCACTGCTCGTCGACGCCGCCCGGCCCTGCCGACACAGCACCGGGGACAGATGGTTTGTCGATGAGACCTACGTCAAGGTTGCCGGCCGGTGGACCTACTTGTACCGGGCAGTGGACCAGTTCGGGCAGGTCATCGACGTGCTGGCCGCCGAGCACCGGGATCTGGCCGCGGCCCGACGGTTCTTCACCCGGGCGCTGTCCCACAGCCGGAAGCCGGTCGAGGTGACGACCGACCGGGCACCCGTCTATCCGCGGGTCCTCGACGAACAGCTTCCCGCCGCCCACCATGTGGACGTCGCCCGGGCGAACAACCGGATCGAATCCGACCACAGCCGGCTCAAAGCCCGGCTCCGGCCGATGCGCGGGCTGAAACGACTGCGCTCCGCCCAGACGATCAGCGCAGGGAATGCGCTGGTTCAGAACATCCGCCGCGGCCATGACGAACTCGGCATGGAGGTCGACTCACGGCTACGGGTGCCGGCTGCCTTCACCGAGCTCGCCCGGGCACTCTGATCAGCCGTTCGGCGGACGCAGCCATGTCCCCAATGCAACAGCGCCGGATGGCAGATAGGGCAGGCTCCCGCTGGAGCCGGTCGCACAGCTGGATCAAGCAGCGGGCCGTCGGCAGTGAATGATCTTAAACGGCGGAGGACCCCCGGCGGGGTGATCGCCGGGAGCGTCGCGGGCGTCAGTCGATAGGGAAGCTGTCCGCGCCGAGGATGTTCAACAGAGCCAGCTTGTCGTAGCTGTCGGTGCCAGGCGTCGCGGTGAAGATGAGCAGGGACTGCGACTGGTCGGGGTCCTGTAGGTTCTGGCAGAACAGGTCGATGTGCCCGACCTGTGGATGAACGAACCGTTTGGCGTCGCTCCAGTGCAGGCCGACCTCCTGCCGGTCCCACAGTGATGCGAACTCTGTGCTTTGGCGTAGCAGGCTCGCTACGAGACGGGCAGCCTGCGACCGGGGCCCTTCCCTTGTGGACGCTGCCCGCAGGAGCGCGACGTTCACACGGCTGTTGTGGCCGTGGTGGTCAGGGAGATACCGCTGGCGGGCGGCCGGATCGGTGAACCAGCGGTAGGGGGCGCTGCGAGCTTCCCCGGTGTAGTGGGTCTGTTCTCCGAGCAGAGCTACGGCAGGAGGCGTCTGCAACAACGTCTCGCCGAGGGGACCCATGACCTGTGCCGGGGTGTCCTGCAGCCGGTCCAGGATGCGCATCAGTCCCGGGTTGACGTGCTCGCTGCGCAGCCGCCGGCGCGGTGTGCGGTGCCCGCACAGGAGAAACAGGTGATCGCGCTCATCCGGGGTGAGGCGCAGCCCACGGGCGATGGCTGCCGCCATCTGCTGCGAGGGCCGCGGGCCGCTACCACGTTCCAGGCGGGCGAAGTAGTCGGCCGACATGTCGCACAGTTCGGCTACCTCCTCCCGTCGCAGCCCGCGGGCGCGCCGGCGCGATCCGCGACGCAGTCCCACGTCTTCCGGTTGCAGCGCCTCCCGCCGGGCACGCAGGAAGGCGCCCAACGACACGCGGTCCACCGTCTGCTCCATGGGCCTCCCCCAGGGGTCGAGTGCGGTTCGGACGTCGGTTGAAGCCGCCGTGCATCCACCATCTTCGCAGCCGCCAGCGGCCTCAACCACGGACTGCGAGTCAGCGGTTAAGCGGATCCTTCATCCGCGCCGCCGGGCGCGGTCCAGTGGTCGTCGCGGAACGACGCACCGCGTTCCGCGACGACTGGGTGTGCAGCGACCGACGCCGCGCTGACTGAGCGAAAGAAGCCCCATGGCAAAGTGGACAGCTACCGATCTGCAGGGAAGAAAGGTCGCCTGGCGACCGCCGGGATGCCCGGCGACCTCGACGTCCGGCGCCTGGACGTCGCCGACCTGGGATCGGTACGGAGCTTCGCGCAGGCGTGGACCGGCGACCTGGACATCCTCAAGACCGGCCTGGACGAGGCCAAGGCCAGCGAGCTGTGACAGGCGACCGTCGCGCTGACGGGAGCCGGCCGATGAGCTACCTGGAAGCGGCCAATCACGGATTACGACCCCGAATGGGGGACGCCTTCGCCTCCGGACGGGCCACGCTCACCTGCGACCACGAGACCGTGCTTCGCCACGTCAAGGTGCCGGTCCTATTCACCCACCACTTTCACCACATCGATACACAGACCGGAAATCTCATGGGCGCGATCTCCGACCAGCAGGTTAAGCGCGTCCGGCACCTCGTGGAGGGCGCGGGGAACTCCTTCGCCTACCGCGCCTTCCCGACCATGCCGCACTCGATGCACGGCCACGACTCGGCCAGCTACGTCACGACGGTCACCGGCTGGCTGGCCGGCATCCCCTCCATCCGCTGACCCTCACCACCAACCACAGCCGGAGAAACCCCATGAATCCCACGGGCAACACCATCCTCATCGCCGGAGCGACCTCCGGCATCGGCCTCGGCCTCGCGCTGCGGCTGCACACGGCAGGCAACCAGGTCATCGTCTCCGGGCGCCGCGAGGACAGGCTGGCACAGATCGTCGCGGAGAACCCCGGTGTCGAATCCGTCGTGCTTGACACCACCGACCCGGTCGCCATCCAGGACGTTACCCTGCAACTCCTGCAACGCTTTCCTGACCTCAACGTCTTGGTCGCGATGGCCGGCATCATGGTGCCGGAGGATCTTCACAGCGGTGGTTTCCTGACCACGGCAGAGGCGACCGTGGCGACCAACCTCCTCGGCCCCATCCGCCTCGTGGCCGCTCTGACCGAGCACCTCGCCACCCGACCGCAGGCGACAATCATGACAGTGTCCTCCGGACTGGCATTCGTCCCCCTGCCGATCACCCCGACCTACAACGCCACTAAGGCCGCCATCCACTCCTTCACCGAGAGCCTGCGCGTCCAACTGGCGGACACCGGCATCGACGTCCTGGAACTGGTGCCCCCGGCGGTGCGCACCGCCCTGATGGGGCAGGAGGAGGCGGACAACGCCATGCCCCTCGACGCCTTCCTCGACGAGGTCATGAACATCCTCGGCTCCAACGGGAAACCGAACGAGATCCTCGTCAAGGCGGTCGAACCCCTGCGATTCGCCGAGGCCCGTGGACAGTACGCCAACGTGCTCCGCATGCTGTCCAGCCTTTGACAAGCGGTGTCTGGCGACGCGGCGGGACCCGCTCGGGCTGTAAGAACAACAACGGTGTCACTCGCCTGCAACAGTCTGTACAAACGTGCAGGCAGGGGAGGTACCGGCGTTGTTGCATTCGGAGGATCCGACGCATGCGGGGTCTCGGCGACCGGGGTCAGACTGCGCGGGCGAACTCGGTGAACGCGGCAGCGAGCCGCAGCCGTGGGTCGGTGTGGATGGCGAGTTCGTAGTGTCCGCGGCAGATGTTCTGTACGAGGGCGTGTCCGGTGCTGATCGTCTGGACCGAGCGGAGCCGTTTCAGACCGCGCATCGGCCGCAGTCGAGCTTTGAGTCGGCCGTGATCGGCTTCGATCCGGTTGTTCTCCCGGGCAGCGTCGACGTGGCAGGCCTCGGGCAGGAGCTCGTCGAGGAGCTTCGGGTAGACAGGTGCCTTGTCAGTGGTGACCTCGACCGGCCGCCGGCCATGAGACAGCGCTTGGACGAAGAACCGGCGGGCGGCGGCCTGGTCGCGGCGGGTGCTGGCGAGGACGTCGATGACCTGTCCGTGCTGGTCAACAGCCCGATACAGATACGTCCAGCGGCCGGCGACCTTCACATACGTTTCGTCCACGAACCACCTGTCGCCCGGCCGGTGTCGACAGGGCCGGGCCGAGTCCACGAGCAGGGATGTGAAGCGCTGCACCCACCGGTAGACGGTGACGTGATCAACATCGAGGCCGCGTTCGGCGAGCAGCTCCTCGACGTCTCGGTACGACAGCGCGAACCGCAGGTACCACCGGACCGCCAAAATGATCACCTCCGGCGGGAATCGGCATCCGGCGAACTCCGACGTTGGGACCGGTGGACGGACGCGACGTCGACGCATCCACCGATCATGACCGGTCGGTAGCTCGATGAGGGCGGACCTCGCCGATGCAACAGCGCCGCCGCGGTGGACACGACGGACGCCCGCCTGGATCGGTCCTGTCCGGCGAGTTCGCCCAGCGCCGCGGTCGCCGTGGCGGTGAACACGCCCGTGGTCAGCCCGCACACTCGACGACGTCGCCTCCCTGAGCCACAAGCGCAGGCTCAACGAGCCGGTGGCAGCCTGTCTGGTCGGCCGCCGGCCACTGATCACGTTCGTGACCTTCGGCGAGCTCACCACTCGGTGGTTGATGTTGCCCACCTGCCCGGGGTGACCAGGAGCATGCCGGGGACCGGGCGGACGAGGTTCGCGGCACGCCGAACGGGACAGGCCCTCAGTAATGAGGAAGAGGAAGGAGCACTGCCTGATGCAGCCGTCCCCGACCAGCGACCGCCGCACGCCCGTTTCCGACCACACCGTTCCGCCTCGGGTCCGCCCGCCGGCGTCCGGCCGCGAGCTCCTGGAGCCGCCGTTCGATGAGCCACCGTTCGATGAGCCGCCGGTTCACCACGCGCCGGTACGGGTCGCCGACCACCAGCCGGAGCCGCGTCACGGGCGCCCGGGCGCCGGTGAGCCCCGGGTGCTCGCCGTCGTCGACGGCCCGGACGCGGCCGACTACACGGACGCGGCCGACTATGTGGCGCACACGGCGACGCTGCGGGGAGTCGTCCGGCAGCGGCTGGTCACCCGCGCACTGATCGGGCATCTGCCGCCCGCGCCAGCGCGGCTGCTGGACATCGGCGGCGGGAACGGCGTGCAGGCGTTGGAGTTCGCCCGGCGGGGATACGACGTGACCGTCTGTGAACCCGACCCGCGGATGTTGGCCGAGACGCGACGCGGGCTGGCCGACGCCCCCGAGTCGGTCCGGCGGCGCGTCGAGCTGGTGCAGGGGGACGGCCGGGACGCCGTCCACCTGGTGGGAACCGGCTGGGATGCGACCTTCTGCCACGGCGTCATCATGTTCGTCCCCGAGCCGGCGCCCCTGTTGAACGTCCTCGTCGAGCTCACCCGGCCCGGCGGGATCATCTCCGTGGTCGGCAAGAACGGCCCGGCGCTCGCGCTGCGTGCAGGACTACAGGGTCGCTGGCGGGACACCGTGGCACTGCTCGGCGAGCCCAGCTTCGCCAAAACCACCGAAACCACCGGGCCGGGCCGGCGGCCGGCGGTGCAGCTGCCACCCGGCGACGATCCGGCGAACGTCGCCGCGATCCTCACCGCCGCCGGGACACAGCCGCTCGCCTGGTACGGGATCAGGACCTTCACCGATCATCTCGGCGGCAGCCCGCCGGGGCCGGACGTGGATGCCGTCGTCGACGCCGAGTGGGCAGCCGGAGCCCGGGACCCCTACCGCGGGATCGCCCGCCTCATCCATCACGTTCACCGCCGGACCGGGTAGCGCGGCCGCTGCCGGCGGGTCCGACCATCCGGATTTCTGCCCGTGCCGACGTCGCCGTCGCCGTCGCCGTCGCCGGCAGCGAAGGGACAACCGAGTAGCAGACTCGACGCCCGCAACGCCTTCGGGTACCGCAATCCCGCCAGCCAGTACCTACGAAAACGCTGCGCAACCACCCGCCGAACCCGCGGATGCCTCAACTGCTCAACTTCAAAGAGCCGCCTCATTTTCGCCTTCCTGATCAATCGCGTCGAAGGGATGTCTTTCGAGAGATTTGTCGAATATCATCGGGACCAGCACGCCCCACTCTTTTCCTCCATCCCGGAGGCGCAGCAGTATGTGAAGAATTCACGGTATCCCACCCAGTTCCCGCCGAGGGTTACCCCAGTCCCTCCTATGGCGGTCTCACTGAAATCTGGTTCGAAAGCTGGGAAGATCACAATACTTTCTTTACATCCAAGAACTACAAGGAACTAGTGAGCCCGGACGAGGCAAAGTTCATCCATCTGGGTTCCGTGGCAATAATGGTAACCGATGAAAAGGTAGCGCTTTAGCCTGGACGTACCGTCCGGTATCCGTGTCATCGGCCTACCTGAACGCAAAAGTGCCCTCCGATCTGGGTGGACGGGAGTTGCCGAGGCTTCCGTCCACCCGTTCGAGAGGGCACTTCCGATTGTCGGTCACGTCGGGATCTGTGGACGACGGGATGTTCCCCGCAGGGAGCTGTCTTTCGCGCGGATCGCTACATTTCCGTCGATCACATGGCTTTCGGTGAGTCTCCAGCCGGCTATGCCGATGGTGTCGGTGCTCGGGTTGTAGTGGAGTCCGACCGGTGCGTTCCGGGGCGCGCAGGAGGAGTTTCCTACGCGGGCTCGCCCGCGACGACGACGCCGTTCTCGTAGGCGAGGACCACGGCCTGCACCCGGTCACGCAGTCCGAGTTTGGCGAGCACGGCACTCAGGTGGCTCTTCACGGTCGCCTCGGTCACGACCAGGCGCCCGGCTATCTCGGTGTTCGACAGGCCTCGGGCGACCAGGACCAGTACTTCTCGCTCGCGTGGGGTCAGGGTGTTGAGCAGACCGGGTGGGGTCGGCGGGACGACGCGGCGGGCGAAGGCCTCGACCAGCCGCCGGGTGACAGACGGTGACAGCAGTGCGTCACCGGCATGCAGGACCCGGATCGCCTCGATCAGGCGTTCGCGGGAGGCGTCCTTGAGCAGGAATCCGGCCGCCCCGGCGCGCAGCGCGCCGAAGACGTACTCGTCCAGGTCGAAGGTGGTCAGGATGAGGACGCGCGGCGGTGGGGTGAGCCCGTCGGCGGTCAGGCGGGCGGTGGTCTCCACGCCGTCCATGCGCGGCATGCGAATGTCGAGCAGGACGACATCAGGCCGCACTTCCTCGGCCCGGGCGAGCGCCTCCCGGCCGTCCGCGGCCTCGCCGACCACCTCGAAGTCCTCCTGGGTCTCGAGTATCAGCCGCAGGCCCGTCCGGATCAGTTCCTGATCGTCCACGATCAACAGGCGGATGGTCATCCGGCGTCCTTCCTTACTCTCGGGTGGTTCGGCACTCCCGGGTGGTTCGGCGGGCCGGCGCGGCGAGCGCTCACACCCCACCGCCCGTCGGCAGGCGGGCCGCGACGCGAAATCCGCCACCGGGGGTGTGGCCGAACTCCAGCTCGCCACCGAGCGCCGCGACCCGCTCCCGCATCCCGACGAGGCCGTGCCGGGCTGGCTCGCTGGCCATCGACGCGTCCCGAGGGTCATCATCGAGGACCGGTGCCCGCGCCAACCCGGCCGTACCGTCGTCGGTCACCGCTACGTCGATGCTTGCGTCCCGGTAGGCCAGCGTGACCGTCACCCGGCTCGGACGGGCATGTTTCAGCACATTGGTCAGCGCTTCCTCGGTGATGCGGTAGACGGACAGCTCCAGTCCGCCGGACAGCGCTCTGGGCTTCCCCGTCACCCGTAGCTCGACGGGCAGCCCGGCGGCACGGTAGTCGCCGACCAGCTCATCCAGGTCCGTCAGCGCGGGCATGGGACGGGAGTCGGCGGCGGCACCGGGCACGCGCAGCACGGTCAGCATCCGCCGGAGCTCGGCGAGGCTCTGCTCCCCGCTCGTCTCGACCCGTGCGAGCGTTTCGTCGGCCCGGTCCGGCCTGGTCTGCAGCACATCCCGGGCGCCGCGCACGCCGAGCAGCATCACGGTCACCGAGTGGGCGACGATGTCGTGCAGCTCGCGGGCGATCGACGCGCGCTCCTCGTGTACCGCGATCCGGGCCAACTGCTCCCGCTCGCGCTGAAGGTCCTCGGCGCGATCCTCGAGCATGCGCACGTAGCGACGGCGGGTCCGCGCGTACGCGCCCAACGCCCACACCGCGGCCGTCACCGGGACGGACACGATCGACAGCGCGGCCAGGAGCACCGCGGTGGGCACGAGCGCGACGAGCGCGCGGCGCCAGTCGTCACCCTCGGCGATCGTGAACAGCGCCACCAGGACAGGCACGCCGCCCGGTGCGTCACCGGTCGCCACCAGCGCTGCGGCCAGAGCGAGCGTCGCGAGGAGCACCACCCACGGCGCCCGGCGGCGCGCTGTGAGCGCGCCGCCGGACACAGCCGCCAGCAGCACCGTCGACATCCGCACGGTGTGGTCGTCGTTGAGGAGGAGGCTGAGCTCGGCGATCGTGGCGGCCACCGCGACGGCGAGGTCGAACACCAGCCCGCGCCGGATGGTCATGCCAGGTCGCGCCGGCGTTCCCCGGCCAACGCCGCGCACAGGAGCCCCACCGTCCAGGCGCCCAGGACGATCGCCGCCGCGGTCAGGCAGAGGCGGTCCGGCCCGTGGGACATCCGGGTCAGCACCCCGACCGCGCCCAGCGGGGTGTAGTCCGACGCATCCTGCCGGACGAGGTCGAGCAGCGGGTTCACAACGAAGGTGAGGATCAGTGCGCCGACCGCGGCCAGCACCTGGTTGCGCACCAGCGCGCCGACGGCCACGCCGATCATCGTCGCGAGCACCGACGACGTCAGCAGGCCCACCGCCACCACGGTCGCCTCACGGGCACTCAGGTCGGGGCCGGGCTGCCGAGCCACCAGCGGCAGCCCGGCCCCCAGCGACACCGCCACCATGGCCGACCCGACGACCAGACCCACGATCGCGTACGCCGTGGCCCGCGCGAGCAGCAGACGTTCCCGCGAGGCGCCCGAGGCCAGCGCCGCGGGAGCCGCGGTGCGGTGCCGGAACTCGCCGGCGACGCCGACCGCCCCGAGCAGCAGCAACAGGATCGGCATCCCGGACAGGGCCTCCTCCTTCTCTCCCACCTCGTCGAGCGTCCCCGAGGCGAGCGCGACAATCCCGACGTTGGCGGCCGTCAGCGCGACCGAGGCCGCCGCGAAGACCAGCGGCGTGCGAGTGGTCCGAATTTTGATCAGCTCGCCCCTGATCAGTCGGCCGGTCACGCGTCCTCACCTTCGGTCAGCCTAAGGAAGACGTCCTCGAGGGAGAAGCCACTCTCGGCGATCGAAGCCATCCGGCCCTGATGCACGAGACGCCCCCGGTCGATGACGAGGACATCGTCGACCGTGCGCTCGACCTCGGTCAGCGAATGACTCGAGAGCAAGACGGTGCGGCCCGCGTCGGCCCGTTCGCGCAGCAGGGTGCGCAACCACTGGATCCCGCGCGGATCCAGCCCGTTCATCGGCTCGTCCAGTACCAGGATGTCCGGATCGGCGAGCAGCGCCGCCGCCAGGCCAAGCCGCTGCCGCATACCGAGCGAGTACTTTCCGACCCTGCGACGCCCGGCCTGCCCAAGGCCGACCAGCTCGATCATCTCCGTTACTCGCGCCCTGGGCAGCCCGGCCAAAGCCGCCAGCGAACGCAGATGCGCCGGCGCCGAGCGACCCGGGTGGGCGCCGCAGGGCTCGATGAAGACCCCCAACGTGCGCGCGTCAGGGGTGCGCGTCGCGCGGCCGTTGAGCAGCACCTGCCCGGCACTCGGCCGGGCCAGTCCGCTGATCACTTTGAGCGCCGTCGTCTTGCCGGCGCCGTTGGGCCCGAAGAAGCCGGTGACCGCACCGCCGCGGATGCCGAACGACATGTTCTCGACGACGGTGTGCCCGCCGTAACGCTTCGTCAGACCTTCGACGCTGATCGTGGCGCTCGGCGTGACCGCCGTGCCCGCCGTCGCTGAAATTCCCATGGCCGACAGAATCCGATCCTTCGATCTCCCGGTCATCGCCCTACCGGCGGATTTCGCGGCTCGACCGTGGGCGGAGATCGCGGCGACCGCCCTCCCCCTGGGGTGGGACAACAACAATCCGCCTGCCCCGAGGAAGCTACGGACACGTGCGCCGAAAGGGAACGTCCCGCACGTGGACCGCCCGCTGGTCACGGCTGAGGCTGGTGCCCGTCAGTCAGCAGGCGCGCGCAAGAGTCAGCGCCGTCGGGAAGCAGTGAGCTAGGCGGACTCAATTCGACCTTGCGACGTCGCTTAACATGCTGACAAGGAGCCGTCGGTCGATCTTGGTCGACGACAGAATAGGTAGATCCGCCGGTTGGATGATTTTTATCACCCGCGGGATCTTGTATTCGGACAGCGTGCTCCGGAGCGATCGACGTATTTCCTCCGCATACAGGGTAGCTCCGCCCCGGGCGACGACAACGGCCCCGACGATGCTGACCCGCTGCGGATCGGGCACGCTGACGACGATCGCCTGCTCGATCCCCGGGAGGATCGCCAGAGCGGCCTCGATTTCGCGCGGGGAAACGTTGACACCTGAGGTCTTGATCATGTCGTCGAGTCGGCCATGGAAGAAGATGTGGTCTCCACGGTACGAGCACAGGTCACCTGTGTGGTACCAGCCTGCGGCGTCGAAGCAGGCTTCGCGTTCCTGCTTCACGAACCCGACCATGAGGGCATCGCCGCGGACGAGCAGTTCGCCGAGAGCTTCTGGGGCGGCGTCCATGCCGCTGTCCGGGTCGATGAGCCGGTGTTCCATTCCGGGCATGATCGGCCCGAGCGTCCCGGCGAGTTCGTCGGGATAGTCGGGATGAGAGACGGTGTGCGGGCCGGCGGTCTCCGTCATGCCGAGGGCTATCCCGAAGACCTGGTTGCGCGGTCGCTGGTCGGGGGGCAGCGCGGCGAGGAGATTGCCTCCGCGCAGGGCGCTCAGGTCGCGCTGAGGGAACGACGGATCGGTCTCGAGCGCGGTCAGCAGGTGGGGCCAGCCGGTGAGGTAGGTGACGCGCTCTCGCTCCAAGAAGTCGAGCAGCGCCGAGCCGGTACCGCCGCTTCCCAGCAAGGTGCAGCCGACGTGCATGGCGGCCAGGACCGTGTAGGTCAGGCCGCCGACCCAGAAGAACGGCATCGGGGTGAAGACGCGATCGTCGCTCCTGTACGGCATAATTGCGCCAAGCTTCGCAGCCTGGCGCATGAAGCCGTTGTGCGTGTGGATGGCGCCCTTCGGCGCGCCAGTGGAACCCGAGGTGTAGATAATGCTGACAAGATCGGCCGGCGATACTTCGCGCTCGATTGCCGCAAGTAGTTCTCGAGAGATACCGCTCGGCGCCAACGGATCGAGAGCGGAGGCCCACGCCGGTACTGAGGACCCCCACACCCAGACTCCGCGAAGGTACGGAGCATCATCAAGATGTAACACATCGTAACACTCGGTGAGTCCCTCGAGAGCGCTCTCGAGGCTGGCTGGGTAGTCATGGTTTCTGTAACGGTCCGCCGTAACCAGGAGTGCAAGGTCGGCATGGCGGATGATCGACCCGAGTTCGGCACCGGTGGACAGGGTGCTGATGGGAACAGCCACGGCTCCGATGCGAACGATCGCCAGCCAGACAATGATGAACTCAGGACTGTTGGGGAAGACCATCCCAACTCTGGTTGCCTTTCCGACCCCTGCCGCCACGAACTGGCCGGCCAACAGGGCGGAACGCTCGTCGGCCTCCCCGTAGGTCAGCCGCCGATCATCGAACACGCACAGCTCGCGGGCCGGGTAGTGGGTGGTGCAATGGCGTAGCAGTGCAGGCACGGAAGGCTCGACATCCGCGACGCCGGTCCAGTCGGCAACGCCGCGCATATCGCCGTAGATTTCTCCTAGCCGGTGCACAGGCAATGCCCTTTCTGTCTTGATCGATCGGAGCCGGAGCCGGAGCCGGAGCCGGAGCCGGAGTCGGAGTCGGTGTCGGTGTCGCGTAGTTGTGTCGGACGACTGCCGCCGGGCGTATCCTCAGCAGCACTATGGCCATCGAATTGCATCATCTTCGTCACTTCGTCGCCGTGGCCGAGGAACTCAACTTCAGCCGGGCCGCCCGTCGGCTCTGTATTGCGCAGCCCGCGCTCAGCCAGTCGATCAAGAGACTCGAGGTCTCGCTCGGGCTTGAGCTCTTCGTGCGTTCACGCACCAATGTGGAGCTGACGCCCGCCGGTCATGCTTTTTTTGTCGAGACGAAGGCGACACTGCTGCAGGTGGAGCGCGCGGAACTGACGGCCCGAAGGGTGGCTTCTGGGGAGCAGGGCAGCCTCAGCTTGGGTTACGTCACCCCGGCGGTGTTCGAGGTCCTGCCGGCGATCATCCGCAGCTTCAGTCGTGAGTCGCCGGACGTCGAGGTGATCCTCGAGGAACTGTCCGTGGAGGATCAGATCGAAAAGCTTCGGGGTGGCGACATTGATCTTGGGATCATCATGGGCCGACGTGAATTGCCGCCGGAAGTTCAACTTCACCTCATCGGTCACGTCGACGTCGCGGCGGCTGTGCCGTCGACGTGGCCGCTGGCCCGCCGCCGAGAGATTCGCCTGAAAGACCTGCACCATCAGCCGCTCATCATGGTGCCCCGCGAAAGACACCCGGACATCTATGACGACTTCATGGCCGCCTGCCGTCGACTGGGATTTTCGCCGACCGTCGCTCACCGCACCTCGAACCCGATGACAACCCTCAGCCTGGTGGCCGGCGGGATGGGTATCGGGCTCGTCGCGGGCGCTTCCACGAGTTTCTGGGTGCGCGATGTGACGATAGTGCCCATCGTGGACTCGCCGGGGGACCCGATCGCCCGCAGCATGTTCGTGGCATGGATTCCCCGCGTCCAGAAGCCCGCCCTGGAGCGATTACTGTCGAGCGTCATGGCGTTGCCGCCCGCCACGCGACCACAGCGACACGAGACGTAAGTCCCTTCGATTGGTGTTGTCGACGAATCGTGCCGTCGCGATCGCAACGATCTCACTGAGTGCCGCATGCGTCCAATATCGATCGTGTCGATATCCATATCGGCTACGTATAAGAGTGCTCGGCCGGACCCACCTTGGCTCTGGCCGGCATTTGCCGGCGTCCGTCATACGTCAATGATATTAGGGTACCCGGAGGTCATATTGGACAGGGCTGCGTGCGCGGAGCCAGTCTCGAGGAAGCGCGCCTCACGCCCGCCCGGAGACCCTCATGACGGGACTTTCGATATGACCCTTCTCCAGCCGGCAACACCTACTGAGCGTCGACCCATCGACTCGGACGGTCACTACTACGAGCCCTATGACGCGTTCACTCGCCATATCGAGACGAAATACCGCTCACGGGCCGTGAACGTGCGCGTCAGTGAACGAGATGGATTGGGACGTCTCTACTACGGCGACAAGAAAGCCGGCCTCATCCGTGTCGTTCAGTGCGACTACACAGGCGCACCCGGCAGTCGGGCGGGCGCTTTCCTCGGGATTCACGACGACGAAGACCCGGGCGGCTGGAGTCAACCCGAAATGATCAGTGCCCATGATTTCCCGGCGATGATGCACCGGGTAAACCGCCTCGAACTCCTGGACGACCAAGGTCTCGACGGCACGTTGCTGTTCCCCAGTCTAGGTGTCTCAGTGGAGCACGAGCTGCACGACGACACGGACGTCCTCTACGCAAACCTTCGCTCTTTCAACCGCTGGCTAGAAGAGGATTGGGGCTTCGCCGCGGATGGCCGTCTTTTTGCGGCGCCGATGATCTCGCTGTTAGACGTCGAGCAGGCGATCACCGAGACTGAGCGCGTCCTCGCAGCCGGCGCAAGGCTCCTGCACCTGCGGCTGGGGCCGATCTACGGGGAGTCCGCCGCCGACCCCAGGCGTGACCGCTTCTGGGGGCTGGTGCAGGAGGCCGATATTCCGGTGAGCTTCCATGTCTCGGACGCCGGCTACCACGAGCTGTGGGGAGCGCAGTGGGGCGAGCTGCCGCGGCCGCCGCTGCAGTACCAGTCCCCGTTCAACAACTACCTCGCCGGGACATCGGCGCAGGACACCTTCGCCAACCTGATCCTCAACAACCTTTTCGTGCGCTTCCCGCACCTGAAGGTCCTGAGCATCGAGAACGGTGCCAGCTGGGTCAAGCCGCTGATGAAGCGCCTCGACAAGGTGGCCTTCATGACACGAGGGCAGGCGGGCGTCGGTGGCCCCATCGAGGGTCGACCGTCGGAGACCTTCCAGCGCAACTTCTACGTCTGCCCCTTCTTCGAGGAGGATCCGGTCGAGCTCGCGGAAGCCATCGGCTACGACCACGTGCTCTTCGGCTCTGACTGGCCTCATCCCGAGGGGCTGGAGCAGCCGCTTGGCTTCGCGGAGAAGCTCGTTGACCGTGCGTCTCCGGTGGAGACGGCCAGCGTGATGCGTGACAACATCGCCGGACTGATTCGAGTCGACGCGTGAGGCGCATCCACGGCCGCGCGAGCGAGGCCTCATGATGTCAAACTCCGACACAGTTGAGCCCAGGTTCGGCACGACTCTCCCGGCGGAGGTCGATGTTGCGGTGATCGGGGCGGGCCACAACGGCCTCGTCGCGGCCTGCTATCTCGCGAAGGCTGGCCTGCGGGTGGCGGTCGTAGAGGCGGCGAACCTGCCGGGCGGGATGACGATGTCCGGTCCGTTCATCGCCGAGGCGCCCGGACATACGGTCAACACGTGCGCTGTCGACATCATCGCGCTCTTGCACTCGCAGATTCCGCGTGAACTCTCGCTGCGGGAGCACGGGCTGCGCATGGTCAAGCCTGATCCGAGCTATGTCTCGCTCCACCCGGACGGTTCGTCCCTCGCTCTGTGGCGTGACCCGCAGCGTACCGCCGAGGAGATCCGGACCTTCTCGCGGCAGGACGCTGCCGCCTTCCTGGACTTCATGAACCTGCTGGACCGGGTGATGGCCACGGCACTTCCGGTCATGGGCGCGGACACGGCGAGGCCCTCACCGTCGCTCGTCGTCGGTGTCGCTCGCGAGCTCATAAAAAGCCGCAAGAAGATGTCCGACATTGTCGCCCTGCTCACGGGCAGCGCCAGCATGGCTGTGGACGAGCGATTTCAACATCCGGTAGTGCGCGGGGCCTTGCTCAACCTCGCGGCGGGCGCTGGACCGGTGTCGGAACCCGGGAGCGGGCTCGGATTCCTTCTGTTGGCATTGTTGTCCCGAGTCGGTGTGGGCCGGCCTATCGGCGGAATGCAGTCCCTCACGACGGCGCTGATCAACTGTCTCGAAAGCGCCGGAGGAACCGTCACCGTCGCTGCCCGAGTCGTCGAGATAATGCGTGCCGGAGACGCCGTCCGCGGAATCCGGCTGACCGACGGTCGTACGTTGGGCGCTCGCGCCATCGTATCGTCGGTGGACCCATGGACCACGCTGCGCGAACTGGTCGACAGTGACGTAATCAGTCAATCCACAGCCGCCCGTCTCGACCATGCCAGCGCCAACCGGATCGGATCGGGGGTTTTTAAGATCGACATGGCTCTCTCGGAGCAGATCGAGGTCACCAGCCATACCCGCACCGACGGGATCGACCTTCGCAAGCCCACCCTGCTCCTTGCTACCGCGGAGTCGGTGGTCGATTCCTACGCGACCGCCAGCCGCGGTGAACTGCCGGCCGACCCGGCGCTCTGGGTTGCCGCGCCGTCGGGGGAAGACCCCACCCAGGCGCCCCCAGGCCAGGAGACGCTCTACCTCTATGCCCTCGCCGTCCCGGTGCACCCCCGCAGGGGCTGGGATGCCATCCGACAGTCGGCTGTTGATTCCGTTCTGACCAAGACGGGCAAATACGTCCAGCCGCTGGAGCAGGCCGAGATCGGACGCCTCGTTGAGTCACCGGAGGACGTCGCGACACGCCTGCACGTCCGGAACGGCTGCATCACGCATCTCGACATGGGCTTTATGAATTCGGGACCGTTGCGCCCGGCGGTGGGGCTCGGGCTTGGCAAGACCCCACTCAGTGGTCTCTTCCTCGGCGGGTCCGGTACACACCCCGGCGGTGGAGTGAGCGGGCTCCCCGGCCGGACGGCCGCCCACCGTGTCGCCCGCTACCTCAAGAAGAACGGCTAGACGCGGTCGGCCGCTCGTAGGCGGGTGACGAGCTCGCGCAGGAGCGCGCGGGCGTGGGTCACGTCAGTGAGGGGGAGGTCGACGAGCAGTTCGCGGTGGTCCTCGGCGGCACGGGCGGCCATCCGGCTCAGGGCGTCGTGGCCGTGGTCGGTGAGCTGGAGCAGGCCGGCGGTCCGGTGGTCGGGGTTGGCGATGACGTGGGCGAGTCCGTCGTCAACGAGTTCGTGGGCCGTGCGTTGCGCGGCCTGGCGGCTTATGCCGAGTCGCCGGGCGGCGGCGGGCACGGTGAGCGGGGGCCCGGAGAGCACGCTGAGTAGCTGCCATTGGGCCTGGGTCCGCCCCTCGGCGGAGGCGACGCGCTGCCCCCAGCGCCGTAGCGCGCCGGCGGTCTCGTAGACGTCCGCGATCAGCAGGGCCAGTTCGTCCGCCACGTTCGCCTCCACCATCTTGACAACATGTTGCTGTGTGCAACATTTTATCCATCACGACAACATGTTGCTGTTTCGATATTGTGCTGCACGGTGGGGCTGCGTGACGCGCGAGGAAGAAAGGAAGGACGGATGACGATGGATGTCACGCGGATGCTGGCCGAGGCGCAGCGTCTGGCCGCGCGCGTGCGGCCGGAGGTGGGCGGGTTCCCGTACCTGGCGGAGGTGCTGCGCACCGCCGGCTTCGACACGTACCGCTGCACCGTGCCCGCCGTGGTCGCCGCGATCCGGGCCGACCAGGCCGGCCACACCAGCTTCCCGGAGTTTCTCAACGCGTGCTGGCGCGCCGGTGTCACCGACTACGAGGTCGACCTGCGCGCCCGCACCTGCACCTACCACGGAGTGGCCACCGGCGACCAGTACGTCGAGGCCTATCCGGCTATTACCCTGCCCGCTCCCGCCCGTCCCTGACCACTCACCCGATGGAGGTCGCCGGGACGGCTCAGACGGACTCTACGACGCGAGCCGGAGCCCGGGACCCCTACCGCGGGATCGCCCGCCTCATCCATCACGTTCACCGCCGGACCGGGTAGCGCGGCGGCGCCTCGCATCAGGCCGGCGGTGAGGTACCGGTCAATCGCCCGGTGACGAGCGCCCGGTTTGTTGGCCGGCGAGGAGCTGCGCACGGCGGTGGACGTCGCGGGGGGAGCAGCGGCGGGCGAGCCGAGTCTGTAGAAGCGACTGGGCGATGTCGGGCCGGTTGGCCTGGATGGCACAGTAGATCGTGGTGTCCTCGACGATCTCGCGTTGGGCGGCGCTGCCCCCGAGCCTGTCGACGCCGGGCAACGCGATCAGCGCGTCGGTCGCCCGGTCGGGATCACCGTGCAGGAGGTGCATCAGGGCGTCAGCCAGCGGCGCGACGGTGTCGGTGAACACCGCGCTGCTGCGGGCGGCCGCGGACCGGCGCAGTTGCGCGAGTCGGCGGCAGTCCCCCACGGCGGCGAGGGCGACCGCCGAGTGGAGCCCGACGAAAGGCGTCGGCGGATCGACGAGCAACGCGCTGGGAACGGTCTCCAACACCGGTCCGAGTTCCATCGACGTCCAGGCGCCGGCTGCGAAGCCGCGCCACAGCAGCGACGCCGAGTCGATCAGAGCCCGGACGCCGGAGACGGCCGGTGGCGAGAGCTGGGTTGAGAAACGCGCCCGGATCGCGTTGTCGTCACCGAGGGCGAGTTCGTGCAGGGCCGCGTGCCAGGAGAAGTGCGCCCGATGCGACGAGTCCGACCCGCAGGTCGAGATCCAGGCGTCCAACCAGGCCAGCCCCGCCTCATGGTCGCCGGTCTCGTAGTGGACGTGGGTTTTCGCGTGGACGGCGTGGCCGGCGGTCGGTTCGACGGCCAGCGCCAGCGCGGCGAGTTCGGCCGCCTCCTCCCAGTTCTCCTGCTCCTGGCGGGTGAAGGCGAGCAGCCCCCGGTACCACCAGTCGTCGCGGTAGACGGCGGCCAGGCCTTCGACCAGGGCCCAGGCCTCGGCCGGGATCTCCGTCGCGCCGCTGAACGCGATTGTCGGCACGGCGATGCTGACGGCCAGGGCGTCTTCCGGGTAGGCGTGGATGTAGCTGAGCAGTGCCGCGGCCGAACCGGCTCCCCCCGGCTCGCGGATGCGGGCGGCGACGACCTCGATGAAGCGCCGCTCACGCTCGTCGGCCCGGCCGGCGTGGCGTTGCGCGTTCCGCAGAGCCGTTTCCACGTCGACGTCGGCGCCCCACTCGGCACCGAGCAGCGCCAGCACCGCCTGCCCGAGGGCGAACTGGGGGTCGGCCGCGACCGCTTCGGCCACCAGCGTCTCGGCCCCGGACCGTACCCGCAGGATCCGTCCGAGCCCGGCGACATAGCGACCGGCCGCCTGCGGGCTGGCGGTGAGGGGCAGGCCGTAGGGGTCGCGCACCCGCCGGACGACCCGTGGCCCAGGCAGGGCAGCCACGATGGCGCGGGCGAGCGCGGCCGCCTGGCCGCGGATCTCGGGAATCGCCGTGCTCTCCCACAGCTCCCCCCGCCGCAACGGTCCAATGGCCCAGATCGCCGGCCGGGGCCCGTCGGCCGCGACCAGGCGCCCGGACGCCTCGGTGGCAAAACCCAGGTCCAGGCTGTCCGGGGTCGCCAGGCCGGCGGCGAGCAGGTTCATGACCAGGGGATCATGGCTGGTCCGCACGCCAGCGCCCGCACCGGTGCAGTTGACCACGGCCGCGGCGAGTACCCGAGAGCCGTCACTGAGCGAGACCTCGACGCCGGCCGCGGTGTCACAGGCGTCGACGACCTGCGCGGCGTGCACGACCAGCGATCCCTCGGCGCGGCGTTGCTCCAGCCAGGCGTGGATGGCGGGGTCGACGCGGTGCCGCACCTGGTCCCAGCGGCGCATCGTCGTGGCGACGAAACCCGACCGGGAAGCCGCGTCCAGGCGTGACCACAGCTCGGCCGTCACCGGGCGCATCGCGTCCACGGCCCGCCGCCAGTCGCCACCGGCCGCGCGAATGTGATCGAAGACAAGCCGACGGGCCCGGGCGAGGCTCACCGGTCCGTCGGGCAACTCCGGGGCGGCGAGCGGCGGCGCCGGGTCCACAGCGTGGGGCAGCGGAAGCAGCCCGTGACGCGAGGTCACATGCAGGCGCACGCCGGCCCGGCTCCAGCGCTGGGCCATGTCGGCCATGGTCAGACCCGAGCCGACGAGCAGCACGTCGCTGCCGGCCGGGACGCGAGGCTGGGAATCCGCCCGCCACGGATCGCCGACGAACCGCGGCGACCGGGCCAGCGCCGGCGGAGCCCACGACGTCGTCGCAGCGCCGTGTCCGAGCGCGAGGACGACGCCGTCGACCGGATGGCTGGTCCCGTCGTCGAGCGTCAGCCGCAGCCGGCGGCCGTGCCGGCGGACGTCCGTCGCGCGGGCGCACACCCGCTCGTAGCGCACCCCGCTCGCGGCGCGCAGCGCCTCCTCCAGGGTGTGGCGCAGGTAGTCGGCATAGAACTGGCGGGGCGCGAAACCCCCGGCGGGAAAGTCGACCGCGACGTGCCGACGAAGCCAGCGCAGGAAGTGCTGCGGGTCATCGTCGAATGCGCTCATCTTCGCGGCCGGGACATTGAGCCGATGCCGCGGATCTCTAGTCAGATACGCCAGGCCCTCGCCGACGTCGTCCGGTTCGACGAGCAATATCGTGAGCCTTCGGCCGGTAACCGCCACGGACCTTGCCAGCTGGGCGGCGGCGAGGCAACCACTTGCCCCGCCACCCACCACCGCGACGACCACCGGCGCACTCATCGGGACCGTCGACAGTATGTGTGCGGACACCTGGGCATAGAGATCTCCTCCCCGTCCATTTCGGTTGCCGTCAGGGTAAGCACAGGCGGGGCAGGCCGTGGCCCGGATCGACAGAACGTTGGGGTGGTTGTGTCGCTCAGCGGGGAGGCGCGGCGATCTGTACGCGGTGGCTGTCGTCGTCGGAGAGGAACGACACCGGTTCCTGCCCCGGCTCGGTCACGGTGATGCGGTCGGCTCGGGAGCAGCGGCGCAGCGGCGCAGCGGGGTGACGATCACGGTGCCGGCCAAAGGCACCGTGTCGCCGCCGCTTGTGGCCGCGGCCGAGCGGACCTGGCTGTGCTGGTGGCACCAGGTCAGGATTCCGGTCGGCCGGCGGGACCCGAGTGATGGCGAGGTCGTCGTGCGTCCAGACGGTGACCTACCGGGGCCTCACCTGGGCGGCATGGCCGCCTGCTGACGACGCTCACCTTGGGGTCGCACGCCATGGGAGAGCGGAAGGCTGTGGGGTGAGGTGGCTGAACGCCGTACGAGACCACGGCCGCGTCGCTGGTTGGCTTGATCGCTCCCACGCCGGCCGGTGTCCGGCCGGCGTGGGAGCGGATCGAATACGTGTCAGCGCTGAAGCGACTTGTAGAAGACCAGGCCGTTGCCCTTGTTGTCATACACCACGGCGCGGCGCTCGTGAGCGTCGTCGTAGGGGCCTTTCACGATGGCGCCGCCGTTCTCCTCGATCGCCTTCGCCGCGCCGTCGACGTCGTCGGTCTTGATGCCCACGACGACCTGGCCGTGTATGGGGTGATCGATCGCCGTGGCCAGGGCGAGGGTCACCGAGCCGCCGTCGAGAGCCGCGTAGTGGGCGCCGTCGCGGAACTTCAGCGGGAAGCCGAGGGTCTCGGTGTAGAACTTGATCGACTCCTCGAGATCGTCTGTCGACAGGACGATCATCCGTACCTGCTGGTCGCTCATGGGTGCCTCCTATGACCTGATCGGTTCGGAGACCCGCACCGGGATAGCGCCGAATCGGTGGGGTTCGTGGGTTCCGCGATTACTGGTACATCAACAACCTAGACCCTGTCAGCCGTAGCGGAGGCGGAGTCGCGGGCCGCGTCCAGCAGCCGGAAGGCCCGCGGGCCCGGTCCGGCATGTTTCTGCGGCAGACTCGCGTAACGGGGTCCACCCGGCCGAAGGACAGGACGGAGCCAGCCAGGATCGTGCCGCAGAATCTCCGGCGAAGCCAGAACCTGCGGACATCAGGGATTCACGAAACATGTGTGCTCGCGGGTGTGCGCCGCCGGACCGCGCGGAGCAGCTGGCCGAAAGGCAACCCCAAGATTCAGGACAGACACTTGGTGAACGGGCGGTTCATGATTGATGTGATCATTTTCGGTGGCGGACCGACCGGCCTGATGCTGGCCGGTGAGCTGCGGCTGCACGGCGTGCACGCGCTCGTGTCGGAGCGGTTCCTCGCGCTCGGCAGGCAGTATGCGGTCGGTGGTTTCTTCGCCGGCATCACCAGGTCGTGGTCCGACCGGCTGGACACCGCGCATTCGTACATCCTCGGCATCCTGCAGAACATCACCGAGCGTCTGCTGGCCGAGCGCTACGACGTCGGCGGCGAGCATCCGCTCGCCGGCTGCCGGCCGAGTTGGACGTTCGGTCAGGTGACGGTGTCGCCGTAGATGGTGTCGCCGTAGATGGTGTCGCCGTAGACGGCGGCGTGCAGGGCGGCCAGGTCGGTGAGGTCGGTCAGGACCGCGTCCGCGCCGGCGACCGCGAGGGTTTCCGCGGTGGTCGCGCCGGTGGCGACCCCGACCACCCGCACCCCGGCGTCCCGCGCGCCGCGGACGTCATGCGCGGTGTCCCCGACGACGACCACACGGGCCGGGACGAAGGTCACGCGGTGGGCCGACTCCGCCCGCCCGACGGCCAGGGCGACCAGCGCGGCCCGGTCGATGCCGTCGTCGCCGTAGCCACCGACGGCCAGGTCAAGCAGGTCGGTCAACTCGCAGCAGGCGAGTTTGAGCCGGGCGATGGACGGCAGGTTGCCGGTGACCACCGACTGCACGACGCCGTCGCGCGCCAGGCTCTCGACGGCCGCCCGCGCGCCGGGCAGGACCCGGCCGGTCCGGCGCAGCCGATCGTCGAGCGCGACGGCCGCGGCCGGTAGCGCCGCGTAGAACGCCGGCAGCAGTGACTCCGGCCGGTCGATCCCGTTCAGCCGCAGGGTGTCGACGACGATGGCCCGGTCGGTGCGGCCGGCGAGGTCGGCGACGCGGGCCACGGGCCGGCCGGTCACCTCCTGGAAGGCTCGGGCGTGGAGCTCGCGGCCGAGCCCCGGAAACGACACCAGCGTGTGATCGACATCCCACAGGATCAGCGCAGGTTCGGCGGGCATCCGCGCACGATCTCACACCGCCGGTTCGCCGCACTTCGCCGGTTCGCCGCACTTCGCTGGTTCGCCGAACTTCGACGGTTCGTCAGGGTAGGAACGATTCGACGGCGTCGGCGGCGGCCTCGATCCCGCCGTCAGCGCGTAGCACGGCCCGGATTTCCGCCAGCCGGCCGGCGATCTCGGCGCGGGAAGCGGCGGACTCGACGGCGGCGCGCAGCAGCGGCGGGCTGACCCGGTTGGCGGCGAGCTGCTCGCCGACGCCGAGGGCGGCGAGGATCGCGGCGTTGCCGAACTGCTCGGCGGCCAGTGGGATCGCGACCGTCGGGACGCCGAACCACAGCGATTCCACGCAGCTGCCCATCCCCGCGTGGGTGACGAACGCCGACGCCGCCGCGAGCACCGCGAGCTGGTCGACGCTGCGGTGCGCCTCGACGTTGGCGGGCAGCGGGCCGAGCGCGGCGGGGTCGACGCGGCGGCCGAGCGCCATGACCACGTGCCAGTCGGTGCCGGCGAACGCCTCGGCGGCGGCCCGGTAGATGTCCGGCCGGTCGTTGTAGACGGTGCCCAGCGACACCAGCAGCACCCGCCCGGCGCCCGGCGGCGCGGTCCATGCCCGTTCGGCGAGCCGCGCGGGGTCCAGACACGGGCCGACGTGGCGCACGCCCGGCCGGACCCGGTCCAGGTGCGGCTGCAGCATCGGGGGGATCAGCGACACGGCGGGCCGGTCGGCGCCCAGCCATTCCCAGGGGTCGCGGTCGATGCCGAAGTCGTGCAGCCAGCTGGCGAACGCCGCGTGGTACTCCTTGCCCGGCACGCAGGTGCGCAGCGCCGTCAGGGCCTCGGCGTTGTCCTGCTCGAAGCCGTCCCACGGCACCCACGTCGGGGACAGCAGCACCGCGGGAACGTTGCACCGGGCGGCGAGCACCGGCCCCGCCTGCGCGGCGACGTCGTGGATCAGCAGATCCGGCCGGTCGTCGTCGAAATGGCGGGCGAGTGCGGGCAGGGTGGTGACGGCCTCGGTCAGCAGCATCCGGGTGACGAGTTCCGCGGCCGGGTTGTCCGGCCAGTCCCCGTCCTCGGCGGGCAGCGTCGAGGGGTAGGTGACGGGCCGGGCGCCGGTGGGCTCCACCAGCCCGGCGAGCCGGTCGCCGACGGCGTAGCTGAGCCGGTGGCCGCGGCGGACGAGCTCGGCGATGACGCCGAGCGAGGGGTAGATGTGACTCGGCGTGGTGGTGCCGATCATGGCGATGTGTCGCGGGGTGCGCATCGTGTCCTGCCGTTCAGCATCGTCTGGTGATCGCCGGTGACCTCGTCGAGGCGGAGCGCGTCGTTGCCGGATTCGGGCGCGTCCATCCCGTTGTCGCCTGGGCCGGTCCGCAGGTTGCCTCCCGACCCGGAAGGGGCGCCCGGTACGGGGGGTGCCCGGCGGGCTGCGGGTGGGCGACCGAGCGGTCACCTGCCGGAACAAGCCTGCGCACCGGTGGGTTTCCTGATCCATGAGCAGCCTCGGCACCATCGGCACCATCGGTATCGCGAGTTCGACCATCGCCTCCAGCACGGACACCGGCGCCGCCGTCACCGCGGCCGCCGAGGTCGAAGGGCTCGGCTATGCGACGTTGTGGCTGCCCGGCGGCCAGGGCAACAATGTCACCCTCGTCGAGCAGGTCGTGCGGGGGACGGACAGCCTGCTCGTCGCCAACGGCATCCTGTCCGTCGACCAGGTCCCCGCCGCCGAGGTCGCGGCGACCTACGCGGCGCTCGCCGCCGACCATCCTGGCCGCTACCTTGCCGGCCTCGGCGGCGCGCACGGCGCGCATCCGCTGGACACCCTTGGCGCCTACCTCGACGAGCTCGACGCCGCGCAGCCCGCGGTGCCGGCCGACGGGCGCATCCTCGCTGCCCTCGGGCCTGCCATGCTCCGCCTCGCCCGCGACCGCGCGGCCGGGGCGTACCCCTACCTCGTCACCCCGCAGTACGTCACCGACGCGCGCGCCGTCCTCGGCCCAGACCGGACGCTGGCCGTGCTCGTCACCGTCATTCCCGACCGCGACCCGGCCGCCGCGCGGGGCGCCGCCCGCGAGTCGATCCGCTTCCTGACCACCGTCCCCGGCTACGCCCGCAACCTGGCCCGGATGGGCTTCACCACCGACGACGTCGCCGACCTCAGCGACCGGCTCATCGACCAGGTCACGGTGTGGGGAGACCTGGAGACCATCGGTAAGCGGGTGGCCGAGTACCGCTCCGCCGGCGCGGACCAGGTCGTGCTCCAGGTCAACGACGCGATCGGCGGCGAGCCGGAGTCCACCTGGTGGCGCCGCCTCGCCGACGTCCTGCTCCACTGACCCGCCGGCGGCCTACCCGGTCGGCCAGCCCCGCCGCTGCGCGCCGCCCGGCTGGGAGACGTCGGGCTGGGAGACGTCGGGCTGGGAGACGTCGGGCGAGGCCTGGCTGTGCCGGGCGGTGGGCTCTCTGGATACTGGGCATCCTCGTTTCTGGTCGAACGTGGTCGAACCTGGTCGAAGGAGTCCATCCGTGCCGTCCCCGTTACCTCCCTACCGGTTCGTCGCCGGAACCGCCGTCGTGACCGGCGCCGCGAGTGGCATGGGGGAGGAGATGGCCTACGGACTGGCCGGGCGCGGCAGCAACCTGGTGCTGCTCGATCGCGACGCACCGCGCCTGGAGGCCGTGGCCGCCAGGATCTGTGCCCGCCAGCCACAGCTGCTGGTCGATTCCCTGACCGTCGATCTCGCCGACGTCGATGCCGTCGATGCCGCGGCGGCCCGTGTCCTGGCCGCCCATCCCGAGGTGACACTGCTGGTCAACAACGCCGGCGTCGCGTTCGGCGGCGGCTTCGAACACCTCACGCTGGAGGAGTTCGACTGGGTGATGGCCGTCAACTTCCGCGCGCCCGTGCGGCTCACCCGTCTGCTCCTGCCGGCCCTGCTCGCCAGTCCGGGCAGCCACATCGTCAACGTCTCGAGCCTGTTCGGGCTCATCGGACCACCCGGCCAGACGGCGTACTCGGCGAGCAAGTTCGCCGTCCGCGGCTTCACCGACGCTCTGCGCCACGAGCTGGCCGGCCGGGTCGGCGTCACGGCCGTGTTCCCCGGGGGGGTTCGCACCCGACTCGCCGAGACGGCACGGGTGGCGGGGGACGTGCCGAGCGACGAGGCGGAGGCGGGCCGGCGGGACTTCGCGAAACTGTTGAGCTACCCGGCCGACGCCGCCGCCCGGGAGATCCTCGCCGCGGTCGAGGCCCGCAAGGCCCGAGTGATCATCACGCGCCAGGCCAGGACGGTCGACGCCGTCGCCCGCCTCTTTCCGGCGTCCCATATGGCGATCTTCGAGTATCTGCTCACTCGCGCCGCCCGCATGGCCGCCCCGGGACGCGCCGTCACCGGCAGTCGGGCGACCACCGGCAGTCGGGCGACCACCGGCCGACGGGCGACCACCGGCCGACGGGCGACCACCGGCCGACGGGCGACCACCGGCCGACGGGCGACCACCGGCCGACGGGCGCCGTAACCCGGGGCCCACGACGTCTGGGCTCACCGGACCAGCTCCCCGACCGATGCGAGGTCCGTGACCTCGGCGGTGAGGGACGCCCATGCCGGACGGTGCCGGCGTCTGCGGTTCACCCAGACGACGGGAATGCCGAGCGCGTTCGCGCCGGCCACGTCGGCGGTGAGCGAATCGCCTACGTGCCAGGCCTCGCCCGGTGCGAGGCCGAGGTGGTCGAGCGCGAGCCGGAACGGTTCCGGCCGCGGCTTGTAGGCCCGTGCCTGTTCGCTCGTGACGACTGCGTCCACCCGGAGTCCGTGGGCGTCGATCGCCGCGTCGAGATCGGCGCGGTCGATGTTCGAGACAAGGCAGACCGGCACGCCGATCTCCGCCAGGAAGGCCGCGGCGTCGGGGAGGAGCGCGGGTCGTCGCCAGTAGTCGAACAGTCGCCGGCTGAGTGGTTCCTCGTCGGCGTCCGAGCCGAAGCGCTGGATCGTGTCCCGCAACGACCGGCGCTCCAGCTCTCGCTGGGTGGCGAACGCGGGGCCCGCCGCGGCCGCGCACAGCCGGGCGAAGACATCCGACCAGTGTCGGCCGATCGCGGCCGGGTCGTCTACGCGGGCTGTCGCGGTCCGCTGGATGCTGCGGCAGACCGCGGCCACCACGTCGTCGTCCTCGGCCACGACGGTGCCGTAGAAGTCGAGCAGGATCGCGCGCGGTCGGTTCATCCGCCGGCGGGAGTGAGGATCTCCAGGAAATGACCGGACGGGTCGGGGAAGTACACGCCGCGGCCGCCGCCTCGATGGTAGATCTCACCGGGGTGTTGCCGAGTGGGGTCGGCCCAGTAGTCGATGTCGGCCCGCCGGATCCGATCGAAGATCGCGTCGAATTCCGGTTCGGAGACGAGGAAGGCATAGTGCTGCGCGGTGATGGTCGGCTCGTCGCTGGTGGCGAAGTCGAGCGTGACGCCGTTGCCGGTGGCCACGGGCAGGAACGGGCCGGTCGGCGCCCCGACGGACAGGCCCAGGATGTCGGCCAGGAACTCGGCGGATTCGCGCCGGTCCCGGGCGACGACGATGGTGTGGTTGAGCTCGACGGGCATCGTGCACCACCTCCGTCCACCAGTATCCACCCGAGCCTCCGGCACCATCAGCTCTGGTTCTAGATCGCATACGGATCATCTGTTGGACGTCTGCCTACCGGGCCGGCGATCCTGGACAGGCCGGCGATCCTGGACGGGCCGGCGATCCTGGAACTGCCACACACCGGTACGGACCAGAACCAGGACTCCCCACGGAGGTGGACACATGTCGGAACGCGACAAGGCCTGGCAGCCCGAGGACATCACCCGGCTGTTCGTCGAGCGGGTCAACGCCCGCGACGCCGAGGGCATCGCGGCGCTCTACGAACCGGACGCGGTAATGGCCTACCCGCCGGGCAGCGTGACAGTGGGCCGCGAGGCCATCCGCGCCTTCTGGGCGACGGCACTGCCGCACCTGCCGCCGTTCGAACAGGAGGCGCCCCTGCCGACCCTGGCCAGCGGCGACATCGCCCTGACCTCGACCCCGCCGAAGGACGGCGCCGGCGCCCGCGCCCAGGTGGTGCGCCGTCAGCCGGACGGTTCCTGGCTGCGGCTGATCGACCAGCCGGAGTTCACGTCCCCGTCTGCCTGAGGCACGGTCAGGCCGCGAGGGCCGCGGCAAGCTCGTCGAGCCGGCCGAACGCCCGGGCGAACCCGACGGCGTCGGTGTAGTCGCGGGACTCGACGATCTGCCCGTCGCGCACCCGCAGCACGAAGATGCACGCGACGTCGAAGTCGTCGGCGTCGGCGTGGGCGTCGGCGTCGGCGTGGGCGTGGGCGTGGCCGACATAGCGGAACTCGCCGATGACGACCTCCGGGTCGGCGGTGGCGTGCACCGTCCGGCCGACCGCGGCGAAGCTCTCAACCCCGTCGGTCGTCGCCGTCGCCGCGCCGAAGTGCCGACGCAGGTCGTCGCGGGTACGCAGCGGCTCGGCCGGAAACGGGGCGAACGGATGGCGGACGTCGGTGTGCTCGGCGTACAGCGCGACCAGCCGATCGAGCTGGGAGCGGTCGCCGAGTACGAGCCGCGGCACCGCGTCGGCGAGCGCGTGGAAGACCTCGGCGGGCGTGGCGACAGTTGTCATCGGTGCCTCCGGTGGCAGAAACGAAGTGATGACTTCGGATCCTAACCGAAGTGGCCGCTTCGTTTACACCGCCGCGGTGACGACGAGTGATACGACGGACGGCGGGGGGCCGATGTCGGGTGAAGGGTGGTCGCGGATGCGGGTGGACGCCCGGCTGAACCGCGAGCGCATCCTCGTCGCCGCCGAGGAGGTGTTCGGCGAGCTCGGCGCGCAGGCATCGACGGAGGAGGTGGCCCGGCGGGCCGGGGTGGGCGTCGCGACAGTGTTCCGCCACTTCCCCACCAAGGCCGACCTCGTCGAGGCGACGCTGGTCCGGCATTTCGACGACCTCGTCGCGCACGCGCGCACGCTCGTGGCCGCGCCCGCGCCGGGTCCGGCGCTCGCCGAGCTGGTGACCGCGATGATCGAGCGGGGTGCGACGAAGGTGACGCTGGCGAACCTGCTCGGGGTCCCCGACCAGCTCCCCCCGGGCGCGGCGGGCGCGGCCCGCCGGCTGCGCGACGCCGTCGACGCCGTGTTGCGCCGCGCGCAGGACGCGGGGGTGGCTCGCGCGGACGTCTCCGTCGACGAGCTCTACTTTCTGGTGCGGGGCCTGACCCAGGCGGCGGCCGCGCTGCCCGTGCCCACCGCGGTCAGTCGCGGCGCGGTCGCGGTCGTCCTGGCCGGCCTTGCCGCGGGGCCCGGCAGCGGCTCCTCGTCGCGCAGGTAGGCCGAACCGCGGGGTTGGCTGCCTGAGGCTGGGGCGACCGCCGTTGCTCGGGGGTCTGTCTGCCTGCCCGCCGGCCTGCTTGCCTGCCTGCGTGGGTGACCGTTGGTTCGTGGGTGACCGTTGGCTACGGTGGCGGCCCGGGCCCGGTGGTGATCCGGGGCCCGGCCACCGCTCTTGTCGCGTTGCGTGGTGTCCCGTTGTGTTTCGCTGCGTTGTGTTCGCGGTGCTCGTATGTCGGTGCTCGCGTGGCGGTGTTCGCGGTGTTCGCGATGTTCGCGGTGCTCGGGTGTCGGTGCTCGTGTGGTCGGCGCCTCGGATGTCGAGTTGTCAGCGCGCGTTCTGCCTGCCCTGCGCGGGCACGGCGGGCAGGCCGCGCAGGGCGGCGGTCCAGTCAGCCTGGCTGATCGTGTGGACGGCATGGTCCTCGCCGTGGATGAACTCCAGGCGCTTCGGGGTCATGCCGAGCCGTTCGGCGACGCGGACCGACGCGGTGTTGTCCGACAGGATGACCGCGACGACCTCGTCGAGGTCGGGCCGCTGCGCGAAGGCCCAGCCGATGGCGGCGCTGGCCGCCTCGCGCGCGTAGCCCCGGTCCCAGCGGTCGCGGCGGATGAACCAGCCGGCCTCGACGCCGGGCCGGCTGGCCTCGACGCCGGGCCGGCCGGCCTCGGTCCACAGCAGCCCGGCCCGCCCGACGAGCGAACCGGTCGATCGTTCCACGGCGGCCCAGGGGCCCACGCCGGTCAGCGCCCAGCAGCCGATGTTGCCGGCCATCGCAGGCCACACGCTGTCCGGATCGGATCGTCCACCGATGTAGCGGGTGAACTCGGGATCGGACCAGATCTCGACGAAACCGGGAATGTCGGCATTATCGAGCGGACGCAGAACGAGGCGCTTCGTGGTGAGTGTCGGAATGGCCGTTACGGCCGCCTCTTTCGTCGTCATACCGGCGTTCCGGCCGGCAGCGTCCGGCACGCCTCGAGAAAGGAGGAAACCGCGGGCAGCCGATGATGTTCCGGAGAAAACGACGAGGCGCACTGCCGCAGTCGAGCTTTCACGGTGTGCGTCAGTTCCGCCGGCGCAGACGACATTACCGCCATGGCGATCCGGGCCGCTTCCTCGGGTTCCGCGTCGGGACCGAGGAGATGTTGCGAGGCGTCGGACATCGAGGCGTGATGTGATTCCTCGACGGTGAAGTCGGCGCCCCTTCGCCGGTAACCGGCGACCGCGATCGGCGCCCATTCACGGGCCATGTCGGCGTCGCCCATCGTGATAGCCACTCCGGATCGGAACATGGCAACCGCCGCCGGACCGACCGGAGTTTCTCCCGGCATCGGTGCCATCGTGCAGGACGCCGCCTCCATCCGGTTCAGCGCGCGCCGGGCGTTGTCGTTGTCGCCCGCCTTCGCGTAGGCCCGCGCCTCGTAGGCGGCCATTCTCGCGTCCATGTACGGGTGGTTCACATGGCGGACGATGCTCAGCGCGGCAATGGCCTGGCGATAGCGCTGTGTGTGATAAGCGATAGAGCTCTGCAGGGCCGCGACCGACATGATGAGAACGGGCTCATTGATCTCGTTCGCGTACGTTCCGGCGAGGCCGGCGAACCGGCGGGCGGAACGGAAGTCATCCGTGTTGAAGGCCAGCCGGCCGAGGAAGTAGGTGAGCTGGCCGCCGATCAACGTCACCCGGCTGCGGGTGCTCGCGGACATCCGGCCGTCGAGGATCGCCTCGATCTGCTTCCAGCGCCCGGCCACCTCGCCGAGCAGGGCGGCGTGCGGGGCCGAGCCGTAGACCTGCGCGATCTCGTCGACGTCGGACTCCAGCTCGTCGAGCGTGCGGTCGGAGGCGCTGCCGATCTCGATGCGCTGCCGGGTGGAGACCGCCAGCGCGGACAGGGCGGGCAGCGCGGGTAGAGCCGCGAACTCTCGCCGGTTCGTGGAAATCACCCCTTGATCGATTGTCCGTGCACCATTGGCTACGAGCATCCCCTCCGGTGCCGGAACGTATTCATCGGTCGGTTTTCTCATCGGAGGCACGACGCCGAGGCGTCGCGCCCGCTTTTCCCGGTCGGCGACGTCACGCAGCCGCCTAATCGCCCCCCCGCAGGGGAGAACGACATCCAGGGCATCGGAGAGGTCCGGTGAAGGTACCTCCCGACCGTTGACCGCCCGAGATACCTGCTGCCTTTTGAATCCCGTCCTTTCTGCCAGCCTGCTGATGTTGGTCTCGTTATCTCCGATCAAAGACTGGAGCATGTCTGCCAGCTGGTCCAGCGCATCATTGCGTTGCCGTTCAGCCTCCACCGTCAACCTCCGGGCCGCATCCGTATCGAGGGGCGCAACAAGCCGTTGCGTGACAAGCACCTATCTGTTGCACTCTGTCGCTGAGCTGGGGACGAAGTGTGTCATGGCACCTACCCAGGCACGTCCGGGCCACCCAGGTGGGTACCGCGGGAGTGCCCCCGGCACCGGTGATCCGGTTAACGCCGTTTCGAGGAGGTTTCGTGACACCATCGAGCCCTTCGGCAGGAATACCGAGTTCCGTATCCCCTCCCCTCGAGGGCCAAGAGGTTGTGCACGCCACATCGCGGACCCCCGATGGGGGTCATTCGGTCTCGACTCTGCCGGGGTCTACCCGGGATGGGGGGGACATTCCTCCGAATCTGGCTCACACGGGTGGTGCGATGGGACCTTGGTCCCGGTACCGGTGGCACCCCGACAACCGATGTGCTCCCTGCGCACCGACCACTCGGGCCCCCCGCCCCACCCCGATTCGGGTA
>NZ_JAMPTM010000120.1 GCF_025403375.1 Frankia gtarii
CCCCACCCCGGCGCGTCCCCGGGCCTGCACCACCGCGCGCAGCGCCGCCTCGCCCGGGGTGTCCGAGCCGAGGTTCGGGGAACCGACGACGACGAGCGCGTCGACCGCGGGGAAGTCCGTCGCGGCCCGCGAGGTCGGGGGTACCGAGCGCACCTGCACCCCGGTCGGGCCGAGCACGGAGACCAGCCAGTCGACCCAGGGTCGGTCCTCCGGCGCGCCGAAGACCGCCACCGAGCGCGGGGCGGGCGGCCCGTACTGCTCGAAGGCCCACAGCACCCGCTGCCGTTCCTCCTCGGGAACGGGTCGGGCGTCGACCGGCCCCTCCCCGGTGATCACCCCGGCCAGCACCCGGTAGGCGGCCTGCACCCCGGAACGGCTCGCGGGATCCTCGAGGAAGGTGGCCAGCACCTCCTCGTAGGCGTAGGCGGCCTTGTAGGGGACCTCCAGCTCGATCAGCCGGGCCCGCTGCGCCTCCTGGCTGGGGCCGCACAGGTCGGTCAGCGCCGGACGGAACGCCTGGAAGGCCGCCCGCCGGCGGAGCTCCTGTTTGCGCTGCTCGGTGTCCTCCACCCGCATCGGAACCGGCAGGACACGGATGGGCCGCTCGCCGTCGCGGATCTGGTGCGCCACCTCGGCGCCGCCGTCGATGGACTGGTTGTTCAGCGCGAAGCCGACCACCACCGTGTCCGGCAGCAGCTGCGTGCAGATGCCCGCCGCGTCGGACGTGCCGGTCCGGCTGTCGATGAGGACGTAGTCGTACCCGGCGAAGCGCATACGCTCGCGCAGCGCGGCGACGTAGGCCCGCCCGTCGGCCTCGTCGAAGAACTCCGTCCAGGGCAACGCGACCGCGACGACGGAATTCCTGGTCGTCTGTCGGCCTGGGCCGAGGAAGTCGATGCGCCCCCCGGCGGGAAAACCCGACCACTCGATGTTCTCGACGTCGTACCGGAAGTCGCTGTAACGGGAGATGATCTCTGCCACCGCGGCCTCGTCCGGCGGGCCGGCGGGCTCCGGCTGCCCCGGATGCCCGTTCTGCAGGCGCTCGATCTCCCGGATGAAATTCTCCAGCATCTCGGTGACGCCGTCGCTGCTGTCGAGCTCCTTGTTCTGCAGGAAGGGGCGGAAGTAGCGGTGCAGGCCGGGGGATTCCAGATCCCAGTCGACGGTGAGCACCCGCTTGCCGGACGCGGCGAGCAGCCAGGCTACGTTCGCCACCGCCATCGTGCGCCCGGCGCCACCCTTGAACGAGTAGAAGGTGACGATGTGCGCCGGCGTCTCGATGGCGGGGTCCGGCCCCAGGGTGGCCTCAGTCATCGTCTTCGCCCCTTTCCGCAACGCCGGCTCGACGCAGGATGGGCCGGCGGGTGTGCTCGGGATCGGCCATCCGCCACCGGCGTTCCCAGCCGGGACGGAACGCCGCACGTGGTGCGGGCTCTTGCGGATCCTGGGCGACCGGTCCGCTCGCCCAGGCGGTCCGGCCGGAAAGCTGGACCAGCTCGGCGTCGCGCTCGGACAGCGACGGCGGCCCGTCCGCTCGGACCTGCGTGATCAACTCGACGACGGACGCGACCAGCTGCCGGTAGCAGGGCGAGGCGGGGGCCGCGCGGATCAGCCGCAACGCGCCACCCGCGGCGAACTCCGCGCCGAAGTCACCGTCGATCATGCCCTCCTGTCGGATCGGCGCCGGGGGCGAGACCGCCCGGATGGACCAGGGGACGCCGATCAGCGCCGGCGAGTGACGCCCGGTGAAGTGCTGGTGCCAGCGCAGCCGCTCCCGGAACAGCGACCATTCGAGTCGGCACTGCGAGTCGGCAAAGTACGCGTCGGAGTACAGCGCCACCAGCACCGGGCACAACAGCACCTGCGGGCTCGGCTGCCCCGCCGAACCCACCGAACCCGGTGAACCCACCGTGGACGCCTCGGTGCCAGCCACGCCACCGGTGAACTCCTCGCGGTGGCCGAGCCACTCGTAGACGCCGTTCTGCACGTCGTCGGCGAAACGCCGAACATAGCTGCCGTCGCCGCCGGCGAGGGCATGATGCACAAGGAAGAAAGGGGTCACCGATGCCCCTCGGTTCGCATTCCACGACAGCCCGCCCGCCCCACCGTCACACCCGCGCCTCTCACGTCCACAGCAACCAGCTCCAACCGGACCGCATTCTTTCCTCGACGGTCCCAGGATTCCGCTCCCGAGCCGCGACGCGCCGACGGCCGGGCGACCGATTCTGTTCGGTACATCACGACTCGGGATGGAACGGGGAACGCACGCGGTCGGCCGCGTCGGCTGCCAACGGAGGCAGCTGGTCGCGAGCAACATCCATGACCCGGTAGGCCAACAGACTCACATACTCCGCGAACGCCACCGGATGTCGCATCAGATCCAGGACAGGCATGTTGTCGTATTTCCGACCTAGCTCGATCGGCGCGATGTGCAGCTCCTGTGCGGCCTCGGGCACCTCCGCCTCCCGTACCAGCCACGGCACCGGAATAATGCCCGCCGGCGGTTTCCCCCCCGGCCCGGTCGCCCGGCGGATCCGTTCCTGAAAGACCCCGAACTCCTGCCCGCACCACTCGCTTTCGAAATAGTCGTCGCACCACAGGGCTACCAGCACCGGCGCGGTCCGCACGGCTTCGCGCAGCGCGGTCGGCCAGTGTTCCCCGCCGCCCATCCGTTCGGCGTCGAGAAATCCCGCCGGCTCGACCCGCCGACGGGCCTTTCGCCGCAGCTCCGCCTCGAGCTCCCGATGGAAGGTGACGACACGGTCCCGGTCATGGCGGTGGGCGTGGCTGGTGAAGAAGTAGTAGGCGTCCGCCCCGGCCGGCCCGCGGGTCGGGGGCGGCGCGGACGACACCGCCCCGTCGGCGAGCGGCCAGGAGTCGAACCGATGGGCGGACGCGGACGCCTGCGACGCAGCATCGGCGAACGGCTCGAGGCCACCGGCCCGCCCGGTGGCCTGCTCGCTGACGAGCCGGCGGACCACGGCGACCGCCCGGTCATCCCGGGACGCGACGAGTTCCAGCGACTGGACGAGCGCGTCGAGCATCCCCGGGCCCGGCTGGCGGACGGCCTCGGTGACCAGAGTGGTCAGGCGGACGGCGAGCCACCGCGAGGTCAGCACGACAGTGCGCCCACTCAGGCGGGTCAGCTCTGCCTGCCAGTGCTCGAAGCCGACGACGTCGGCGATGTACTCCACCTGCATCAACGCCGCCACCAGCGCGTCGACCTCCCGGGCGCCCGCCGGCTGCTCGAGGGCGCCGCCGTCGCCGCCGGCCACGGCGATCGCGCCCTCGGCTGCCTGAGCGGGGGAACCCGAGACGTCGCCCCGTGGGGCCGTCGGCGTTGCTTCGCCGGGTGGATCCCCCTTGGCGCGCGGATCTCCCCCGACGACCGGCACCGCGCCGTTCGAGGAGCCGGGGGGAGCCTCGACGACGGCAGGTGGGCCGGGCCGGGCCTCCGCCATCTCGAACAGGCGCTGGCAGAGCTCCGGGGTCACCATCGTCTCCCGGATCAGGTAGCCGGCGAGCTCGGCCAACAGCGCGGGCCGGTGGCCGAGCCGCTCCCCGAAGCTGGCGGCGGTGGCCGGATCGACCATGGGTGCGGCGCTGGTGAGCAGCATGACCGACTCGGGTCGCCGCAGCGGCCCGATGGGCACTGTCCGATCCCGCCAGGAGTCCACCGTCCGGTCTGCGACGATGAGGCAGTGCGCGCCGCCGCCCGGCAGGTGGGGCTCGACATCCTCGGGACTGTCCACGCCCGCGAAGATGAGCAGCCAGCCCTCGCCGGGTTCCGGCACGGCGTCGGCGGCGCACTCGGCCAGCCGGGCACGGGCCTGGTCGGCGAGCTGGGCGAGCTGGGCGGCGATGTCGTGTCCCGGACTGCAGTCCACCCACCAGGCGACGTCGTAACGCAGCTTGTAACGATGCTGGTACTCCGCGGCGAGCTCCGTCTCCCCGATGTCGGACAGGTCGCCCTCGGGGACGACGACGAGGTGGCCGTGCCGGCACAGGCCATCCCAGACGCGTTCCAGCTCATCGTCCCGGCCGACGAACAGCTCGTTCTCCCGGCGGCTACGCCACACGGGCGGTGCCTGCCCGGGCAGGCGGCCCGGGCGGCCGAAGGCGGGGACGGGGCTCACCACGCACCCCCGGCCTGTACCTCCATCAGGAGCTCGTTGACCGCCGCCGGTTCCAGACCGCTGAGGTCCAGCGTCCGCAGGGTGCGCAGCGGCTCGGGCAACGGCTGAGGATCTATGGTGACGCGAACGACGCGACCGGCCAGCGGACCTTTCATGCCGAGCCGCTCCCACGCCTCGGTCTCCGTGGTACCTGGATGCTCGGGACGGGGCGCCCGGTAGTGCCGCGACAGCAGCACGACCGTGACCTGCGGATCCCACGCGGCGATGTGGTCCACGGTCTCGGCGAGCCGCTCACCACGGCTGTGCGCCCACCTGACCTGCCGGACCTCGTGGCAGCCGCGACGCAGCAGTTGTTCGAGCCAGTCGGCCCACTGCTGGTCGGCCCCGACATAGCTCAGAGCAATCCGCCGTGGCGCCGACGGCGGATCCACGGGCGCCGCGAGCGGCGCCGTCACGAACTCTTCGACCCCGCGCTCCCCTTCGGCCGATGCCAGGCCCGGCCCGGTCTGGCTCTGGACGGCTGCCTCATCCCGGCCCACACCGCCCGGCCCCGTGTCGCCTCGTCCCGTGTCGCCTCGTCCCGTGTCGCCCCGTCCCGTGCCGCCCCGTCCCGTGCCACGCCGTCCCGTGCCACGCCGACCGGCGGTGCCCCGCCCTCGGTCGCTGCCGTCGACGCCGTTGCGCTCGACACCATTAGGTGCAACGCCGTTGAGCGCAACGCCATTGGGCTCGGCATTCTCGTCGAGGCCCGGCGCGGAGCGGGATCCGCGGGAGCGGCCCGCGGCCGGGCTGAATGATCCCGGCCCCGCCGGCCGGACCGCCGCGCCGCCCGGCGGGCGACGGTCGGGTGCCGCCGGGGCGGCGATTGATGCGTGCTCCGTGCCGTCGAGGCCGTGGGAGCCGAAGGCGGCCCCGGCCGCGCGGATCGCGAGCTCGGGCAGCGAGTCAAGATCGATCTGCTGGGCGGCGATGATCCGGGCGGCGAACAGCCGGACGAACGCGTAGTACCCGCTTGGCCCGCGCAGCTTGTAGCGCATGAGCCACAGCAACCCGTGCTGACCGTAGATCTCGGGCAGGCCGATCTGCGCATCGGTGAGGGCCGTGCGCGCGGACGGCGGCACCGGGTCGTGGTTCGGGCGCCACAGCACCCGCAGGAATCCGTCCTCCAGCCTGGTCGCGCCGGCCTTGCTGAAGTTCTCGACGCGGGCGCCGAAGACCTCCCATTCCCGTCCGCACCAAGCATCTTTGAAAAACGGGTCGGAGCAGAGCGCGACCATCGAACGGATACGGCCGGCGCCCGCGGCGAGGGCGAGGTCCGCGTCCATGCCGGGCCGCGGCCGGGTATCAAGGATTCCACCGACGGCCGGGCCGACCAGCAGCCGCAGCTCGTACTCCAGGTCGGCGTGAAAGCGCTGGACCCAGCGACGGTCCTCTTTGCCGGCATAGGAGACGAAGAAGTAGCTCTTCATCGCGAACCTTCGATTAACATGACCGCGCCCCCGGGCCACCGCCATCCTGTGGACGGTGTCACCAAACGCTAGCAGCCGACCGCCCGGATGGCGATGCCCGAGATGCCGGGAGCATCAATCAGAGGTCAACGCACCATCACCCGGATGGCGCCGCTGCGCATACCGCCACTGCCCAGGCAGGCTGCCAGCTCGCCTTCCCTGCTTTCCGTCAACCGGCGGCGAGGGCACCTACACTCCGCGCACTTCCCAGTGTTCGGGTTCGAGGCGCAGCCATCGGTCGATCTCCTCCCGCCACCAGATTCGGGTACCGCCCCAGGTCGCGGTGCGGTTCACGACCGCGGCGGGGCGCGGCGCGGCCGGATCGACCCGGAGCCGATGATCGACGGCTTGACGGGTGAGGCCCAGGGCCCGGGCGATATCGCCGGAGCCAACGAGCAGTGGTAGGTGATCCACGTCTGCCGACGTTAGCCAATCCGGGCCCTTCCGCGCCCGCGACGTCGGCGCCGCGGGCATCGGGGGCAATTTTTCGGTGCGCAGTGGAACCGATAGCCGCCAGAGAGTGAGCGAAATCATCCGGATCGGCGCCGCGTCGAACCCGCCCCCACCATCCGGTGACCGACCGTCCGCGGCACCGGCACCACCGCCGGCGCGGACGACGGGCCACCGTCGGCTCGGACGACGGCGGTCGACCCGCCGGCCGAAGTGGTCGCCCCCCTGGCGACAGCGGAGTCTCGGTGATGCGCTTACCGGCGGCGTCCGTCTGTGCTTGGCTGATCACATGTCTCGGACCGTTCACCGGTCCGGCCGATCGATCGGCGAAAGCCGCGGAAACGGAGAACAGTGGGCATTGATCTCGCCAAGGGCGGCAGTGTCGCCCTTGCCGAATCCACCGAAATACTCACACACATCACGGTTGGTCTCGGCTGGGATCCAAACCGTCCAGGAAGGGAGGAGTTTGACCTGGACGCGAGTGCGATCGCCCTGCAGGAAAGCGACCGGGCACCCAGCCTTAGCTATTTCGTCTACTACAACAATCTGAGCAGTCCGCGCGGGGAGATCGTGCACCGCGGCGACAACCTCACCGGGGAGGGCGCGGGCGACGACGAGCAGATCGAGGTGCGGCTCGACCTGCTGTCCAGTGCGATCACCCGCATCGTGTTCCCGGTGAGCATCCACAACGCCGACTACCGGCACCAGAGTTTCGGCGATGTGCACGGCGCGTACATCCGGATCGTCAACACCGACACCGGCGACGAACTGGTGCGCTACGACCTGTCGACCACCGCCGCGCGGGACACCTCGATGCTGTTCGGTGAACTGCACCGCGACGGCGGCGGCTGGCATTTTCGCGCGCTCGGCGAGGGCGGCGTCGCCGGCCTCGCCGAGATCGCACGCGGCTACGGTCTCGACGTCTGAATCCGCCGTCTGCCAGCCCGACGAGGACGCTCAGCCCGAAGACGGGCGCTCAGCCCGAAGACGGATTCAGCGGGGGATGGAGGTGTGCTTGAACTCGTTGAGCTCCGGCCATCCGGTCAGCAGGTCCACGACGCGCTCCACCGCCCGGACCGACGGCGCCGCCTCGGCTCCGAGCGGCGCCCGGTTCATCAGCCGCACGAAGACCGCCTGGTCGTCGGCGATGAACGTGGGCACACCCCAGACGGCGTGGGAGGCGACGTAGCGCTCATGCTCGGCCTGCACCCGGGCCAGCCCGCCGTCGTCGACCCGGGCGAGCACCTCGTCGGCGGGCAGCCCGACCGCGGTCAGCGTCTCCCGGATGACCGCGCGGTCCTCCAGATGCCGGCCCTCGTCGTGGCGGGCCGCGAACAACGCGCGATGTGCCGCGGGGAACAGGTCGGGGTATTCATCCCGGATCACGACGCCGGCCTGCAGCGCGAGAATGCCGGAATCCTGCTCGGGCTTCTCCCAGACGCTGGGCTGTCCCTCCTCGACATGCGCCTGCCCCAGCGAGAATGGAATAAAGCCGACATTCCAGTCGGCGCCGGCCGCAAGACCGGTGAGCACATGTTCATGCGCGTTGCGCGCAAACGGGCAGCGGTAATCCCAGGTGATCGCGAACGTGGCGGAGGTCATGCCCTGGGCAACAGGACCGTCCCCTGCGGTGTTCCGCACCGACCTGCCCGCAGCCCGCAGCCCGCAGCCCGCGGGCGACGGGTCGCGGGCGACGGCGGCGAGCCGACGGGCGGCGGCATGGTCAGCGGCGAACGCCGCGGCGTCCGCGGGGCAGCCGCGGCGTCGGCTGGTGAGGCAGATCACGGGGGGCGCGGCCCGGATGGCCAAGCCCGGCCGGGTCAGGGTCGCGACGGGCGGCGATCAGGCCGCGGACGTACAGAACCGCACCGATGATCACCATGGCGTCGTCGATCAGCCCGATCGGCCCGAACGGGATCTCGGGGATGGCGTCGACCGGCGAGACGACATAGGCGAGGCTGGCCAGGGTCGCCACGGTGCCGCGCAACGGCAGGTCGTACCGGCGTATGACGACCAGGGCGGCCACTGCCAGCGCGAGGCCGAGGGCCACGAGCACGCCAAGGACGACGAGCAGCGTCGTACCGAAGCTGTCACCCATCATCCACTCCACTCCAGGTCGGTCCCCGGGAGGCCGGTCGGTCGTCGGCCAAGGGGACGATGATCCCTGACGGCATGCCCGATGTCCGGTCGTCGTGAACATCCGCCCCGCCCGCCGGTGCCGGTCCGGCCCGACCCACGCCGCCCTCGCCGTGCTGTCAGGGCCGCGTTGTCGGGGCCGCCGTGCTGTCGGGGCCGCCGTGCTGTCGGGGCCGCGTTGTCGGGCGGGAGACGACCGTGGTTCGACCGACGGGCGGACACATGCCGGTGCGCGCCGGTAGGCTTTTCAACGTGTCCCCCGCGGAGTCGCCGGCGCCGCCCGGTCGGCTGATGGCCGTCAGTGATATTCATGTTGGTTATTCCGAAAACCGCCTGATTGTCGAGGGTATCGAGCCGGGCTCGCCGGAGGACTGGTTGATTCTCGCCGGCGACGTGGCCGAGGTCGCCAGCGAGATCGAGGCGATTTGGCGGCTGTTCACCGAACGTTTCGCCAAGGTGATCTGGGTGCCCGGTAACCATGAGCTGTGGACGCCGAAGCACGATCCCCTGCGGCTGCGCGGCGAGGCACGGTACCGCCACCTGGTCGAGGTCGCCCGTGGCCTCGGCGTGGTCACGCCAGAGGATCCGTACCCGGTGTGGACGGGCGAGGGCGGTCCGGTGGTCATCGCGCCGCTGTTCGCCCTGTACGACTACAGCTTCCGCCCGGCGGGCACGGCGACGAAGGAGCAGGCCCTCGCCCTGGCCCGGGAGACCGGGGTGGTGTGCACCGACGAGTGGCTGCTGCACCCCGATCCGTATCCCACCATCGACGACTGGTCCCGGACCCGGGTCGCCTACACCGCCGAGCGGCTCGCCGCCCTCGACCCGGCCGTGCCGACGGTGCTCGTCAACCACTGGCCGCTCGTGCGGCAACCCACGGACATCCTGCGTTACCCGACCTTCGCGCTGTGGTGCGGGACGACGTCCACCGCCGACTGGCACCGGCGTGTCCGCACGGCGGCGGTCGTCTACGGCCACCTGCACATCCCCCGCACGACCTGGTATGACGGCGTCCGCTTCGAGGAGGTCTCGATGGGGTATCCGCGGGAACGCATCGCGTGGGAGGCCTACGGTCGGCCCTTCGCCGGCCCGCGGCAGATCCTGCCCTACCCGCCGGAACCGGTCGTCGCCGAGGGGGCGCCACGCCGGGCGGCGTCGCAGTCGCCGTCGACGGCGCGGCACTGACCGCGATGCTGACCGCGATGCTGGCCAGTCTGCTGCCGGATGCGGCCATCGCCGTCGAGGCCTTCGAGGACGACCCGAGCGCCGTGCTGTTCCCCGAGGAGGCCGCGCTGCTCGCTCGCGCTGTCGACAAGCGGCGCCGCGAGTTCACCACCGCCCGAATCTGCGCGCACCAGGCACTGGCCGGCCTCGGCCTGCCGCCGGCGCCGATTCTGCCGGGCAATCGCGGCGCACCCCAGTGGCCGGCCGGAGTGGTCGGCAGCATCACCCATTGCGCCGGCTACCGGGCGGCGGCGGTGGCGTTCGCCGGCCAGCTGCGCACGATCGGCGTCGACGCCGAGCCGAACGAGCCCAACCCCAAGGGCGTCACGGCGCAGATCACCGTCCCGGCCGAGGAGGGCTGGCTCGCCACCCTCACCGAAACCCGACCCACCGTGCACTGGGACCGGCTGCTGTTCAGCGCCAAGGAGTCGGTGTACAAGGCGTGGTTCCCACTGGCCCAGCGCTGGCTCGGCTTCGAGGACGCCGCCCTCACCATCGACCCGGGCACGGTGCTTGCCGGCCCGGCGGCCGCGGTGCCCGCCCGCGGCACGTTCACCGCGAAGCTGCTGGTGACCGGGCCGACGCTCGACGGCGGCGAGCTCACCGGGTTCGACGGCCATTGGCTCGCAGACCGGGGCCTGCTGCTCACCGCCATCACCGTCCCGCACCTCGACGGCACGCCGGTGCCACCGGCGCCGGACGCACCGTGAGGCACCATCGCGGGCGCCGCTCGCTCGCAGCCGGGCGACGCCGCCCCGCGGTACGAACCGGACCAGGCGCCTTCCCCGCCGGCCGGCGGCCGCGCACGAGAGGCATGCAGGGCCGCAAGCCGCGCTGAGTAGCACACCGGCCCACGCCGCCGCTCTGGCTGCGGCAAGGTGCGCAAGGACCGGTGCGCCGCGCCGGGGGTGGCCGGTCGTGCCGAGGTAGGAAGGGCTGTGCCCATCCCTGAAGACCGCGGCGCGACGCCGCGTTCCGCCGATCCCGGCCGCTCCCCCGGGCCACCGACCGGCCCCGCCGCCCGGACGGCGGCCGGCGAGTTCGTCCTGACGCTGTCCTGCCCCGACCGGCTGGGGATCGTCTCGGCGGTTTCCGCCTTTCTCGCCGGCGCCGGTGGCAACATCGCCGATGCCGCCCAGTTCGGCGACACCGGCTCGGGCCGGTTCTTCATGCGGGTGCACGTCGTCGCCGAGGAACCGGGTCTCGCCCTGGACGCGCTGCGGGCCGGCTTCGCCCCCGTCGCCCGCCCGTTCGCGATGGACTGGCGGGTCCATGACCTGGCGGTTCGCCCTCGCGTACTGATCCTGGTGAGCCGGTTCGGACACTGCCTCAACGATCTGCTCTACCGGCACAGGTCGGGACTGCTCGACATCGACATCCCCGCCGTCGCGTCGAACCATCCCGACTTCGCCGACCTCGCCGACTCCTACGGCATCCCGTTCCATCACCTGCCGGTCGACCCGACCACCCGCGACCGCCAGGAGCAGGGGATCCGGGAGATCATCGAGCGGGAGCGGATCGACCTGGTGATCCTCGCCCGCTACATGCAGATCCTCTCCCCTGAGCTGTGCGCGCTGCTCGCCGGCCGGGCGATCAACATCCACCATTCGTTCCTGCCGAGCTTCTCCGGCGCCCGGCCCTACCACCAGGCACACGCCCGCGGGGTGAAGCTGATCGGCGCGACCGCGCACTACGTGACCGCCGAGCTCGACGACGGCCCGATCATCGAGCAGGACGTCATCCGGGTCGATCACGCCGACGGTCCCGACCGCCTCGCCGCGCTGGGCCGCGACGTCGAGTGCCGCGCGCTCGCTCGCGCTGTGACCTGGCACGTCGAGCACCGCGTCCTCATCAACGGCCACCGCACGGTCGTGTTCTCCTGACCCGGCCCACGCCTGCCCCTGCCCCGGCCCGCGGCGGCTGACCGCCCCCGACCGGCGCGCGCTTTGCGCCTATCCGGAGACGGCCCAGCCGAAGGGCGGCAGGCGGATGAGGGCCTGCGCGGTGCCGGGGTGGATCAGGTCCGCGTCGCCGGCGAGGAGCTGCGCGGCGCCGGGTGCGGGGCAGTCGGCGGGGTCCCCGGCGAGGTTGAGCGTGACGAGCAGACGCTGACCCTCGGCGCTTGTCTCGTAGGTCAGCTGCTCGTTGGTCAGGTGCAGCGGACGGGTGCGGGCGGCATGCAGCCAGGGGTGACGCCGCCGCAGGCCGATGAGGTCCTGGTGCAGCCGGTAGATCGGCCAGCCGTGGGGGGCGAGCTCGTCCGCGCCGGCCGGGAAGGCGGGACGGACCGCGTCGTCGCCGCCGGCGCGATCCTCCTTGACGCCGACGAACGCCTGCTCGTCGCCGTAGTAGACGCTCGGCGTGCCGCCGACGGTGCACAGCACGACGAGGGCGTGGGCCAGGTGCCGCGGTTCGCGCAGCCGGCTGGCGAGCCGGGTGACGTCGTGGTTGCCGACGAAGGTGAGCGGGACGAAGGTGTCGAGGAAGCCGTTGTGCCGCTCCAGCGCCCAGGACAGCTCGAACAGGTTCGCGTCGTTCAGCGAGCTCCAGATCGCCTTCCACAGCTCGTACTGGGTGACCGAGTCCAGTCCGGTGCGGTGGACGATGTCCGGGTAGTCGCCGTGGATGACCTCGCCGACCAGGTAGGCGTCCGGGTGGGCGCGGCGCACCCGGGGCAGCACACCCGCCCAGAATTCGGCGGGGACCGCGTAGGCGGCGTCGAGCCGCCAGCCGTCGGCGCCGCGGTCGAGCCAGTGGTTCATGATCTCGGTGACGTGGTCGGCGACGGCCGGGTTCGCGTGCCGCAGGGTGACGAGGCCGTCGTGGCCTTCGAAGGTCGCGTAATCGGGACGCCCGTCCGGCCTGGTCGCGCCGGTGGGGACGAACCAGTCCGGGCGCGACGGCGCACCCTCGCCGCTGGGTGCCGCGGCGACGGCGGGGTGCTCCCGCCCGACGTGGTTGAACACGCCGTCGAGCAGAATCCGCAGGCCCCGCTGGTGGGCGCGGGCAACGAGGTCGTCGAAGTCGGCGTCGGCACCGAGCCGCGGGTCGATCCGGAAGTGGTCGACCGTGTCGTACCCGTGGGTCGAGGATTCGAAGATCGGTCCCAGGGCGAGGCCGGACGCCCCGAGCCGCACCGCGTAGTCGAGCCAGTCGGCGATCCGGGCGAGCCCGTGGACGGGCCGCCGGTCGGCGCCGGTGGTGTCGGCGCCGGTGAACCCGAGCGGATAGACCTGCCACCAGATCGCGTGGCGCACCCAGTCCGGCTCACCGGTCGGCAGCGGTTGCCGGCCGGCGGTCAAGCGGGCCGCCCCACGCCGGTGCCGGGGCCGAGGCCGGTGCTAGTGCCGCCCACGACCGTGCCGCCCGCGACGCCGCGCAGGCTCACCGGGCGATCGGCGAGCCGTTCGAGCAGGCCCGCGGCGATCCGCAGCATTTCCACTTCGGCCTCCGTGAAGATATCCATGGCCTGGGCGAGCCAGGCGTCGCGATCCGCCATGTCGCGGACGAGCGCCTCCCGCCCGGCCGGCGTGATCGACAACACCGCGGCCCGCCGGTCGCGCTCCTGCGGGCGCCGGCTGATCAGCCCGGCGGCCTGCAGCTCGGCGAAGGTGCGTGACAGTGACTGCGGCTGGTGCCGCTCGGCGGCGGCGATCGCACCCGGGGTACTCGGGCCGAGCCGGTAGAGGTGACTGAGCACGCTCAGCTTGGTCCCGCTGAGCGCGCCGGCGGGCCGCTCCGCCCGCAGCCGCCGGCCCACCTGCGTCACCGCCCGCCGGACCGCCGCGGCACTTTCCACCTGTCCCGATCGCACAGTTAGCACGCTACCACGTACTATCAGCACTACTTTTACCGCCCATCATGGCGATTTTGTCGGCTATAAAAGACAGGATTAGTTCGTCTTGACGACTATCTCCGAGCGCGGCTCGACGGTCGGCGACCCGGGGGCGCGGCCCGCCGAGTGGCGGCGGGCGATGGTGACGATGGGCGCCGTGCTGGCCACGTTCGGCACGTCGCTGGCACTGCGTGGGCTGACCGGCTCGGGCGCCGGGATCTCCGTGCTCGGCGTGGTCCTCGTACTCACGCTGAGCCGGCTCGGGCGGGCCGGGGGGCTCGGGCGGGACGACTCGCGGGCGATGCGGCTGCTGCCCGTGCTCGTGACGCCGTCGGTGGCGCTGCTCGCGAGCGAGATCGCCGACCTCACCCGCCGGCACCGGGCGATCGGTGAGGGCCTGTTCACCGCGGCGGTCAGCGGCGCCGTCTGGGCGCGCCGGTTCGGACCGGTGGGCACCCGGGCCGGCACCCTGGCCACGCTGCCGTTCATCGCGCTGCTCATCACGCCCGTGCCGCCGGGCGGAGGAGCGCTGTCACGGCTCGACCTCGTCGCGATCGCGTTCGTCGCGGTCGGTTGGGTGACGATCGGTCGGTACGCCGAGGCCCGCCTGTTCCCACCCGTCCGGCCCGACCAGCCTGGACGGCGGCAACGGCCAGCCGCCACGGCGGGGGCGTCCGACCGGGCCGCGCCGCTCGCGCCAACCACGCCGCTCGCGCCAACCACGCCGCTCGCGCCAACCACGCCGACCGCGCCGGCCGGGGCCGCCGCGCGACGCCGGCGGCGACTTCCCGCGAGCACCCGGATGGCAATCCAGCTGGCGGTGGCCCTCGGGGCGGCCTTCGCCGTGGGGCGGCACCTGTTCAGCGAGCACCGGTCCTGGCTCGTCCTCACCGCCTACCTGGTGCACAGCGGCAACCGCGGCCGGGGCGACGTCGCCTACCGCAGCGCGCAGCGCCTGGTCGGCGCGGCGGCGGGAACTGCGGCGGCCACGGCCCTCGCCAACCGCCTCCCGCCCGGCGACAACGTGTCGATCGTGCTCATCTTCGTGCTGCTCGCGTTCGGGGTGTGGCTGCGCTCGGTGTCCTACGCCTACTGGACGGCCTGCGTCACCGGTGTGCTCGCCCTGCTCTACAGGTACTACGGGCAGGCCGGCGCGGGGCTGCTGCGGGAACGGCTGGCCGCGGTCGCGCTGGGTGCGGCGATCGGGCTGGCCGCGGCCTGGTTCGTGCTGCCGGTGCGCACGGGCAACGTCCTGCGCCGACGGATCGCCAACCTGCTCGCCGCCCTGACGGACTACCTGATCGTGTGCCAGACGGGCCGCAGCCGCTCACCGCGCTCGACCGGCCCGGCGCCCACCACGGCCTCGGCCACGGCAGGGCCCCACCCGGCCAGGGCGACACCCGCGGTGATGCGGGCCGCCCTCGCCGACGCGGACGCCCGGCTGGAGGCCGCCTTCGATCAGCTCGCCCAGGTTGCCCCGCCGTTGCGGGCGCACCGGGCACTGACCCGCCGAAGGCGCCAGCACTGGCACCACCCGCCCGGCCAGGCCGCCCGGCCGCCGCACCGGTACGACGCCGTCGCGGCCCTGCTCGCCTGCCGGCCGGCACTGCGTGCGCTGACCCGCGAACTCGACGCGCGCGGCACCCCACCCGGTCGCACCGCGGCCCGCGACATCGCCCGGGTGCGCGCCACCGTCGTCGAGACCCGCCGCGCCATGGGCCGCGCCGCTGCCGAGGCGGCCCTGCCCGGAGCCGATACGCACTTCAGGATGTTCGGGTGGCCTCGGCGAGGTCCACGGCGATCTCGTCGCCGAGGGTGAAGTCGGCGAGCAGGTCCAGCGCGTCCCCGCTCCAGAACCGGCCCGGGTCGTACCAGTTCGGCGCCCGGCCGGGCGGCAGCAGGCCCATCGCCCCGTAGGTGACGGCGACGACCTCGGCGCAGTAGGCGGACTGCAATGCCTGCGGTGACACGGCCCGGCGCGGGCGCGGGAACCGTCCACGCAGCCAGCGCGCCGCGAGCTGGGCGGTGGACGGGAACGGGGTGCCGTCGAGGCGGGCGACCGTGCGCAGCGCGGCGTCCTCCCGTTCGGCGCCGACCGCCGGCGAGAGCTGGCGCAGCCAGGCACGCTGACCGTAGCGGCGGGCCCAGACCTCCACCGCCGCCCGCATGTCATGCAGCTGCACCCCGCGGTGGTGCGTGCCCGCCCAGACGTCGGGCAGCGCCCTGCCCAGTTCCGCGTGCCACAGCAGCGGGGGCAGGTCGTCGAGCACGATCGCCATGCCGACGTGGTTGACCGGACTGTTCGTCGTCGTCTGGATCGCCCGGTCCGCCGCCGTGCGGCCGCGAAACAGCCACAAGTCGCCGGTCCGAGACAGGTCCAGGGCGTCGTCCAGGCCGATCCGCGCATCGGGCATGGCGGTAAGCATGCCTCAATGCGGTCGGGCGCACCGTAGCCTGATGGGATGCAGCGGCAGGCAGGGACGCGTCGGTCTGGCGGGAGGCGTCAGTCTGGCGGGAGGCGTCGCGGCAGGTGGGGGAAGCTGCTCGGGGTCGCCGGCCTCGCCGGGGTGGCCGCGACCGGCGTCCTGGTCGCCCGCGACCAGCGCCAGCGCGGCGCCTACTCCCCCGACGAAATCCGCGCCAGGCTCCAGGCGCGGGCTGCCACCGACGGGGGCTTGGCGGCCACGCCGCATACACCGGGCGTCGTCGGCGAGCCGGCCGGAACTCGTCGTGCCCGGCTGCTCGGCCGACTGCCGGACCGGTTCACCCGGCGGAGTTCTGACGCCATCCGCTGATCACCTGGCCGGGATCGTCGGCGAGCACGCCGGGGACGGTGTTGAGCGCGCGGTGCAGGCTGCCGAGTTGCTTGTGGTGCTCGTCGAACGGGACGGCGACGGTGTAGACGCCGAACCGGGACAGCACCGGCTCGGTCCACGGCGCGCTGGCCGTCGACACCAGCGCCGCCGGCTCGTCGCCGCCCACCGCCCAGCCCCCGCAGCGTGCGCCTGGCAGGAAGAACACCCCCGCGGCGAACGCGGCGACCATCTCCGGCGCCAGCGGGCAGACGGCCAGTTCGATGGTGCGCAGCGCGTCGACGAGGGTCGTCTCCCGGCTGGCCGCGCCGTAGCCCTCGACGACGGCGGGCGCATCCAGCCGGTCCGCGGCGACGAGGGCGATCCCCGGGCCGAGCCCCAGCCAGTGGTCCAGGTGCGGTTCGCCGGGGCGGCGCAGCTCGTCGCGGACCCGCACGACCCGGCCGAACGCGGCGAGCAGGTGCGGGCGCAGCAACCCCCACACCGCCGGGCTGGTCCGCGCGCCGGTGCCGAGCACGGCGACGCCGTCACAGGTGACGAGGTCACCGCCGGACAGGAACAACGGTTCGGGCACCCGCACCTCCGCCGACCGTCCCCGCAGCCCGCGCAGGACCGCGGCCATCACGACCGTCTCCCGCGCGCGCTCGCGGCGGCGCAGCCGGCCGACGGCGACAGCCCCGCCGAGGTCGACGTAGTGGTCGCGGGGGAACATCAGGCCGGCGAGTGGGCGCAGGGCGTAGCTCTCGTCCGCCTGGCCGGGGCCGATGACGCCGCCGCCCGCACCGGGTTCGAGCAGCAGCCGCGGCTGGCGCAGCACGACCGGGGCGAGCGCCGGGACGGACCAGTCGCGCAGCACGTCGCGGGCCGCGGACAGCCGGGCGTCGTCGTCAGCGCTGACGGCGCGGGCGGCCAGTTCCAGCAGGACCTCCCGGGGCAGGGCGGCGAGGATCTCCGACGGTGCACGGGGGTCGACCCCAAGGTCGGTCAGTGCCGCCCGCACGGCGGCCGACTCCGCCGCGGCCCGGACCGGATCGTAGGCCGGCCGGCCTGACCGGAACACCGACGTCTCCACCGGTTGCACGACGGTCGGATTCTGGATCAACACCATCGGCCTGCTCACCGCGCACGGCCACACTTCATTTAGGCATTATGCAATTGACGTCGGCCCACGGAACGACGACGCCCACCGGCCCGCCATGTCGCCGCGGCGAAAGCCGGTCAATTGATAGTCCAAACCATCGCCGCAAAAAAGAAGATTCCTGCTACGGAATGCGTGAAGAAATCGGCTTGGCCGCCAGCGCCAGCGGCGGAGTCAGAGGCGGAGTCAGAGGACGAGCTCGCCGACGGCCCAGACGGCCGCCATGGCGACGCCCGCCACGAGTTCGACGAGCACGCCGATGCCGAACGCGACGATCGCCGCCCAGGTCGTGCCGCCCGCGGTGCGAAAATCGCCGAGCCGAATCAGCTCCGCCACGTAGATGCCGAAAACCCCACCGACCAGCAGACCGACGACCGGCAGGACGAAGAAACCGACGATCGCGCAGACGACGCCGACCACCAGGCTCTGCCAGGGCACACCGCGCCCGGCGGTGGCCCGCGCGGGCAGCACGTACTTCGTCAACGCACCGATCACGAACAGTGCCGACATCAGGGCCAGCACGATCCAGCGGCCCACCCCGCCGCCGTCGGCGATCACCCACCACAGCCCCGCGCCCCAGACGAGCACCAGGCCAGGCAGCACCGGCAGGACGATCCCGACCAGGCCCACGGCCATCACCAGGGCGACGCCGAGCAGCTCACCGGTACTTATGGCGCGTCCTCCCTCGAAATGTCTTTCCGAGAAGGTACCGGTCCCGGGACGTCCCCGGGCCCGGCTGACAAACGTGCGACCATCCCATTCCCATCGTCCTCACCCCGATGCCCGCCACCGGTTCCCGGACGACCACCCGCTCCCACCGACCGCCCCGGAATGCCACCATCCGCGGTCGGAGCATTGCGCGCGGCGAGGCGTCGTGCGGTCTCGGCGAGGGCGGCGCGCAGCTTCTCGGGTGCCAGCACCTCGACCCCGTCGCCGAGCGCCAGCAGCTGGGCCAGCGCGACCTCCGGGCTCTCGGTGACCAGCTCCACCACCCGCCAGCCGGCGTCGTCTGGCGTCGACGCGCCCGCGAGGGCGTCGCGGGCGGCGAACGGGTCGACCGCGTGCCGCAGGCCGCGCAGCGCCGCCGGGGACAGCCGAAGCCGGCAGGTCCAACGCAGCAGGGAGCGGGCGAACTCGTCCCTGCCCGCCCGCCACCAGACGGCGAGGTCGAAGTCGTCCGGCCGGTTGAACGTCTCCGCCCGCACGCTGGCCTGGGCGATCCGCCCGACCCGGTAGCTGCGAACATCGCCCCGGTGCCGGGCCACCAGATACCAGGTGCCCGCCTTGCAGACCAGCCCGAACGGATCGACCC
>NZ_JAMPTM010000121.1 GCF_025403375.1 Frankia gtarii
TCCCATCTGACCCACCCGACCCGGGCAGACGGGTGCTTCCTCATCGTTTGTCAACCTCAGGCAGGCGAGCCAATCCTCTGGCGCACCCCAGGCCGCTCCACCGTCCGGCCAGCCCGGTTTCCGGCCAGATTGCGGCCAGATTGCGGCCAGATCGCACCGAGGCGTACTCACGGTTTTGGGGCCCAAAACCGTAGCCAGACCTCGACATGACTGCGTACGCGACCAGTCACAGAAAGATGCGATAAGCGCGGCGGCAGGCGAGGCGGGCGCCGGTTGGATGTGTGTCGCACATTGACGGCATCGCGACATAGCGCCACCATATAACTTCATAGCGTAGCTGCCGGATGGAGAGTGCCTGGTCCTCCGCCTGGCGAAGAGGGAAGGCGGCACCCGTGCCGAACGACCGCAGGACATTCATGCGCCTCGCCGCGATGGCCGGCGCCACCGCGCCACTCGCACTCGGCGCGGTCCCGCCCGCCGCGGCTGCGACCGTCCAGGCCACCGTGCCGCTGCAGCGCTCCCCGATCAGACCGCCGGTGGTCGTCCGCGGCCCCGACGCCGACAGCCCGGGCCGACTCACTGCCGGTAACGCCGCCGGGCTGCTCGTCGGTAGCTGGGACAACTCCCCGTACAGCGCTGTCGGCGGCATCTGGCGCGCCGGCGTCGCGCGCTACCTCGACGGCAGCAACGAGCCGGCGGCCGTGAACGCCGCCGGCGTCGTCATCGGCGACGCGGTGACCCACTACGACCGCCAGGCGTTCCGCTGGGCCGACGGGAACTACCAGCTCCTGGGCTTCCTTGGTGGCACGAGCGGCCTCGGTGGGCGGCATAGCAGCGCGAGAGCCATCAGCCGCACCGGGGCCATCGTCGGCGTCAGCAGCACCGATGACGGCGAGGAGCACGCCGCCCTGTGGTGGGGCGCCCGACCACGGGATCTCGGTACCCTCGGCGGCCCGTCGAGCGCCGCCGTGGCGGTCAATGCCGCGGGCCACATCGTCGGCACCAGTACGACCGCCGGCGGGCAGCAGCGCGCCGTCCGCTGGTCCGCGGGGACCGTTCACGACCTCGGCACGCTCGGCGGCCCGTCGAGCGCCGCCGTCGCCGTCAACGAGCGCGGGCAGATCGTCGGCTCCAGCGACACCGGGACCGGCGCCCGTCGCGCCGTGCTTTGGGACCGGGGCCGCGCAATCGACCTGGGCACCCTGCCAGGCGACACCGGGTCCAGCGCGATTGCGATCAACGGCGTCGGTCAGGTGCTCGTCAGCTCGTTCGGAGAGTCGTACAGCGCCTTCCTCTGGCAGGCCGGACGCCGCATCCCGCTGCGGGTGGCCGGGGGCGACGTCGAGCCGGCCGATCTGAACGATCAGGGGATCGTCTGCGGCACCGTGACCGCGCCCCGCGTCGGCGGCGTCACGCATGCGTTCCGCTGGCAGACCGGCCGGCTCACCGACCTCGGCACTCTCGGCGGCGCCTACAGCGGCGCGCGGGCCATCACCCCGGCCGGGATCGTCCTCGGCTCGGCCACCGCGGCGAGCTCACCGGTGCCGCAGGCGGTGTTCTGGCCTGCCACCGACCGCTGAAGCCGCCGAGCCGCCGAGCCGGCGAAGCGGCTGGCCGGGGAGACCGGGAAAGCGCCGTCAGGCGGCCGCCTCGGCCAACACGAGGAGGTATTCGAACTCGTAGCGCCCCGGACCGCCCAGCGGACCCAGATACTCGCCGGCGGCGAATCGCAGCAGGTCGTCGTCGAGCGCGGCGAGGAGTTTCGGATCCGTACCGAGACGTTCGTATGTCTCGACGACCGGCGCGAAAGACGCCCGGTAGAGCGCGCACCATTGCGCCGGCGACCCGGCGAAGTCCAGCCGGGCTGTGCGCCGGTGCGTTTCCAGCCGGGTGACCCGGTCACCGAACAGGGCACGCACGTGGTCGGGGTTGCCCCAGTCCGTCGGCGCGAGCGCACCCTCCGGACGGGTGGGGGCGTGCCGTTCCAGCAACGCGAACAGCCGTCCCATCGCCCCGCCGGCGGTCCAGTTCGCCATCGCCACCGTGCCGCCCGGACGGCACACCCGCACCAGCTCCCGCGCCGTCGCGGCCTGATCGGGGGCGAACATCGCGCCGATGCAGGACACCACCACGTCGAAGTCGTCGTCGACGAAGGGCAGCCGCTGCGCGTCCGCCTCCAGCCATTCCATGCTGATGCCGCGCGCAGCCGCCGCCTGCCGGCCCCGTTCGATCAGCTTGGGGGTGAGATCGGAGGCGGTCACGTCCGCGCCCAGCTCCGCAGCCGCGAGGGCCGCGTTGCCGCTGCCGGCGGCGACGTCGAGCACCCGGTGGACGGGGGCGACACCCGCGGCCCGGACGAGGTCGCCGCCGAGGCCGACAAGCAGGCGGGCGATCACCGAGTAGTCCCCACGGGCCCAGGTTCGGTCGTCCAGGTCGGGCCCGCCCGGCGCCTCGGACACGGCGGTCGCGGCGGTTGCCGCCCGCCCGACCAGCGCCTGCACATCGATATCGTCAACAGCCATGATCTTCCTTTCCCGGCACGGGTTCACGGATTTCACCGGACGATCCACCGCATCTGAAAGAAACCCCAGGTGGACCGACGACAAACAGCAGGGAGCACCCACGAAGGGCGCACCACATCCGGCTTCCGAGGCCGACGAAATATCCCCGGAAGCCGACGGGCACTATCCTTCGTGATCGGACGGTGACGCGCCAGTGATACGGATAGCCGGCGAATTGATGCGGTCCCCGCCCGGCAATGCGGCGGATGCGGTATAAGCCCCAGCCGGACGACGGGCCGACGATCGCCCCGTTTCGGCCAGCCGGTACGGCGCGCCCCAGGCAGCCGGATCGGCCAGGATGTCGGACGGGGTGTTTGGCCCCCGGCAACCGCCCGTCCCATGCCCGCGCGAACGCGGACCGGGGCGTGCCGGGCACCGACCAACAGGGGCACCGACCAGCACCACGGAGGATCAGCATGAGCGAGTCCGGCGACGTCGCCGTCCAGACCCGGCCCGACCACGTCGCGGTCGTCGAGATCCGCCGGCCGCCGCACAACTACTTCGACGTGAACCTCATCGAGGAGCTCGCCGACACCTATGACAAGCTCGCGGCCGGCTCCGAGGTCCGCGCGATCGTCCTCGCCGCGCAGGGCAAGCACTTCTGCGCGGGCGCCGACTTCGCCGGCACCAGCACGGCTGCGGCGGTCTCGGCCGAAGAGGGGGCGCCGGCTCTCTACCGGGCGGCACTGCGGCTGTTCACCGCCCCGATCCCGGTGGTGGCGGCGGTGCAGGGCAGCGCGATCGGCGGCGGGGTGGGGCTCGCGCTGTCCGCGGACTTTCGGGTGGCGAGCCCCGAGACCCGGTTCGTGGCGAACTTCTCCCGGCTCGGCCTGCACCAGGGCTTCGGCCTGTCGGTGACGCTGCCGGCGGTCGTCGGCCAGCAGAAGGCGCTGGACCTGCTCTACACCGGCCGTCGCGTCGGCGGGCAGGAGGCGTTCGAGATCGGCCTGGCCGACCGGCTCGCCCCGGCGGAGGGGCTGCGCGACGCTGCGCTCGCGTTCGCCGCCGAGATCGCCGCGGCCGCGCCCCTGGCGGTGCGCAGCATCCGGCGGACGATGTGGGCGGACCTTGTGCCCGCGATCCAGGCCGCCACCGAGCGGGAGGCGTCCGAGCAGGCCATCCTGCGGGCCACCACCGACTTCGCCGAGGGCGTGCGGGCCACCGCCGAGCGCCGCGACCCCCGCTTCACCGGCCGCTGAGCCGGCGCCCGGGGCTCGACGCCCGACGCCCGGGGCTCGACGCCCGACGCCCGACGCCCGACGCCCGACGCCCGACGCCCGACGCCCGACGCCCGACGCCCGACGCCCGGGGCTCGGGGCTCGGGAGAATCAGAGGAGTTGATCGACGACGGCGCGGATGGTCGGGTTCACGCGCGGGCGGCGGTCTCGGGTGGCGGGGATCGGTTGTCGACGATGTCGCCGGTGGCGAGGTGACAGCCGCGTTCGAGCAGGCGGCGTGCCGTCCAGGTGGTGTCGACGCCGTCGGCGATCATCTCGATCCCCAGCTCGAGCACGGTGGCGAGAAAGCGGTCGGTGAAGATGCGTAGGCGCTCCTGCGTCGACGGGTCGACCCACAGCGCCGTGTAGGCGGGATGCAGCGTGATCATGTCAACGGGGAGCAGCCGCAGGCTGTCCACGGTGGTGTCCGCCGAGCCGACCTCGTCCAGGGCGATCCGCACGCCCATGCGGTGCAGCCGGGTCAGGACCTGGGCGGTGGCGTCGAGGTCACGGTCCCGGCTCGTCCCGCGGATGTCGAGGACGAGCGCACCGGCCGGCAGCCCCGCGTCGGTCAACGCGGAGGAGATCTCCGCGGTCAGGCCCGTCCGGGTCGCCCGCGCGGCGAGCAGCGGCACGTGTACCGCCGCCGGACGCGTACCGGGGGGCGTCCGGCGGGCGATCCACGCCAGCGCATGGCGCAGCAGGAATCGGTCGAGGGTCGGCCCGATGCCGGCCGAGTCGCCCAGGGCCGCCAGCCGCTGTGGGCGCAGCACGCCCAGCCGGGGGTGGTGCCATTCCATCCGGGCCTGGTAGGAGGACACCTCGTCGGTCGCCAGATCAACGACGGGTCGCAGGGAGACGCTGAGCTGGCCGCCACTCGGGTCGTCCCGGGCGGCCGCGGCGAGGGCGGCGTGCAGGGCGGGCACGGTGTCCGGCGCGGCGAGGTCGGCGTCGTAGACCGTGAGGAGTCCGCCCTTGCCGGACTTGGCCGAGTACATCGCCAGGTCCGCCTGGTGCAGCAGGGTCTCGGCCGTGATCGCTACATCGGCGGGGCCGACGACGACGAGCCCGAAACTGGCCGCGACGGCGTAGGTGGTGTCCGCGAGTTGGACCGGGACGCGGACCGCCTCGGCAAGTCGGCGCCCGATCGCCACCGGGTCGTCGGCGTCACCCGCCGCCGGCTCGGGGCCATTCGCGTGTGCAGGGGCGGATTCGAGCAGGATGGCGAACTCGTCCCCACCGAAGCGGGCCACGGTGTCGGTGGCCCGTACGGATCCGGTCAGCCGACGGGCGGTGACGCGCAACAGCTCGTCGCCGGCCGCGTGCCCGAGCGCGTCGTTGACCTGTTTGAAGTCGTCAAGATCGCAGTAGATCACGGCGACCGGATGCGGCATCCGGGCGTGACGGGCCAGCGCCTGGTCGAGCCGGTCGGCGAACAGCGCCCGGTTGGCCAGACCCGTCAGCGGATCGTGGAAGGCGAGCCGGCGCAGCTCCACCTGGTTGTCCTCCAGCCGCTCCAACAACCGCACGTTGTCGGCCATCGTCGTCATCTGCCGGACGAGGGCCAGCACGAGCAGGCACAGCAACGCCCAGATCTCCTCCTGCCCGGCCAGGTCGGTCCCCACCACCCGGACGACCGCGACGGCGCCGGCGACGAGCAGCGGCAGGTAGGGCAGCATGACGTGCCACCAGCGCCGCCGATACCAGGCGGCGCCCCACTGCGCCGCCGGGATGACGCCGGTGGACGGGGACGCCGACGGCAGCAGCGCGGCGAGGCCCACCAGCAGCGGGCCGGTCACGAAGCCCAGGTCCAGGATGCGCGGAAGATCGGCGAGATCCCGGGTCGTCGCGTAAAGATAGATCATGATGGCCAGCGCGAAGACCATCAACCCCGAGCCCAGCAGGCTGAGGCCGAGCAGGGACCGCGGCCGGCGGAACGTGGCGATCAGGATGATCGTCACCGCGGTGACGAGCGCGGCGGCGGTCACGACGAGCGCGGGCAGGATGTCGTAGACGGGATGGTCGCCGCCGGAGATGCCGTTCTCCAGCACCGTCACCCAGGCGAGCAGCGCGACGGCGCCGGTCACGATGACGCTGTCGAGCACCGTGATCAGGTACCAGCGTCGTTGGCGGGCGGTCCCGCGCGCGAGGGTGTCGAACGGATCGGTCGGATAGCGCAGCACCCCGGCCAGGCCGCACAGCCACGGCAGGAGCAGCACCAGCATCGGCAGGGTGATGTGCGGCACGGGCTGCCCGCCGCCGAGGGCGTCGTGCAGCGAGGCGACCGCCGTCCCCGCCAGGGCCAGCACCATCACGCCGACGAGCAGGCGCCAGGTGCGTTCCGCGTCCTCGCATCGAGCCGCGGTCACGAAGCAGGCCGATGCGCCGGCCGTCGTCGACGCCACCGCGGCGGCCCGCACCACGATCAGCGCGGGCCAGGCGGGCAGCGTCAGCACGGCCGCCGCCACCGCGACGGCGACCACGCAGACGCCGAGCGCCGCCCGCCGCCACCAGCGGGCGACGGGTGGGGATCCGGACCCAGGCCAGCGGGACCGTGCGGGCATGCGCGCCTCGTCCCCCATATGACCGTCACCGTCCAACCCGGGCGAGCGGGGCGGTCCCGCGGTGGTCCGCCCCTCGGTACCCGATACCTATGCCCGGTCAGCGACTGCGACCCGACCGAACCGGGCCGACCGCGACGGAGCGTGACCCCCGGTCGGGGGCTCACCCGTCGCGCAGCACCGTGGCGAGCCGGTCGACGGCGGCGACGAGACCCTCGCCCGGGGTACGGCTGTAGGTCAGGCGCAGGTGGGGGGCGATGGCCTCGCCCACGGTGTAGGCGCTGCCGGGGCCCACGGCGACGCCCACCCGCCGGGCGGCCGCGGTGACGAGCCGGTCGTCCGCGCCGGCCGGCAGCGGCAGCCAGACATGCACGCCCCCGCTGGGTGGTTGCGGCGGGTCGATGGTGGGCAGGGACCGCGCGATCGCGGCGAGCAGCGCTGCCCGGCGGGCCAGCAGCATGCGGCGCAGCGATGCCAGGTGCCGGCGCCAGCCCGGGGTGCTGAGCAGCTCCACCGCGGTCTGCTGGAGCACCGGAGCGACGAACAGGTCGTCGGTGATCCGCACCCGGGCCAGCCGGGCCGCGACCGGGCCGCGGGCGCTGACCGCCGCGATCCGCAGGCCGGGGGACACGCTCTTCGACAACGACAGCACGTGCACGACGTGGCCGTCCGGGTCGGTGGCGGCCAGCGGTGGTGGGCTGACCGCGGTGAGGTCCAGCGGCGCCACCCAGTCGTCCTCGACGCAGAACGCCCGGTGTTCCCGCAGGGCGGCGAGCACCGCCGGGCGCCGGTTCGGGGCGAGCACCGCCCCGGTGGGGTTGGCGTGCCGCGGCTGGAGGTAGACCAACCGGGCCCCGCTGCGGCCAAGCACGTCAGCGAGATCGTCGGGGCGCACCCCGGCGGCGTCCGCCGGCACCGGAACCGGGACGAGCCCCGCGGCCCGCGCGGCGGCCAGGGCCCCCGGGTAGGTGGTGTGCTCGATCGCGAGCGCCTCGCCGGGCCGACCGAGGGCGCGGAAGACCAGCGCCAGCGCCGCCTGCCCACCGCTGGTGATGAGAACGTCCTGCGCGCTGTGGGCCGGGCTGACCAGGCCAGCGATCAGCCCGCGCAGGTCGGGCAGGCCGGCCACCGGGGTGCGATCCCAGGCGCCGGGCCGCCGCGCCGCGCGGGCGGCGGCCGCCGCGAGCAGACCGACCGGCTGGGCCGCCGGGTCCAGATAGCCCGAGGCGAGATCGAGCACGCCGTCGGGGACGGGCGAATAGAGCTCGGTCATGTCGTGCGGCAGGTCGTCTCGGGCGCCGAGCACTGCGGTCTGCCAGCTCAGATCGGTCGACCTGAACGCCGGCGGCTCGGCGACGACGCTGCCGCGCCCGGGTGTGGTGACGAGCAGCCCCCGGGCGGCCGCCGCCGCAAGGGCTCGCTGCACGGTCAGCGCGCTCGCCCGATGCCGGCGCTGGAGCTCCCGGGTGCTCGGCAGCGCCGAGCCCGCGGGCAGGCGGGCACACAGCGCGGTCAGCTCGTCGACGATCCCCGCCTGCCCGCCCGGCCCACGCGGTTCGACCTCGACCTCGACCTCGGTTGCGGCTGCGGCTGCGCTTCCGCCGATATCCTCGTACATGAGAGGTAAGGGAAGCGCATCCGTCGGTAGCAGGGAAGCGCGGGGGCTGCTTTCGGGCACCGCGGGAGTGGTGGCGTTCAGCCTCACGCTGGTCGCGACAAGGGCCGCGGAGCCGGCCTTCGGGGCGCTCACCGTCGGCGCCGGCCGCGCCGTGCTGGCCGCGGGTCTCGCCGTGGCCCTGCTGCGCCGGCGCGGTCTGCCCCTGCTCCCCCCGGACGGGCGGGTGGCGACGATCGTCATCGCCGCGACCGTGGTCGTCGGGTTCCCGCTGCTCACCTCGTGGGCGCTCGCGGATGTCCCGGTCGCGCACGCCGCCGTCGTCGTGGGCCTGGCGCCGGCGGCGACGGCAGGGTTCGCGGTGGTCCTGGCCGGGGAGCGGCCGGCCCCGCCGTACTGGGCGGCTCTGGGGGTCGGGCTCGCCGCGGTCCTGGCCTTCGCCGTGGTCCAGGGCGCGGGCCGGCCGCGGCTGGCGGACCTGCTGGTGCTCGCCGCGGTCGTGCTCGTCGGCCTCGGTTATGCCGAGGGCGGGCTGCTCGCGCGGCGCGTCGACGGCGCGGTGGTGATCTGCTGGGCGCTGCTGGCGGCACTGCCGGTCACGGTGCCGCTGGCCGCGGCCGGCCTCGCCGCGCATCCGCCGCGGCACGTGACGGTCGGGGCCGCCGCCGGCCTGGGCTACGTCAGCGTCGTGAGCATGTTCCTCGGCTTCGTCGTCTGGTACCGGGGGCTCGCCCTCGGCGGGGTGGCGCGGGTCGGGCGGCTCCAGCTCGCCCAACCGGTGCTGACCCTGGCCTGGGCGGCGCTGCTCCTCGGTGAACCGCTGACCCCGCTCGGCGCCGGGACCGCGATGATCGTCCTGGCCTCGGTTGGCCTCGGCCGGCACGGAGTGCACCGGGGGCGGCGCACCGGGGCTGGGGCGCGGCGCCCGTCGGCCGGCCGGCGGTGCCGCGTGCTCCGCGGTGCCCACCGAGGGTGGGGTCGAGTTTGCCCTGCCGGCCGGCAAGCCGATATGCAGGAAGGTTTCCCCGGCCACGATTTCGACGGATCGAATCCGGAAACGCGGCCGTAGCCGGGTATTCGAACCCGCACCCGCGCCCCTCCTGGATCCCAGGAATACCGCGCGTCCGCAGGCCTGATCGGCATCGCCGCGTCGCCCGGACCGGTAATCCGGCCGGGTCGATGGCACCAATCGGGGGCGCCGTAACCGGCGGTTAATGAGCCGCATCACTCATTCCCTCGCCAGGAGGGTCCGCCGCCGCGGCCCGACCTTCCCGGCGGGCGCCGCACTGCCGGATGAGTCCGCGAAATGCACAGCGCTGACGCCCGCGCCGGGACACGTTGAATCCGGCTGTGGGGCGCCCTATACCTTGTACTGCCCCCGGCCCGGCCGGTCTGATCCGACCGGGCACCGGCCCGAATACCACCCATGGGCCGGAAATGGGCTCGAAAGGGCCCGTCCCCGCATTGGTGGACGGCCACGCGCAAGCCCGGCCACGCGCAGGCCCGGACAGGAACAGAGACGGTGAGGAATGAGAAGAAGCCTGCGTTCATTCGTCACGGCGGGTACCGCGGTCGCCAGCTTGGTCTTCGGCCTGACCGCCTGCGGCGGGAGCGGCGGGGACGGAGGCGGGGACATCCTGAGCCAGGTCCGCCGCGGTGGGGTGGACCCGTGCGCGCCGACGCCAGGCGTCGACCGCGGCAAGATAAGTCTCGGCATGCTGTACTCCGGCTCGCCGTACGCCGGCGACCCCAGCGCGCTGTTCCGCGCCGGGGTGGACGCCCGCCTCGGCGAGGCGAACGCCAAGGGCGGGATCAACGGACGCCAGCTCTCCTACAGCGTCGAGGACGACGAGGCAGCCCCGGAACTCAACGCCGTCGGCGGGCGCATCCTGGCGCAGCGTGACCGGGCGCTTGGCATCCTCCAGTTCAGCGTGGCAGCCGTCGGGTCGGCGAAGTCGCTGGAGTCCACCGGGGTTCCCGTCGTCGACGGGCAGATCACCGATCCGTCGCTGTCGCCGCGCTCGAACGTGTTCAGTTACTCCCGGCCGACGGTGGAGGAACCCACCTCCAGCGGCTGGGGCGAGTTCCTCGCCAACCGGGGCGCGCGGCGCGCGGTCACGGTGTCCCTCGAGCTGTCCTCGGCCACCCGGGCGATGGCCCGCGCCGCCGAGAAGAGTGTGCGCGCCGCCGGTCTGAAGGTCTCGGACAACCTCCAGGTCCCGGACGGGTCCTTCGACGCCGACCAGTTCGTCGACCAGGTCCGCGACTCCGGCGCCGACAGCATCATCGCCTTCGTCCCGGCACCGAACTTCTACCAGATCGTCGCCGCGGTGCAGGACGCCGACCTCGACCTCAAGGCGATCCTGGGCAACCCGACCAGCTACGACCGCAGCCAGCTCGCCCGGGTCGGGGACTCCGCCGCGGGTGCGTACGCGTTCCTCGACTACACGCCGTTCGAGTTCAACACCCCGGCGCACCGGCGGTTCCTCGCCGCGATGGCCGCCTACGCGCCGCAGGCCGCCGCGCTGCCGGACGGCACCGCGCTGATCGGCTGGATCAGCGCCGACCTGTTGCTGCGCGCGATCGCCGCCGCCGGCGTCTGCCCGACCCGCGCGGGTGTGCTGGCCGGTCTGCGCCACCAGACCCGCTTCGACGCCGACGGGCTGCTGCCTGCGCCGATCAACCTGAGCAAGGGCGTGGCCGACATCGCGCCCTGCTACGACTACGTGCAGGTGACGCCGGACGGCAAGAAGTTCGTCCCGGTACCCGGCAAGCCTCGGTGCGGGCGGATCCTGCCGGCCAGCTGAGCGCGCCCACGCGAACGGCCGGGATTCCCGCCGCCGACCCGAGCGGGCCGACAGCGGGAATCCGGCGCACCGGCATCACACCGCGGCATCACACCGCGGTCAGCAGATCGCGGTCAGCAGATCGGGCAGCCACCGGTCAGGCGGTCGGCCAGTTACCCCAGTAGTAGAAGCCGGGGTGCCATTCCTTGGGATGCCAGACCTTGGGGAAGTAGTGGTGGTGCCACCAGTAACCGGGAATCCAGTATCCGGGCTCCCAGTATCCCGGGTGGAAGATCCGGTGCTGCCCCTTGTGATCCTTGGGGCCGTCGTGCGGCTTGTCCACCGCCTTCGGCGGCGGCGGTGCGGGTGTGACGGCGGCCAGACTTGGGCCTGCCGGTGACGGCGAGGCCGCGCCGGCGGGCGCGGCCGTCAGGAATGCGGCGAAGGCGAGGACGACAGCCAGGACCAGAAATCTGCAACGCTTGATGATTTTCATGGCCATCCCTTCGGCAGATGCGCCGTCACGTCACCCCGACCGTTCGGATCTCCCGTCGGGAAGCCCTCCTCGGCGCACCCCCTGGATACCCTTGCCGCACTCCGCGCAATCGCCGGCACGTCACGTCGTCGTCAGTACGCGAACCGCGTTGCCCGGCGCTTGAAACCCCAGCCTTTCCCGTTCGCCTCCATTCGCCTGGATCGGCGCGGCCGAAATCGATGGAAAGGGCGGCTATTCCCTGCGAAGTCCCGTCCACGTGGGGCGGCTCGTCAGGACACGGCACGACCGAGGTGGCCGGCCAGCCGGCGGTAGGCGTCCGCGTCGGCGGGCACCTCGACCACCGGGCCGAAGGGCATCTGTTCGCGGCCCTCGACCGGCACCGCCTGCCGGGCGATCTCCAGGGAGATGACGGCGAGTTCGGGATCGAGCAGGGCCGTACGACCCGTCGCGACCGCCAGATCCCAGGCGTGCGTCGTCAGCTCCTGGGTGTAGGCCGCCGCGGCGACCCGGCCGGGCAGCACCGCCCAGGGCAACTGCAGCGGCCGGTCGAGCAGGGTGTCGTCGAACCAGACCGCGCGCGGACGCGGGCCATCCAGTGGGTTCATGCGGGTGCTCCTTGGGTCGTCGCGGCGTGATCGAGGGCGACGGTAGACGGCGAACAGGCCACCTTCTGTCCTGTTCACGGCGCCGGCCTGTCCTGTTCACGCGGCCCCTCGCGAAACATGACCACGCCAGACTCCGGGTACATACCCATCACTCTCGGTAATGCCGCATCCCGGCGGGACCGCGATCCTGTCTCGGGCCGGAAGAGTCCGTGCCGACAGCTCGGCACCGGACCCCGGCAGGGGCCGGAGAGATCCGCGCTGCAGTTTCGGGAAGGTCGATAATTTCGGGAAGGTCGATGATGGCGACACTCACCTCACCTGAAGATCGCACCGACTTCGCGGACGCCGACCGGGGCTTCCTCGGCGCGCTGCACCCCTGCGTGGTCCGGGACGCCACCGGCCGGGTCGTCTGGGACAACGACGCCTTCGACTTCCTCACCGGGGACCGCCCACCGACGGTGCATCCGCACCTCTGGCGGCAGGCACGGCTGTGCGCGAAGCAGGGCCTCTACGAGGTGACGGATGGTGTCTACCAGGTCCGCGGCCTGGATTTGTCGAACATGACCCTCATCGAGGGTGACCGCGGGGTGGTCGTCGTCGACCCGCTGATCTCCACCGAGGTCGCCGCGGCCGCGCTCGCGCTCTACCGGCGGCACCGCGGCGACCAGCGGGTGACCGGGGTGATCTACACCCATCCGCACCTCGACCATTTCGGCGGGGTCGCCGGGATCGTCACAGAGGACGTGCCGATCCTCGCGCCGGCGGAATTCATGCGCCATGCCGTCGCGGAGAACGTGTACGCGGGCGGGGCAATGCTGCGCCGCGGCGTCTACTTCACCGGAGCGTCGCTGGCGCCGGGTCCGCGCGGTCTGGTCGGCACCGGCCTGGGCCAGACGAGTTCGATCGGAACGCTGTCCCTGCTGCCGCCGACGGTCGACGTCACCCGCACCGGACAGGTCGAGACGATCGACGGTGTCCGCTTCGAGTTCCAGCTCACCCCGGGCACGGAGGCGCCGGCGGAGATGAACTTCCTGCTGCCCGAGCGCCGCGCGCTGTGCCTGGCCGAGAACGCCACCCACAACCTGCACAACCTGCTGACGCTGCGCGGCGCGGTGGTCCGCGACGCCCGCGGCTGGTCGCGCTACCTCCAGGAGGCGATCACGCTGTTCGCCGGCCGCGCGGACGTCGCGTTCGCCTCCCACCACTGGCCGACCTGGGGCCACGATCGGATCGTCACGTTGCTCGCGGACCAGCGCGACGTCTACGCCTACCTGCACGACCAGACGCTGCGGCTGATGAACCAGGGGCACACACCACTCGAGATCGCCGAACTCGTCGACCTCGATCCGGCGCTGGACGGGACCTGGTACACGCACGGCTTCTACGGCTCGGTCAGCCACAACGTCAAGGCGGTCTACCAGCGGTACCTGGGATGGTTCGACGGCAATCCGGCGCATCTGTGGGAGCATCCGCCGGTCGAATCGGCGCGGCGCTACGTCGACTGCATGGGCGGCGCCGACGCGGTTCTCGCCGCGGCCCGCCGCTACCGCGACGACGGTGACCTGCGCTTCGCCGCCCAACTCCTCAACCACGCGGTGTTCGCCGACCCGGCCAGCGGCGAGGCCCGCGAGCTGCTCGCCGACGTCTACACCCGGCTCGGCTTCGGCGCCGAGAACGGACCCTGGCGCAACTTCTACCTCACCGGCGCCCAGGAACTGCGCGGCGGCACCCGCACCGGCGCGGTGACGGTCGGCTCCACCGGCCTCGCAGACGCGCTGAGCGTCGAGCAGATCCTCGACTCGTTCGCCATCCGCATCGACGGCCCGGCCGCCTGGCCGCACGCGTTCACCCTCGACTGGGACGTCACCGACGCCGGGCAACGCCACCGCAGCGTGCTGTCCCACGGCGCCTTCGTGCACTGGCCCCACCCCGACGCCCGCGCCAGCGGCGGAGCTGGCGGCCGACCCGGGACCGGAACTGAGACCGAGACCGGGACCGGGACCGGGACCGGAGCTGCGGATGCCACCGTGCATCTGCGCCGCGCCCAGCTTCTCGGGCTGCTCGGTGGGCAGGTCGCGCCCGACACACTGGCCGTCGACGGTGACGCCACCGTTCTGCCTCGGCTGCTGGGACTGCTCGACGGGCCCGATCCCGCGTTCGCGATCGTGACCCCCTGAGCGGGCCAGACCGCCCCGGCGGGCGCGTCCGCGGGCCGCCCCACCAGACCACGCCATCAGCCAACCCGGACGCCGGTGCGGCGCCACGCATCGCCGCCGGCCTACGGTGATCGGGTGCGTGCGAGCCGGCTGATCGCCATCATCATGCTGCTGCAGGCGCACGAGCAGCTCACCGCCGGGGAGATCGCCGGGCGGCTCGGCGTCAGCGACCGGACGGTCCGCCGGGACCTCGACGTGCTCGGCGAACTCGGGGTGCCGCTGTACTCCGAGCGGGGACACGGCGGCGGGTGGCGGCTGGTCCACGGCTGGCGCAGCGACCTGTCCGGGCTCACCGCCGACGAGGCGCACGGGCTGTTCCTGGTCGCGGGTTCGGCGGGGCGTCCCGGGCTCGGGCTGGAGCCCGCGGTGGACTCGGCGCTGCGCAAGCTGCTGGCGGCCCTGCCCGCGGCGACCCGCCCGGATGCCGAGGCCGTCACCGCCACCCTGCTCGTCGACCCGGGCCGCTGGGGTGGCCACGCGGTGACACCGCCCGCCCAGCTCGCGGTGCTGGCCGGCATTCTGCGGGCCGGCCACCGCGCCCGGGTCCGCTACGCCGGTCGAGCCGCCCGCGCGGCCGGCGAGCCCGCCCGCGACCGGGACGTCGACCCCTACGGCCTGGTACAGAAAGGCGACGTCTGGTACCTCGTCGCCGGGACGGACGCCGGCCCGCGCACGCTTCGGGTCTCCCGCATCGAGTCGGTCACCAAACTCGACGAGCCCGCGCACCGGCCCGCCGACCTCGACCTGCCGGCCCTGTGGGCGCAGTCGCGCCGCGCGGTCGAGGAACGGATGTGGGCCTACCGGGTCCGGCTGCGGGCCGACCCCGCCATCGTCCCGATCCTGCTCGGCGTCCTCGGCGCCCGCGGCCGCCTCGAACCGCCGGCCGGGCCGCCGTCCCGCGCCGGGGCCGAGCATGTCCCGGCCGCCATCGCCCGCCAGGGCACCGCCGGCTGGACGGCGCTGTGCGCCTCGTTCCCGAGTGCGGCCGTCGCCGCCGCCGACCTCGCCGGGTTCGGCGCGCGGGTCGTCGTCGACGAGTCGCCCGGTCAACCCGACGGTGTCGCCGCGCACCTACGGCGCATCGCGACCGAGCTGCTCGCGCAATACTCGCCACGCGGCACCGCGGACGACACCCAATCCCGAGCGGCGTCGAGCCTCGAAGCCGACGACCGCCAGGAGACCACGCCGTGACCCAGACCGGTACCGAGCCCCAGTCCGGCGCCGAGACCTCGACCGGCACCGACCCCGAGACCGGCACCGTGCCCGTGACCGTCGAATCTGCCTTCTCCGAGCTGCCGCCACGCAGCCGCCTGATCGCCGAAGCGCTGCACGCGGCTTGACGGAGCCGCCGGTGCGGCCGGTCGGGGCCACCGGATTTCAGGCATGCCGTCGGCGTCTCGGCACCCGCCGCCGAATGGTGCCAGGGTGCGCATCCCATTACGACCAAAGGGTGGTGCGCGGGCGCACCGCGTTGACCGATGCCCGTCTCAGTTGCGTCGGCAATTGCAGGAGGTTGGTGACGGCTGGGAGCCGTCGAAACGTCGACAACCTCCTGCATCTGCCGACCGCACTGGCGTCGGGACTGCCGCGGACCGTTCTTCGTATCCGGATGTGATCGGTGGGGCGTGGGAATGCTCAGCCCGGCGGTCCCACGCCCACACCTCCACGGCCCGGATCACGTAGTGCAGAAAAGCCCGCCCGATGACGACGGATACACGGCTCAGGTCCGCGGGACCTTCAGCCTGTCCCAGGATTTCCGGCCGGGCCAGCCGTCAGCGTCGCTACCGGTGTACCCCAGCTTCCGCTGCCACTTCTGGTACGAGTGGCGGTCGGCGTCCGACCACTGCGGCCCTGGTCCGACCTTGTACGCGCCGCAGCCCTCCTCGACCAGGCGCCAGCCCATCGCAGTGATGATCTTGCTGTTCGGGTGCGTCCTGAACCAGTCGGCGCCCGGAAAAGGCACCTCGCGGGGACGATCGGGATCCGGCACGAGCATTTCCTCGCGGACGCCACTGCCGCGCGCCTCCGCATCAGACGGAATTTCAGGATTCGAAATACTCAACAGACACCTCCGTGCCGCTCATGACTACGCAGACCAGGAGTCGGTTCGATCTGCACGGCCATATAACGTCGCAATGGAATAGCAGGTCAATCCCGTGTCAACGACGCGACAATGGAGGACAGTCGGGTACTGGATCGGTTGTCGATGCGCGCCACGTCGAGCCCGACCTGCCGCGTCGCGGCGACCGAAACTCCGCCGAAATGCGGCCACCACCGTTCGCCGGGCCGAGTATCATCCCGCCGCGCTGCCAGCCGATCGGAGCGTGCACCCCGATATCCGCTTTGCACCATTTGATTGCCCGGAATGCAGGCCGGCCGCGGCTGACGTGGGTGGCGCGGATCCCCCGGGTCTCATCCGGTAGCCGGGCGTGGCGTTACGAGCCCTGCAGGGCCGCGGGCGACTCGGGCAGGATCTGACCGCCGTCGACCACCAGCGCCTGCCCGGTGATGTAGGAGGCTTCGTCCGAGGCGAGGAACAGCGCCGCGTGGCCGATCTCGTCGACCTCGCCGAGCCGGCGCAGTGGGATCGCGGCCTCCATCGAGCTCAGGTAGTCCGCGCCCAGCTCGTCGAGGCCCTCGGTGCGGACGCTGCCCGGAAGCACCGCGTTCACGGTGACCCGGTCCCGGGCGAGCTCGACCGCGGCGGTGCGCATGAACCCGAGCATCGCCGCCTTGGACGCGCCGTAGTGCGACCAGCCGGGATAGCCGGTGATCGGCCCGGTAATCGACGAGGTGAGGATCACCCGGCCGCGGCCGGAGGCGACGAGCGCCGGCAGGAACGCCTGCACGGTGAGGATGGCGCCCTTGACGTTCGTGCCCAGCACCTCGTCGATGTCGGCCTCCGTCATCGTCGCCAGCGGCGCGGACGGGGAGATCCCGGCGTTGGCGCAGACGACGTCCACCCCGCCGTGCCGCTCGGCGACGGTGCGGGCCAGCCGGGCGTTGTCCGCGGCGCTGGCCACGTCGGCGAGCACGAAGCTGACGGCGCCATCGCCGAGCTCGTCGAGCTCCTGGGCCGTGGTGGCCGCGGCGACGACGTCCCGGCCGCTGAGCACGACGTTCGCCCCCGCCGTCGCGAAGACCCGGGCGATGCCCTTGCCGATCCCCTTGCTCCCGCCGGTGACCACGACGGTCCGACCCGCGACCGAGGTGAACATGTGGCACGTCCTTTCGTCGATGCGGGGTGATGTCCGCATAGTCCCCGGCGAGTGGGGCGTTCAAGCGGGCCGGCCGCGGTCAGCCGGCGAGCAGGCGTCCGGCAAGGTAGCGCTCGGCGAGGTCGCAGGTCTCGCGGGCGTACGCCGGGATGCTGGGCACCGCGTCGGAGTGCGGATGGGTGCCGAGCCAGGCGACGAGCAGCAACCGGCGCAGCAGCACGAAGGTCGGGATCATCGCGACGTCCGCGGCGGTCAGCGGAAGCCGCCGCTGGTAGGCCGCGAGCCACGCGGCGACGAGATCGCCGGCGGAGTCCAGGTGCTCGATGAACGACAGCGACGCCGCAAGATCCCACAGGTACCAGCCGAAACCGCAGTCGTCGAAGTCGATGACGCAGACCTCGTCCGTCCGCCCTGCGCGCAGGCCTCCCGCGCCGATGATCCCGGCGTCGTCGGGGACGAGGAGGTTCGCCATCCGCATGTCCGCATGGATGAGCCCGAACCGGTCCGGCCCGCGGCCGAAGGCCGCCACGCGCTCCTCGGCGACGGCGACGGCCCGGCCCAGCAGCTCCACCGCCTCGCGCGCCGCGGCACCCCGCGATCCCCGTCCGGCAGCACTCCGCGATCCCGGCCCGGCGGCCCCCGGGGATCCCGGCCCGGCCGCGACCCGCGATCCCGGGTCGTTCCCGCCCGCTGCCGCATCCGCTCCGACGACGACCGCGTCGGCCAGCGCCGTGCGCAGGCCGGAGATCCAGCTCCCCCACCGGGCGGCGGGGCCGAGGGTGCTCTCCCAGGTCCAGGCGAAGCGGGCGAACGACGGCGGGCGGGCCCAGCTCCGGGCGTGTCGATGCAGCCGGGCGGTGATGTCACCGAGCTGGCTGAACGTCCCTCGCAGCGCGGCGGGTTCCAGGTCCTCGGGCGAACGTCCGTCGACCCATTCGAACAGCACGGCATGCCGGGCGGTCGCGGTCGCCACGGGGGCACCGGTGCGGGTCGGGACGACCAGCGGGGTTCGCACGACCCGGTCGGCGCGCAGCGCGGCCACCCAGGCGAGCTCGCCGTGGATCTCGGCGAGGCTGTGGTAGCCGGGTCGGTGCAGCCGCAGCGCCCAGCGACGCCCACCGGCCAGGTCATCCACCTGGTACGTGACGTTCTCCGAGACGTGCAGGAGGGTGGTCTTCGGCGCCGGGCCGAGATCGTAGGCGCCGAGCACCTCGTCGACGGTCTCGGCCAGCCCGAGCAGCCCCTCCACCGAGGTTGCGCTC
>NZ_JAMPTM010000122.1 GCF_025403375.1 Frankia gtarii
GCCCGGGGGCGGCGGGCCAGCCCGGGCCCACGACGATCAGGGGAGTGACCATTTCGGCGCAGGTCGGGCGGTCCGGGTGGCGGCACCGGACCCGGCGGCGGACACGGTGCCGGTGGGGGCGGCCGGCCGGGGCGGCGTCGCGATGTTGACACCGCTGGTCGAGGACGACCCGCGCCGGGTCGGCCCCTTCGCCATCCACAACCGGATCGGCGCGGGCGGCATGGGCACTGTCTACCTGGGGTTCAATGCCGACGGGCGGGCCGCGGCGGTGAAGGTGCCCGACGCCCGGTTTGCCGACGACCCCGAGTTCCGCGAACGCTTCCGCCGCGAGGTCGTCGCTGCCCGGCGCGTGCACGGCCGTGCGGTGGCCGCGGTGCTCGACGCCGACCCGGAGGCCGTCGCCCCCTGGCTCGCGACCGAGTACGTGGAGGGGACCAGTCTCGCGGACGCGGTGCTGCGCCACGGGCGGATGGAGGAGCGGCTGCTGCACGGCTTCAGCGTCGGACTCGCCGACGCCCTGATCGCCATCCACGCCGCCGGGGTCGTGCACCGCGATCTCAAGCCGTCGAACATCCTGCTGGCCTGGGACGGCCCGAAGGTCATCGACTTCGGCATCGCCCGAGCCACCGGAGCGCCCAGCCACACCCGCACCGGGATCCTCATCGGAACACTGGCCTGGATGGCCCCCGAGCAGCTGCGCGGCGAACGGGCCGGGCCGCCGGCCGACATCTTCGCCTGGGGCGCCTGCGTGACGTATGCGGCCACCGGCCATCCGCCGTTCGACTCGGATCAGGCCGACGTGCTGACCCGGATGCGCCAGGACCGCCCGCCGGACATCGCCGGGGTGCCCGACGGGCTCGCCCCGCTGGTGCGCGCCGCGCTCGCCCGCCGCCCGGAGGATCGACCGAGCGCGGCCGACCTCGTCCGCCGACTCGTCGCCGACCCACGGGTCGCCACACCCGCGGACGCCGACCGGGCCGCCGCGCTCGCCCTCACCCCCTGGCAGTCCCGTCCGCCGCTCGCCGCCCCCGACAAGGCCGGCGACGCCGCCGGCGATATCCGCTCCATCGGCGACGTCCGCGCCATCGGGGCGGTCGGGGCCGCGGGAGCCGGTGCGGCACTCGATCCCGACCAGCCCGACCAGCCGACTCACCCGCTGGCCCTGCGCCCCACCCCGCCGCCGGGCAGCGACCGCTCCATCGGCACCTTCCCCGTGCCACGCTGGTCCGATGCCACCGCGGGCGGCGACGGCCCGGCTCCGCTCGTCGACGTCTCGCCCTCGACCGACCGCCGCCCGCTTGCCGGGCGCCTCGCGGTGGCCGCCACGTCGGGTCCCGGCGCCCAGCCCACCGGCGCGGGAGGTTCCAGCGGCCCGCGCGGTGGCGCGGGAGGTTCCAGCGGCCCGCGCGGCGGCGCGGGAGTCGCGGGAGGGATGGTCCGCGGCGCAAGCCCGCTGAACGCCGCCTTCGGCTGGTTGCCCCCGCCGTGGCGGCGGTCGGTTCCGCTGGCCGGCGGGGCGCTGTTGGTCGTCCTGCTGGTCGGCATCATCGCAGTCCTCGTCGGCACTGGCGGATCGGATCCACAGGTGGAGCCGCCGGGCGTGCCGGCGTTGGACAGCACCGCCCCGGGCACCCGCTCCGATCCACTGATGCCCGGCGGGCCGCGGCGGACGCCCGCAGGCAGGGCTCACGGGCCGCTACCTTCGCCGTCGACCGCTGCGCCCTCGTCCGGCGGGCCGCCGCCCCACCCGACAGCTCCGCGGGACCAGGCCACGGCAACCGTCTCGCCGAGCACCGAACCGAGTTCACCGCAGACCGAGCGGCCGACGCCGACGTCCGGTGCCTCCCCGAGCGGCGAGTCGTCGCCGTCGGCGAGTGCCTCGGCCCCGGCGTCGCCCACGAGCTGCCCGACAGCCGGGCCGGCAGGCACGGCGACGACTCCGCCGCCTACCTGTTAGACGGGTGAGCCCCTGTTAGACGGGTGAGCCCTGGGTGTTTCTTCCGCGGCAGCGGTCGGGGCCGCGCCAGGATCCCGGATGACCGGCGGCTCGCGGTCCTGGCCGCCGCGAGACCGCCGCCATCTTTACCTACTCGGGTGTGCGCAGAGAGATCCTGGGGGTTGATGACGGTTCCAAGGGCCAGGGGGCCCGTCATCAACCTCCAGCACTCTCGGCCCACACGACCCGGATCTCATCCGGGTGACCACGGTCTCGCGAGGAACCGCGCGGTCCGCTACTCGACGTAGTGGCTCACGGGGCGCTGGTGGGTAGCTCCTAGGGCGAGGGCCGACTGGACGGGGAGCTGCCGCAGGACCCCTTGCTGCCTGCGCGTCCGCCGGAGCCCTGGCAGGTCTTTGTCGGCTTCGGCTTCGGCGTCGGCTTGGGCGTCGGTTTGGGCGCCGGCGGGCTGGACGAAGGTTCCGCCGACGGTGACGGCGGCGCGGGGGTCGGTGAACGCGTCGCGGGCGGAGCCGGTGGCGGCGTCGTGACGGTGCCACCCGGGCTGGGCGGCGCCCCACCCGGGGACGGCGCCGGTGACCCTACGGGTCCCGAGGTCGGGCCGGGTCCCGCGGCCCCGCCGGGAACGGGGGCGCCCGGAACGGGAGCCCCGGGGGCGGCGGGCATGCCCCCCGCGCTCGCGCCCGGCACCGCCGCGAAGCCGGACCAGCTACCGCCGCCACCGCCGGCGCCGATCAGCCCTGGCGTGGTGAGGGCGGCGTTCGGGGACGCACCGGCGGTGCTGGCGGTCACCCGGGCGGACGGTGCGGGGGCCGGGTCCGAGCCGTCGGAGGGGATTGCCGCCGCGGCGACAGCCGCGGTGGCAAGGCCGAGCAGCAGGGCTATGCCGCCGGCCAGAGCTCGGGACCGCCGCCGGCGGGACGCATCCGGGGTCGCGTCGCCCGGCTCGTCGAATCTGCCTGCGGTTACCCCGGCCCCCGCCGGATCGGACGGTATCCGCCCTGGCTGCGCCCCGGCGCTCTCGCCCGGCAGACTCGTACCCGTCGGACTGGACCGCGGCACTTCCCCCGAACCGGCCAGGCCCGCACTCACCCGACCGGGCTGCACCGCACCGGCCGGACGCGCCGAGACCTGGGTCGTCGCCATGTCGGGTGCCTCCGCCGCGTCGGCAGCCTTCCCCGGAACGGCAGCCTTCGCCGGAGCGGCAGCCTTCGCCAGGTCGGCACTGCGCCGATCCGGCAAGCCGGACGAGGCCAGCCCACCGGATCCCGGCGACCCTGCCCCGGCGGGCAGGTACACCGGCGCCGGTGTCGTCACCGGATCATCGAACTCCTCGTCCGTCAGTGGGGACGGTCTCGTCTCCGACGCCATCGCCTGGCCGGGCAGGTGCATCGGCACCGGCGTGGTGATCGGATCGTCGAACTCCCCGTCCACCGAGTCGATCGGGGCTACCAACACCGCGGGCTCACCCGGAGAGGGTGGCCCGGACGGGGTGAACCATCCCACCGGTTCGTGGGATTCCGCCGAGGCAGCAGGTTCTGCCCCGGATGGCCCAGCCGGGCCACTCGGACGGCCTGCGGCCACCACGGTCGCCGCCGCCGAGGTCATCGAGGACGCCGAGGTCATCGAGGACGCCGAGGTCATCGAGGACATCGAGGACGCATAGGACGCCGAGGATGGCGGGGTACGCAGCGGTGGCAGTGCGGGCAGACCCACCAGGCTTGGCAGCAACGTCTGCAGCTGATCAACGCCGGGGCGCTCGTCCGGGTTCTTGGCGAGCATCGCGACCACCACGGCCCACAGCTCGTCGGGGATGCCCATGGGCCGGCCCGGCGCCAGATCGGCGTGGGCCCGCAGGATCGACAGCATCTCCCTGCCGGCGAACGGCGCGACGCCGCAGAGCATCTCGTACAGCATGGTGCCGGCGGCGTAGATGTCCGCGGCCGGCCCGACAGGGCCACCGTCGACGCTTTCGGGGGCCATGTACAGGGGGGTGCCGAGCATGCCGCCAGGAATGGTCAGCCTCGTCGCCGCAGACGCCATCAGGCCGGCGACGCCGAAGTCCGAGATCTTCGGCCGGAACCGTTGTTCGCCGCGGTCGAGCAGCACGTTCTCGGGTTTGAGATCGCGGTGGACGATGCCGAGTCGATGGGCCGCCCCGAGCCCGGCGAGAATGTCGATCATCAGGCTGACCGCCTCCGCGGGCGGCATCGTGCGGCGCCGATGCAACTCCCGGCGCAGATCCGAACCCTCGATGAACTCCATCACGATGGCCAGGTCGCCGCGTTCGGCCACTAGGTCGTGAACGGCCACCACATAAGGCGACTGGACCCGGATGAGGATCGCGCGCTCACGCATGAATCGGGCGACCACCCCCGGATCCGACGTGAAATGGGGCAGCAGGAGTTTGAAGGCGAGCACATTGCCCGCCTCGTCGTGGCCGCGCCACACCTCGCCCATACCGCCCCGACCGATGCGGTCTTCCAGAGTGTAGGAACTTCCCAGCCTTCTAGCCACTCGGCGCCATCACCGCTTCACTGTGGGTTCCAGGCGGAACTGCGAGTATTCCCCGCGGCGCACCGCCCGGTCCCGTCTCGTAGCAGCGGCCGCGCCGAGGACGGCGCAGTCGGCGGCTGGCCGTGCAGCCGCGATCACGCCGGACCCACGCATTCCGCGGATCTCGGAGTTGCCACGGCCGGTGAACGGCGGACGGCGGTGCGTCCGTCATTTCGGCGCGGTATTCGTGCCCCGATCCACTGCCCGAAAGGGTTACCCCATGTTCTACGCACACGTCGTCCTCTCCGCGCCGGCATCGGCGGACCGCCTTCATTCCCGGTAAAGGCGTGCCCGCGGGCCGAAGCTGGTACCCGCGGTTCCTGTGTGCGATGTCCCTGGTCAGAATGCCGGACGTTGGAGAGCAGGAGGAACTGGGCAGATATGGTTTTCATCACCGGGGGAAACAGGGCACTCGGGGTACGAGGCCACGCGCCCGATCGCCGGGCCGACCGGCGCCGCCCCGCCCCGGGCGACGTCCGAGGACCGTGAGCAGCCGGCCAACGCGACCGTGGCCATCCCGACGTTGACGAACACCCTGCATTGACTAGCGCGATGTCCCTGTCCGGGTTGGCGAGGGAGGCGCCGGACACGCCGACGCCAGCCACCCGCCGGACCTCGACGGGTGACCCCGAGCATGCACCGGCCAGGACAGCCCCGAGCGCGTCGGCGGTGGCGGCTGCCACGCCCCGCGCCGCTCCGGCGAACGGTCTTTGGCCCGATCCGGGGGCCCACGATCGAGCCGTGGGCACCCGGAGGTGGCCCGAGCGGGCGAGGGCGGGCGAGGCAGGCGAGGCAGGCGAGGCAGGCGAGGCAGGCGGTGCGGGCGCTCAGCCGGCCGAGCGCAGGGCCGCGACAACGTCGAGAGTGCGCGCCTGCTCCTGCGGGTCGCCGATCGGGCCCACGATCAGTTCGGTCGCGCCGGCGTCGGCGTAGCGGCGTAGGGCCCGTTCGACGACCTCCGCCGTGCCGGCGATGACCGTCTCGTGCACACCGGCGAGGCCCTGGCGATCCAGGATGGCGCGGTAGGCGGGCAGGTCGGAGGCGAAGCCCACCTGCGCCGCCACCTCGGCGCGGGCCCGGTCCGGATCGGCGGTGACGCAGACGATCACTCCGGACACGACTCGCGGCGCCGGTCGGCCCGCGGCCGCCGCCGCCCGGGTGATCGCCGGCACGATGTGGTCGCCGACGGTCTGCGGGCCCGTCCACACCGTCACCGTGCCGTCGGTCAGTTCTCCGGCGATCTTCAGCATCACCGGTCCCAACGCGGACAGGAGCACGGACGGTGGGGTGGCCGCCGGGACGTCGAGCCGGCCCACCGCGGTGACGGTCTCCCCGTGGACGTCGACCGCCTCGCCGCGTAGCAGCGGGAGCAGCGCGCTCAGATACTCCCGGATGTGGCGGGCCGGGCGGTCGTAGCGGTAACCGAACTGCCCCTCGATGAACTGTGGATGGCTCGGTCCGATGCCCAGCGTGAAGCCCGACGTCGCTACGGCCTGCACTGTGAGCGCCTGGCCGGCCAACGCCAGCGGGTGGCGGGGGTAGGTCTGGACAACCGCGGTTCCCAGCTCGATCCCGGGAACCGCGGCTGCGGCGAGCGCCCCGACGGTGAGTGCGTCCCACGACGTCAGCTGGCCGATGAACGCGCTGTCGAGCCCCATGCGGGCCGCACTCTGGACCTGATCGATCAGGACTTGCGGGCTCGGACCGCCGCCGCCGAGGTAAAGCCCGATCTTCATGATCACTCCAACCTGAACCGGCCCTTCCGGTTCAGGTTGGAACGCTACACTAAGTTGAATATCTGGCTCCGTTTGCCCGGAAGGCCGAAGAGCGGTGGGGGGAGGGAGCCGGCCGTGCGAGCCGACGCGCAGCGCAATCGCGAGCTCATCGCGACCACCGCACTCGATCTGCTGGCCCGTCATGGGGCGGCCGTCTCCATGGAGGAGATCGCCCGCGCCGCCGGTCTCGGCGTGGGCACCCTCTACCGCCACTTCCTCGACCGTCAGGCGCTGCTGGACTCCGTCGCCGCCGACGCGCTGCGCACGCTGCTCGCCGCGGGCCGGGCCGAGCTGGCCTCCTCCGCGCCGCGCTGGCAGGCACTGGTCCGGATGGTGGAGAAGTGCGCCGGCCTGCCCCTCGCCCTGATCAAGTCGCTGGCCGACGGGGCGCAGGTCGACCCCGTGGTCGCCGCCCTGGCCGAGGAGCTGAACACGATGTTCCAGGCAATGGTCGAGGACGCCCAGCGCGAGGGGTCGCTGCGAGCCGACCTCACCGGCGAGCAGGTCGTCGGACTGCTCAACACGGCGGTCTGCCGTCCCGGCGCCCGCCCCGACGACCCGCTCACGACGGTCCTACTCGACGGCCTGCGGGCCAGGTCCCGCCCCCCAGCCGACACCCCGCCCGCGGTCTCACCCGTGCCGCGGCCTCACCCGCGGCGAGAGCCGATCGGCGGCTGATCGTCGCGACCGCGCCAGCGTTCGGCGTGGACGACCTCGGCGAGGGGACGACGCCGTGCCCAGCCGTGTCGTTCCAGGTCAGGTGTGGTCTCCAGGTGGGTCACGGGGCCGACGCACAGCCAGGCGACCGGGCGGATCCCGGCGGGGATACCGAGCAGCTCGCGGACGAACGGCTCCCGGTAGAACGAGACCCAGCCGACCCCCAGCCCCTCGGCGGTCGCGGCGAGCCACAGGTTCTCGATGGCCAGGCACACCGAGTACAGACCCGCGTCGGCGATGGCGTGCCGGCCGAGGACCGCCGGCGCCCCCCGCGCCGGGTCATAGGTGACGACCAGTGACGTCGACGCCGCCAGGATGCCGTCGATCCGGATCCTGTCGAAACGCTCGGCGCGCTCACCCGCCAGCGTCGCGGCGAACACCGCCCGTTCGTGCTGCACGTGCGCGTGGAAGGCGCGACGGGTCCGGTCGTCGGTGACGCGGATGAAGTCCCAGGGCTGACTGAGCCCGACGCTCGGCGCGGCGTGGGCGGCGGCGAGAACGCGCCCGAGGACGTCGGCGGGGATCGGCGCCCCGGTGAACTGGCCGCGCACGTCGCGCCGACGGTGGATCGCGTCGTACAGGGCCTCGGGGCCCGACCGGGCCATCGGGTTCGCGGTTGCATGCTCCGATCGGGGGGTGGTGCCGGTGTCGTGATGGCTGGGCAAGGCAGGCTCCCGCTGTCCGGCCGACCGCGCAGAGGCGGGCGGCGTCGAGGCGGGGCCGGTCTTCGGACTCCCGGATCAACGCCAGGCCGTCCGCCTTCCCAGGCCCGCAGGCCCAGTGGCTGCGCGACGCGCGTGGACGGCGGCTTCCCGGTTACCGCGGCGGGCCCGTGCCGGACTCGCACCGGCTTCCCGATTCTCCCCGGTCGCCCGAGGCACCCCGCAAACGTTGCCGCCGCGGACACTATCAGCCGAAAAAGAACATTTTGGGCATTACCCCCTGTCAGGCCGCCGGTGCTCGAAGCCGGGTGAGGGTCTCGTCCAGTTCGGCCCGCAGGATGTCGCCGGCGCGCTCGCCATCCCCGGCGGCCACGGCGTCGACGAGGGCGGCGTGCGCGGCGTCGCCGTGGTTGGGGTCGGCGGCCCGCAACCCGAGCAGGTCCACCAGCTCCACGAGGCCCCGGCGCAGCACGGGCACGAACTCGGCGAACAGGCCGTCGAGCACCGGATTGTGCGCCGCCGCGACGACGGCCACGTGCAGGGCGACGTCGGCGTCGACGAAGTCGACGTCGTCCCCGCCGGCCGCGGCGGTGCGGCGGCCGGCGAGCGCCGCGCGCAGGGCGGCCACGTCGGCGTCGGTGCGTCGGCTCGCGGCCAGCCGCACCGCCTGCACCTCCACGAGCATCCGGACCTCGTAGACATCGCCGACGGCGGCGCGGCGCAGCGTGTCCCGCCAGTCCTGCGGCGACTCGGCCGCGATGACGAACACGCCGGCCCCCTGCCTCGACTGAACCAGCCCGGCGCCGGCCAGTGCCCGCAGCGCCTCGCGCACCGTCGAGCGGCCCACCCCCAGCGTCGCCGCCAGCGTGGTCTCCCCCGGCAGCCGGGTTCCCACCGGCCACTCGCCGCCGGCGATCTGTGCGCGCAGGCGGTGGGTCGCCTGCTCCACCAGTGGCGTCGGACGCAGCACGCCGAGCGGCACGGTCACTCCTCCGGTTGTCAGGCAAGCAGATGGATCTGCGGAGTATGGTACGTCGCGTGACGGTGGGCGGACGGCTGCTCCTTCCCCGCCGCGGTGGGGCCTGACCACGACCCGCACCCCGCCGCGGCGAGTTCCTGCCGCTGGTCGGCCCCTTTCGACCGAGTCCTGAGCCCTGGAAGGCGCTGCCACAACATGTCTGACAACCTGAGAACATGCGTCACTCCTCCGGCGAGGAGTCATGAGCCGACCACCAGCGCCGGCCCAACCGGCTTTCCCACCGTGATCAGGCCGCACGGCCCCGTGCCGGCGGATGCTCCCCGCTGGAACCCGCAGCGCCCCAGCGCAATGCCGCACCAGCGCTACCGGGGCGCCCACGAGCGCGTGGAGCTGCCGAGGATCGCCGCCTCCGGCCGGTCATGGCCGACCCGACGTATCGAGTCGGCACCACTGTGGGTACCCGTGGACCTGCGCGACGGCAACCAGGCGCTACGCGAGCCGATGGACACCCCCCGCAAGCGGGCGATGTTCGACCTGCTCGTCGCGATGGGGTTCAAGGAGATCGAGATCGGCTACCCGTCGGCCAGCCAGACCGACTTCGATTTCGTCCGGCACCTGGTCACCGACGACGCCGTGCCGCCGGAGGTAACCGTGGTGGTGTTCACCCCGGCGCGGCGCGAGCTCGTCGAGCGGACCTTCGAGTCGATCGCGGGGATGCCCGGCGGCGATGGGATCGCCCGCATCGTGGTGCACCTCTACGTCGCCACGGCCCCGCTGTGGCGTGAGGTCGTCCTCGGACACGACCGGGCGGACCTGCTGGCGCTGGTGCACGACGTCGGCGGCCACATGGCTCGCCTCGCCGAGTCCGCCCGCTGCCCGGACGTCCGCTTCCAGTTCTCCCCGGAGGTCTTCAACGCCACCGAGCCCGACTTCGCGCTGGAGATCTGCAACAGCGCCACCGCACTGTGGGACGCCTGCCCCGACCGGCCGGTGACCCACAACCTGCCGGCCACAGTCGAGATCGCCACCCCGAACGTCTACGCCGACCAGATCGAGTACATGGACCGCCACCTGGACCGACGCGACTCGGTGATCCTGTCCGTCCACCCGCACAACGACCGGGGCACCGGGGTCGCGTGCGCGGAGCTGGCGATGCTCGCCGGGGCGCAGCGGATCGAGGGCTGCCTGTTCGGCAACGGCGAGCGCACCGGCAACGTCGACCTGGTCACCCTCGCCCTGAACCTGTACTCCCAGGGCGTCAACCCAATGATCGACTTCTCGGACATCGACGCCGTGCGCGACACGGTCGAACACTGCAACCGGATGCCGGTCCACCCGCGCCACCCCTACGGCGGCGAGCTGGCCTACACCGCGTTCTCCGGCACGCACCAGGACGCGATCAGCAAGGGCCTGGCGCACCACGCGGCCAGCGCGGCACAGCAGGGGGTGCCGGCGGGCCGTGCACCGTGGGACGTGCCCTACCTGCCGATCGACCCGGCGGACGTCGGCCGCAGCTACGAGGCGCTGATCCGGGTGAACAGCCAGTCCGGCAAGGGCGGCATCGCGCACCTGCTGAACCTGCACCACGGGCTGGAGCTGCCGAAGGGGCTCGCGGCCGACTTCTCCCGGGCCGCCCAGGTCGTCGCGGACCGCGACGGCCAGGAGCTGACCCCCAAGGAGCTGTGGGAGATGTTCCACGCCCGCTACCTCGCCCCGCTCCACGACGGGCCGCTCGCCGTGGCGGCGTGGCGGACCGTCGAGATCACCCCCGGCGAGCACGAGTTCACCGCCGAACTGTCGCTCGCCGGCCGCGAGCACCACGTCCGGGGCCGGGGCAACGGCCCGCTGGCCGCGTTGACCGCACTGCTCGCCGAGGTCGGGATGGAGGTCGAGATCCGCGGTTACAGCGAACACGCCATGGAGCGAGACGGCAGCAGCCACGCCACGGCCTACGTTCAGGTCCGCCACCGGGACGCCGACTACTGGGGCGTGGGGCAGGACAGCTCCGTGCTCGCCGCCTCGGTCCACGCCGTCCTCGCCGCGGTCAACCGACTCCCGCGATAGCCTCCCTTCCACCGCGGGTCAAGGTCGCCGACGAGGTGCCGCGCCGCCGGCGTGGTCGCCATCGCCGCCGTGGCCAGCCGGTCCGCCACCGACCAGGAGAACGGGCAGCTGGCGACGGGGAGCGCGTCGTGCAGCGCACGCAGCCCCGCGCCTTCCCGCTCCCGCGCCGGCTCAGGTGGTCGCCACCAGCAGATGCTCCGCGCTGGACGGACGAAGACCGTCGGCCCGGCCGGCGAAGTAGCGCGCCGCGAGGTCGCCCGCCGAGACATGCCGGGCGTCCCGGAAGCCGGCGTCGAGAGCCAACGCCACCAGTTCGGATGGTGCGAAGAAGCTGACGAAGGGTGACCCGCCCGTCCGGGCGGCCCGCTCCGTCGCCTGACGGGATGGGCGTTCGTCCGCGTCGACGAGCTCCAGCGGCAGCTGGAAGGTCATGACCAGGGTGGAGCCGGGGGCGAGGGCCGCGGCCTGGCGCAGTAGGTCCGCGTTCACGCTGCGGGTGAGGTACATCGACAGGCCGTTGGCGGCCACGACCGCCGGCCGCTCAGCGTCGAAGCCGGCTGCGACCAGCCCCTCCCACCAGGACCGGCCCGTCTCGAAGTCGATCGGCACGAGCCGCAGCCACGTCGGCGGGCCATATCCGAGCTCACCCAGCCGCCGCCGCTTCCATGCCTGCGGGCCGGGCTGGTCGACCTCGAACACCCGCAGGTCCGCGGCGATCTGCGGCTGACGCTGAGCGAAGGTGTCCAGCCCGGCGCCGAGCAGGACGTACTGGCCGACCCCGAGGCCGGCCCGCGCCACGACGAGATCCTCGACGAACCGGGCCCTCGCCACGACGGTGGCCCGGACCCTGCTGGTGGCCTGCGGATCCATGTCAGGACGGTGCTGCCAGCCGACGTCCGGGTCCGCCAGCCGCAGGCCGATCCGGTCGTCGAGCACATGCGGCGGCGGGTCGATCTCGGCATGCATGGCCCGCCACAGCGCGACCCGCACCGCTGTGGCATCGGCCTGCGACGTCCACTCGTCCGTCATGTTGCACCCAGTCCTTTCGATTCGACGAGTCGCGGCTACGCGTCGGACGCGGCCACCCCGTCCGGCAGCGGAGCCTCGAGGCTGACCGTCCGGCCGTCGGGATCCCGCACGAGCGCCTCGACCACCCCCCAGTGCCGGGCAGTGAACGGCTGGGCGAAGTCGGGTTCCCGGTCCGGCGCGAAGGCGGTGGAGTCCGCGACCCGCAGGATGGGGTATGTCGTCAGCTCACCCTCATGCCGCTCGACGATGAGGATGTACGGGCCGCCGGCCGGATGGACCCACTGACCGGACCCGTGATCGGTCTCGAACACGTTCGCGAAACCCAGCGACGACCAGAACGCCGCCGTCGCACCGTAGTTGCGGGTCGCGACGTGGAATCCCTCGATTCCCTCAGTCGCCATGCGGGCGCTCCCCTCGGGATCGGGCGACGCGCTCGAGGTACTCGGCCAACGCCGCCTCAACGATTGCCGACAGCGACTGCTCGGTGTCGACCGCGTGATGCTTCACTGCTCGGATCAGATCAGGCGGCAGGTAGACATTGAACTGCCTCACGTCACGACCAGCCGCCATGCGAGCATGCTAGCAAGCTATAACCGACTCGGCAACAACAGCCGCCCCCACGCCTACTCGCCGTCTCCTGAGGCCAAGGCCCGCGAACCGTGATTAACCTCCGGCGTCTGCCGACCGCTCCATGGCCGGGACCGGCGCCAACCGACCTTCGCGGGACCGTGTGTGTTGCGCGGAGGTGCTGGGCCGGCGCGCCGATACCAACGCAGGCCGTCAGGGAGCGAGCTGCTCCACGGGGACGCCGATGGCTTCGTAGGTTGCGGCGGCGCGCTGGTCGAGACTCATCAGGGTCGCCTGATGTTCCGCCGCGGTGAAGGCGATCAGGGCGTCGTAGGCCGGGCCGCCCGGGATCTGGTTGGCCGCCAGCGTGGCCAGGAGCTTCTGATAGCCCGCCTCCGACAGGGTGAGAAACGGCTCGATGAACCGCTCGGTGAGAAACGTGTGCACGATCGACGGCTGCGCCCGGTGCGGGGGCGGCAGGCGGGTCAGGACCGAGTAGGACTCGACCGCCGCATGCGCGGCGAGGCGCGGCCGGCATGCCATGGCCTTGCGCGCGACCGCATGATGCTCGTGCCAACTGGCGAAACAGGCCACGACCACACTGGTGTCGACGACCTTCATCGCCGGGTTCGCTCCAGCGTGGTGCGCACCAGGTCGGCGCTCAGCACCGGCATGTCCGCCTCGGCAACGGCGACCACACCGTCGCCCTCGTCCACCAACGTCATCGGGGTCGACGCCGGAACGATCTCAAGCCGCCCGTCCCGCTCGGCGATCTCCAGCGGCTGGCCTGCCCTGAGCCCCAGAGCGTCACGCAGCGCCTTGGGGATGACGACGCGCCCCGCGGCGTCAATGGCAGTTCGCATGCCAGAAATTTACCATCGACCGCCCCGGCCGTCGCCGGATTCCGCACGGTGGATCCGGGCGAGGAGGCGTCCTCGTCACGTCACCGTCATGTTCCGTTGGGGCGGCCGGGACCGGGACCGGGACCGGGACCGGGGCCGGGACTCGGCGGGGCGGCGGCGCTGGATGGGCCGTTCGAGCAGGTAGTACGACGCGGCCGCCAGGGCCACCGAGATGACGCCGACAGCCACGACCGCCGGCCACCGGCCGAGCGCGCCGGTCAGGCCGTTGCCCCAGTGCGCGACCACGGGGAAGTGCCAGAGGTAGAAACCGTAGGAGACCTGGCCGAGCCAGGCCAGCGGGCGGGCGGCGAGGGCCCGGAACAACCAGCTCGTCGTCGCTGCCTGCTCCAGGGTGAGGATGAGGGCTCCGGCGAGTAGCGCGATCACGGTGTAACCGCCGCGGGACAGCAGGGCCGACCGCTCGCCCCAGCCGCTCGGCGCGGTCATCGTCGCCACCGCCAGCAGCGCGAGCGCTGCCGGACCGGCCACCGGCAGGACGGCCATGACGCGGTCGAGCCGGCGCCGCCAGCGCAGCGCCACCCTGCCCTCGCCGGCCACCCCGCCCTCGCCGGCCGCTCCGTGTCGCGCCGCCCGCAGCCAGGCGGCGAGTGCGCAGCCGACCAGCAGCGCGTCGGCACGGGTGTCCAGGGCGAAGTACGTCCGCGTCCCCGGAGCCCCGGACGTGACCAGCACGTTGCGCCACAGCACGACGCCCGCCACCCCGCCCAGCAGGACAACGGGCAGCCGGCGGGCCAGCCACGGCCGGCTGCACAGGGCCACCAGCACCAGCGGCCACAGCAGGTAGAACTGCTCCTCCAACGACAGCGACCAGGTGTGCCCCAGCCAGCCGGCCCCCGTGCTCTGCCGCACCACCTGGAAGTAGTTGTTCAGATACAGCGCCGAGGCGGCCAGGCTGTCGAGGAACTCGGTCCGCTCGCCGGCCGTGCCGATCCCCAGCAGCACGACCGCCGTGAAGCCGGCGAGGGCCAGCAACCAGAACGCGGGCAGCAGCCGGTAGGCCCGCCGGAGGTAGAACCGCGTGAGGGACACCCCCCCGGTCCGATCCCGTTCGGCGAGCAGCTGTCCAGTGATCAGGAAGCCGCTGAGCACGAAGAACACGTCGACACCCAGGTAGCCGCCGGGCAGCAGGTCCATGTGGAAGACGAGCACGCAGAGCACCGCGAGTGCCCGGACGCCGTCCAACGCGGGGTTGCGGCCACCGCGCCTGTCGCCACCCCGCTGCGGAGCCCCGGCTGCCCGAACAGCCCGTTCCTGGCGGGCGGTCGGGCCGGTTGGCCTGGCCGGACCGGGCGGCTGGACCTTCGGCTGCGGCTGGCCGGGCAGCCGCGACGGGTCGGCCAGCAGGGTGCCCGTCCGTCGGTCCGTCGCTGCCGGGCGACTGTGCGCCAACGCGGTGACGCGGCGCGGTCCACGTTCCGAGTCGTGTCCGTGGTCAGCCATTCACGCTCCTCTCAGAGCTGTCGGACTGCCCATCTCCTGGCTGTTTCCCCCTTCTATCCCGCCAACCTGGGCGTTTACTGTCAGGCGGATCCGGCGGCCGCGATCACGAGCCTGACCGTGGGCATCTGCAGCGCTACGCAACGAAGTCATTCCCCGCGGGCGTGGGTCTAGCTGTCGCCGCCCAACCGAGTCCCGCGGCGACCGGAGGCGTCGGCGGACTGCTTGGGCTCAGGCCTCAGAAGGTGCGGCTCGGGCCGCTTTTACGAGCACACCACCCGGTTCACTCTCGACATCGCGCCCCCGGGGGGCGGCTGTGGGTGCGTCCCGGCTACCTGCTGTATCGATACGCGCTGGCGCGCCCGCCAGGGCAGGCGAGCGTGCCCATGAACCAGCGTGAAACCCAGCGCGGCATCCGCAGCCGCATCGACACCATCACCCCGCCGGGAACCGAGACGGTGGCGGTCCGCGGCTGGATCCACTCCTTCGCCGATCCCGACGAGCCCATCTACGTCGGCATTTACACCACCTACCGGCACCGCGACCGGGGATACGTCAGTGTCGGCTTCCCGCTACCTCGCCTACCGCGATCCGACGGACGACAGCCTCACCGCCCTGGCGGTCCATGGTTTCGCCGAGGAGCTCGACGTCCACCGGGAAGAGGGTGAGCTATGCGCCGAACACTCATTCTTTCTCTTCGGCGTCCCTTTCCTCGTGCTCGACTACCGTATAACCCACAGGCACCCAACCCCGGGGGGAGACCCCGTCCGCTCGCCAGCCCTCGGATGCCGTACCGGGGCCCGGGCGCGGGCCCCGGTACGGCCCGGGGTTACCTGGCGGCGATCTGCGTGGTGGTCTTCAGGTCCGCGCTGACGATGTACTTCACCGTGACGCCAAGCCTGGTTCCGACCACGAGATAGGACCCGTCGGAGTTCTTGCGCACGCTGGTGACCACGACCAGCGAATCCTTGGCGTTGATCGCCGCGGTCACCTTCGCCAGCTCACCCGCCGACAGCGACGTGTTCACCGACGTGGCCAGCCCACTCGCACCATTCCCGCCCGCCCCCGACTGGACGCCGACGGACAACCCCGTGCTTGCGCTTGCCATCGTCGCACCGCCGAACACAAGTCCCGTGGCGGCGGCGATGGTCGTGAAGGCGAGGCCGATCTTCTTAGCTGGCATTATTTATGGCTCCCCTTCGCGCGGGACGGACCGACAGCCGGCCCGCCCCATACTCTCCGGACATCAGTCGACAACCCGTCCGTTTTCCCCTGGCCGACCCCGCGCGTATTTCCGGGAATTCCCATCGCACACCCACGAGCTTTTCCGTCTCCCAGTTGGACGTTACGGGTGTGTCGAGAAGGACGCTACCCACGGGCCGGCCGATCCCATCTCCAGAAAGCCTGTCGTCAGGCCGATAGTTTGCGAATCCCTCGACTTTGTGCCAGGTCGAGAAGGGTGCCGTTAGCAGGCTCACAGCACACGTACCTGACCAATGAGGCCACGGTCGGGTGTGACGGTCGTCCCGCCAGGACGGCCGGGTCGGAGATGCCCTGGAAGTCGTACCTCGGGGTGTACGGCTCCTCCAGCCGCGCGGTCTCCTCCGCGGTCAGGTCGACGTCGAGCGAGGCCACCGCGTCAGCTGTGACCATCCGAGGAGGTTGATGGGGCTGCGGTTCATGGCCGTACACGCCGCGGCGGCGGCGGATTCAGGCCCCGGCGTCGTCCTTCCTGGCCCGCTGGGGAACGAAGGGGAGAACGGAGTCCGGGATGGTGAACCCCGCGTCGAACGCGGCGAGGTCTCGACCGTCGACGTCATCGCCCGCTACGTCCGGGCCCTCGGCGGTCAGGCGCCCGATTCCGACTGTCGTTCCTCCGCGGTCGCCTCCGGCGTGGGCAGCACAGCCACCTGGGTCTGGTGCAAAGTCGGGGTTTCGGCCTGGTCCGCTATGGCCCGCGCGAGCTCGTCATAGCCGAGCACGCCCTCGACAAGGCGGCGGTCGAGCGGCGGTTCGACGAGAACATAGCCCGCCGCGTCGGCCGCACCATTGGCCTGCAACCCGGCCGGTGGGGTGACGACCAACCAGTCGAGTTCGGACGCGCGGCGGCGCAACGCGGGCAGTTCACGGGCGTGCGCCCGCGCGAACGGCAACAGCCACGGGGGAAAGACCGCGGAGTCGTCCATGACTGTTCGCCCGGCGGTCGTGGTCAGCGTGGCGAACAACCCGATCGTGATCAGCCGGGTGGCCGGCGACTTCCGCGCGGCGCCGACGACACCGGCAACAATATGTTCGTAGAATGCCTCGTCAAAGCCGTCGAACGAGGGCGGCGGCGCCGAAAAGGGCGTCACCGCGACCACGATGACGTCGGCGTCACGCAGAACGTCGCCGAGGTCGGTGCCACGGGTGGCATCCGCCTCGGCCACCTCGACACCAAGATCTCCCAATGACCGGTGCCGACGGGCGTCACGCACCACGCCGGTCACTCGATGTCCCCGGCTGACGAACTCCTGGCTGACGGCGCGTCCCGCGCGACCACCGGCACCGAGCACGGCGACCCGCGCCGGTGCACCCGGTTGGGATACCACCCCGAAGGGCTGTGTTCCTGTCATGGTGGCCAAGGTAGGGGGCGGTAGGCCGGTTACCGCAACGTGACCGGCTACCGTTGGCGGAGTGGAGAAGACGGCCGACGCCCCGACCTTCGACCCGGCCTGCCCGATGAGCGCCTTCCCAATCCAGATCGGCGACAAGTGGACCGCGATGGTCGTCCTGTGCCTCGAGGCCCGACCACGGCGGTTCACCGAGCTCAGGCAGCTGCTCGGCTCGGTGAGCGCGAAGGTCCTGACCGACACCCTTCGCGCGATGGAGCGAGACGGCCTGCTGAGCAGAAACGCCTTCGACGAGAACCCGCCCCGGGTGGAATACCGCCTGACCGCCCTCGGTCGGACGTTGCTGCAACTGGTCGAAGCGACCCGCAGCTGGGCCCGGGACAATCTCGACGACCTCCTGTCGGCCCGCCGCCGGCATGACGACGTGCTTCTCCACGGTCACGAGACCGTCGCGCTCGCCGCGGAAAGGCCCGATGGTCGGCCATCATCCGCACCTGCCGCGGGTCAGTCCGGGGAGCCGAACTCGCGGACGGCGCGGCCGATACGGCGATCAGGGACGATCCAGATCAGCGCGACGACGGTGTAGCAGGCGATTCCGATGATGACGCCGATCTTGCCGTGGGTGTCGATGAACTGCGCGGACAGTATTCCGGCGAGATAGAACAGCGGCGAGATCCTGCCCTTGAGATCCCATCCGACGGCCTGCCTGAGCTGGGAGTCGGGTCCGTGCGCCCGGATGACCACCCACTGGAGCACGACGTAGGCACAGGCCGCGGCCAGCAGGTTCACCCCGTAGAGGACGACCGGGAAGCGCGCGTAGTCCGTCTCATCCGTCCAGGTGGTCGTGAACGGGAACAGCGACAGGCAGAACAGCAGGCCGAGGTTCGCCCAGAGAACGCCACCGGTCACCCGGCGGGCCAGCTGGAACATGTGATGGTGGTTGTTCCAGTAGATCCCGACGTACACGAAGCTCAGCAGATAGCTGAGCAGGCTCTTTCCGGTGGTGTGCCGCAGGTCCGCGAACGTGTGCCCCTCGGGGACCTTCAGCTCGAGAACCATGATCGTGATGATGATGGCCAGCACACCGTCGCTGAACGCCTCCAGGCGACTGGTCCTCACCGGGCTGCCCCCTCAGCGCCGCGACCGACCGTCGTCGTGCGCGCAGCCGCACTCGTTACACCTGTCCACATACCGCTATGAGAGCATCTCCCCCGACCAGGAGCTGCGGCGGTGGTGGCGGTGG
>NZ_JAMPTM010000123.1 GCF_025403375.1 Frankia gtarii
CGGCGGGGGCGGGCGTGCCGGCTCGCCAGAAGCCGACGAACTCGAAGCGGCGGGCCGCGCCGGTGTAGGTCGCGAGCGTCGCGAGGGTCTGCGCCGGCGCGACGCCCAGCTCGGTGGCGACAGCGAGGACCGCCAGCGCGTTGAGGACCGAGTGTCGGCCGGGGACCGCCAGCGTCAGGTCGCCCACCTCCTGCCCGGCGTGTAGGACGACGGCGCGGGCCGTGTCGTCCCCGGCCACGGTGGCGACGTCCACCGCACGCCACCGGCGATCCGTCCCGAAGCCGTAGTCGAGCACCGGCACGGCCGCGGGCGCCGCCTGCCGGCGCAGTTCGGCGAGGACGGCGGCGACTCCCGGATCGTCCCCGCAGACCACCAGGAGCCCGCCCGGGCGCACCCGGCGGGCGAACGCGGTGAAGGCGGCCTGGACCGACGCCTCGTCCGGGAAGATGTCCGGGTGCTCCCACTCGACGTTGGTGATCACGGCGATGGCGGGTTCGAGACCGGCGAAGGCGCCGCCGTACTCGTCGGACTCCAGCACGAACACGTCGCCGGAGCCGGCGAGCGCGTTGCCGCCGAGCTGGGAGACCTCCGCGCCGATGACCGCGGTAGGGTCGAGCCCGGCCGCGCGCAGCACCAGGGTCAGCATCGCCGAGGTGGTCGACTTGCCGTGCGAGCCCGCCACGGCGACCAGCCGGTAGCCGGCGGTCAGCTCCGGCAGCCATTCGGACCGGCGGCGGACCGGCAGGCCCAGGGATCGAGCGCCGACGATCTCGGGGTGATCGTCGGCGAGGGCACTGGAGGCGACCACGACATCCACGCCGGCAAGTTCGACGGCGATCGCGTCCGCGGTCGGCGCGGGTCCGACGCGGACGGGCACCCCGCGGGCACGCAGGCTCGCCACGCGGGGAGAGTCCTCGGCGTCGCTGCCGCTGACTTTCCCGCCGCCGGCGAGATGGATCTGGGCCAGCGGCGACAGGCCGGCGCCGCCGATGCCGAGGAAGTGGACGTGCTGGGTGCGCTGACGGGTCACGCAGGCAGTACACCATCACGCCCGCATCCCGCCGCGCTCCCCCTTGATCGCGTCTCGCCAGCCCCGGGGAACCCACCCCCTCCACGGCCAGGGGGCCCGCATCGCTCCCTTGATGATCTGATGGAGGTCGATATCACATTCGGCCAGCGGTCCCCGAGAATCGCCGGGTGCGATTCGCCGGAAGGCTTTGTGACGAAGCGGACGTGGCAGGAAGGTGCGCGCCGCGCCGACAGCTTCCTTGACCACTGCCGTAGCCGTGCCTACTGTCCGATTCACAGTCGGAAGTTGACATAACTGTAACTGTCTAGCTGACGGTGAAGGTTGAGACTCTGACTGCTTCCCCCGCTCGCCGCGTGAATCCGCCATCCCGCGGCGCCGCAGGGGCGGGGTATCCCCCCGTCCGACCACCGACGCCGCTGGAGGACCGACACCGCATGGCTGCCCCACAGAACTATCTCGCGGTCATCAAGGTCGTCGGGATCGGTGGTGGTGGCGTAAACGCCGTCAACCGGATGATCGAAGTCGGTCTCAAGGGCGTCGAGTTCATCGCCATCAACACCGATGCCCAGGCCTTGCTCATGAGTGATGCCGACGTCAAGCTCGACGTCGGCCGCGAGTTGACCCGGGGCCTCGGCGCCGGGGCCGATCCCGAGGTGGGCCGGCAGGCCGCCGAGGACCACAGAGAGGAGATCGAGGAGGTCCTCAAGGGGGCTGACATGGTCTTCGTCACCGCTGGTGAAGGCGGTGGCACCGGCACGGGTGGCGCCCCCGTCGTGGCGAACGTCGCCCGCTCGCTCGGCGCGCTCACCATCGGTGTCGTGACCCGGCCGTTCACCTTCGAGGGCAGGCGCCGCGCGACGCAGGCAGACACGGGCATCGACACTCTGCGCAACGAGGTCGACACGCTCATTGTCATCCCGAACGACCGCCTGCTCGCGATGACCGACCGTGACATCAGCGTGCTGGACGCCTTCCGCAGCGCCGACCAGGTACTGCTCTCCGGTGTGCAGGGCATCACCGACCTGATCACCACCCCCGGCCTGATCAACCTCGACTTCGCCGACGTGAAGACGGTCATGTCGCACGCTGGCAGCGCCTTGATGGGCATCGGGCGGGCCCGTGGTGACGACCGGGCCACGGTGGCCGCCGAACAGGCCATCGCCTCCCCGCTACTGGAGGCGAGCATGGACGGCGCCCAGGGCGTCCTGCTCAACATCTCCGGCGGCTCGGACCTCGGCCTGTTCGAGATCAACGCGGCCGCGGAGCTCGTCGCGGACGCGGCCCACCCCGAGGCGAACATCATCTTCGGTGCGGTGATCGACGACGCGCTTGGCGACGAGGTGCGGGTGACGGTCATCGCCGCCGGGTTCGACACGGTGCAGGACCGGCGGATCAGACCGCCACACGGGCAGCAGCAGCAGCCGCGACGGCCCCACGGCCAGGGTGGGGTCGCCGGCAGCGGCACCGCGAGCGCGTCCCCGGCCCCGGCCTCCTCGCCGGCGACGACGATCCTTCCGCCGCTCCCGACGATCCCGAACGGGTCGTCCCGGGCAGCGCAGGCCGCGCCTGCGCCTGCGCCGCCGCCCGTTCAGCCGGCCCCGCCGACGCCCAGCTACCTGCAGCAGGCGTCGCCGATCAGCCAGTCGAACGTCGGCCACTACCATCCCGACCCGCTGCCGGGGGCGCCGGCAACCCACGAGCCCGCCTCGCCCGGCGAGTCGACCGTGATTCCGACGGTGGAGTCGCGGATCGCTCCGCCCGTGCGGGAACCCGTGGAGCCGGCGCCGGACCCCGGCTACGGCCAGCAGCACCGGGTCGACCCGCCGCGGGCGACGGGGCCGCGGCCGACCTACCCGCCGCGCCGCCCCGTCCGGCCGATCGTCGACGACGACGAGCTGGACGTGCCGGACTTCCTCAAATAGCCCACACCAGGGGAGACTTCCGGCCATGCCGGTTCTGTTCACCTCGCGTGCGGACGGGGTCAGTGCCGCGCCGTTCAGGGGGCTCAACCTCGGTGATCACGTCGGCGACGCCCCGGACGCCGTCGCCGCCAACCGGCACCGGCTGGCGGCGCGGCTGCGGATGCCGGTGCAGTACATGCGCCAGGTACACGGCACGCGGGTCGTCGTCGCGCGTGCGCCCATCCCGCCGCCGGAGGCGGACGCGCTCGTCACCGACGTGCCAGGTCTGGCGCTGGCGGTGATGGTCGCCGACTGTGCGCCGGTGGTGTTCGAGTCTCCGGCGGCGGTGGGGGTCGCGCACGCCGGGCGGGCTGGCATGGCCGACGGGGTGATCGACGCGACCCTGGCGGCGTTCGACCGGCTGGGCGTTGCGCCGCATCGGCTTGCGGTCACTGTCGGCCCGTGTGTGTGTGCAGGCTGCTACGAGGTGCCGGCGGAGCTGCGCCGGGAGGTCGAGCGACGAGTGCCTGGCAGTGCGGGGTCGACGCGGCGGGGGACCGCCGCGATCGACCTGCGGGCCGGCATCCACCATCAGCTCACCGCGGCAGGGGTGACCGATATCGCCATCACGCCCCGCTGCACCGCGGAGGCCCCGGAGCTCTATTCCTACCGTCGAGACGGCCGTACCGGCCGGTTCGCCGGCGTGGCATGGCTCGGGTCGGACGCGTGATCGGGCGTGCGGACCCACCAGCCGGGGCCCGGCCGATCGCGGCGGCGGGGGGCGACCCGGTCCGCCGGGCGGAGCTCGCCCGCCGACTGAGCGTGATCGAGGAACGGATCGCCGTCGCGGCGCGGGCGGCCGGCCGCGATCCGGCCGGGCTTACCCTCATCGCGGTGAGCAAGACCTGTCCGGCCGACGATGTCGTGATGCTGCACACGCTCGGGGTGTGCCAGTTCGCCGAGAACCGCGAGCAGGAGGCCGGTCCGAAGGTGAATATGGTCACGCGCCTACTCGCCACGTCGGGCGACGATCCGTCGACCGGTGACGCGGGCGGGCCGGGCGACGCGGCGGGCGACGCGGTGGGCGGGTCCGACCTCACCTGGCACTTCGTCGGCCAACTTCAGCGCAACAAGGCCCGATCCGTTCTGCGTTGGGCGGACTGGGTGCAGTCCGTGGATCGATCGAGCCTGGTGGGCGTCCTGTCCAGGCTCGCGGTTGAGCGGGGCCGCTCGCTGTCGATCTGCCTGCAGGTCTCGTTGGACTCACGGAGTGATTCCGGGGGTCGGGTGAGGCCCGTGGTCGCCGATTCGGGCCGGGGCGGCAGTGATGTCGCGGAGCTCGCGGCACTGGCTGATCTTGTCGAGGAGGCACCCGGGCTGACACTGCGCGGCGTGATGGCGGTTGCTCCCCGTGGCGAACCGGCACGTCCCGCATTCGCTCGGCTGCGAGCCGTTGCCGAACGGCTGGTCATGGACCACCCTCAGGCCACCGTCATCAGCGCCGGCATGTCAGGCGATCTTGAGGTCGCGGTGGCCGAAGGCGCGACACACCTTCGGATCGGGACCGCTTTGTTCGGTGAACGGCCTGGTGTCCCTTAGAGTCGCGCCCATGGGGCTCGGGCGCAGGGCGATGGTCTACCTCGGTCTGGCCGAGGAGGACGAGGACTATCTCGACGACGACGACTATGACGACGGTCGTGCGGTAGGTCATGATGACCGGCGTGTTATGCACGAACCGGTCCCGATGGACCGCACGGTCCGTCGGATCGACGCACGGGAGGAGCCGGTCGCCATGCCGCGACGTCCACCGGTCGAACCACTGCGCCCCGCGGGACCTGTGCCGATGCGGCGAGTGATGCCCGTCGAGGAGCCGCACCCCTACCGGATCACGACGCTCCAGCCACGCAGCTACAATGAGGCGCGGCAGATCGGCGAGGAGTTCAGGGACGGTACCCCCGTTATCATGAACCTCACCGACATGGACGACGTCGACGCCAAGCGGCTGGTCGATTTCGCCGCCGGGCTGATCTTCGGGTTGCGCGGCGACATAGAGAAGGTGACCAACAAGGTCTTCCTGCTCTCGCCGCACAACGTCGAGGTCACCGAGACGGACAAGCGACGCATCCGCGAGGGTGGGTTCTACAACCAGTCATGAAGCCGGAGCGCGGACCAGCCACGCGCCCCTCGAGGTCCCCCAGGTCCCAAGGTTCCCAGGAGAGAGCACCATCAGCACACTAGGCAGCTTGATCTCATGGGTGCTGCTGGTCTACTTCCTGTTCCTGATAGCCCGATGGATCACCGACCTTGTTCTCGTCCTTGGTCGTTCGTTCCGTCCGACCGGCCCACTGTTGTTGATCTTCGAATCCGTGTACACGGTGACTGACCCCCCGTTGCGGTTCATCCGACGCATCCTGCCTCCATTGAGGGTGGGTAGCGTATCGCTTGACCTCGGGTATCTGGTGCTCTTCCTGGTGATCTTGGTGCTGCGGAGCTATGCCCAGAAGCTGTAACGGGGTTGTGTGCACACCGCGAACGCGGGCGCGGCAGACTGCCCGCAGACCGCCCTCTCTTCGGGGAGCGGCGATGCCGCACGAGGAGGCGACGTGGCTCTGACACCACAGGACGTACAGAACAAGGTCTTCAGTCCGACGAGGTTTCGTACCGGCTACAACGAGGACGAGGTCGATACCTTCCTCGACGAGGTCGAGGCGGAGCTGACCCGGCTGCTTGACGAGAACAGCGATCTGCGCCGGCAGCTCGACGAGGCCCGCCGCTCCGGCGGCGGTGGCCCAGGTGTGCCCGCCCAGATCCTCGAGGAGAACCAGGGGCTGCGTCGCCAGGTCGAGGAGACCCGCCGCCAGCTGGCGCAGGTCCAGGCCCAGGCGGCCCAGGCCGCGCGAGAGCGCGCGCAGCAGCAACAGCAGGCGCCCCCGCCGCCCGCTCCGCAGGGCGGCGCCCCGACCACGGTGATCCCCGCCGTCGGCTCGGGCGGCGGCGGCGGCGTGCCGGCCCGCGCCGGCTCCGGCTCCGGCCAGGCCTCCGAGGCCGAGATCGAGCAGCGGGTCGCCCGCACGCTCGTTCTGGCCCAGCGCACCGCCGACGAGGCGCTGCGCGAGGCGCGCGCCGAGTCCGAGCGTGCTCGCCGCGAGGCCCGCTCCGACGCCGACCGCATCATCGGCGAGGCTCGTGCCCACGTCGCCGAGCAGCTGGGCGGCCTGGAGGACGACAAGCGTCGCCTGGAGGGGCAGGTCGAGCAGCTACGAGCGTTCGAGCGCGAGTACCGCACCCGACTGCGGGCTTATCTGGAGATGCAGCTGCGGGACCTGGACGGCATGCCGACCCAGCCGCCGGCCGTCGGGATGGGCAACACCCCCCGTCCCGGTCTGAACCCCGGCGGCCCGACGCCACCCCCGGCGGTGGGGATGGGGCCGAACGGTATCCAGCAGAGCCCCGGCCACCAGCCGACGTTCCCGCCCGGCCCGCCGATGCCCGCCGGCGCCATCGCCCGTGACAACGGCCACGGCCGTCCGGATCTGGACCCCAACCGGCGCGACGTGCCCGGCATGCAGGAGTTCTGATCCGTCGGGTCTGCTCACCTCGCCCCGTCGGGAGCGGTCCGGCCCCTGGCCGCGGTAGCCCCCGGCGCCTCACCGCGCCGTCCTGCCCGCAACGCGGTGGCGCGGCATGCTGATGCTTTGTGGTGTGCTCATTGCTTTGTGTGTGGTGCTGACCGTGGTCGGCATCGTCGCGGGTAGTGGATTCGTCTACGCGTCCCTGATCCTGACTCTCGTCGCCGCGGCGCTGCTGCCGCTCGGCGCGCTGCGCCGAACGTCCTCCTGACGGCCGCGGCCGCCCGCCGGCGTCGGGATCATCGCCGGCAGGCTGACCGCCTGCGCCTGACCGGCCGCGCTCAGCCGGCCGCGGGGATGTGGCGTGCCAGGCTGAACACCAGGCCCAGATCCCCGGCGGCCTCGGTGATGTCGGCGGCCTCAGCGATGTCGGCGGCCTCGGTGACTTCGGTGAAGGAGACCGCGAGCACCTCCTCGGCCACGGTGACACTGTGGGCGCGCAGGGCGAGCGTGGTGTCCGCGCGGGTTGCCGACCAGCGCACGTCCACCCGGTCGGTGATGTCCAGACCGGTGGCCTTGCGCGCGTCCTGCAGCACCCGCACCACGTCGCGGGCGAGCCCGGCCCGGGCCAGCTCCGGGGTGATCTCCAGGTCGAGCGCGACCGACAGGCCGGACTCGGCGGTGACGGCCCAGCCCTGCCGCGGTGTCTCGGTGATGATCAGCTCGTCGCCGGACAGTTCCACGGGCTCGCCGTCCACGTCGACGGTCAGCCGGCCGTCGATGGGCGTCCCGGCGCCGGTGATGGCGGCCGCGACCGCCTTGGTGTTCTTGCCGAAACGCCGGCCCAGGGCGCGGAAGTTCGGCTTCACGGTGATGTCCACGACGTCCGAGGTGGCCGCCTCGACGACGGTGACGTTGAGTTCCTCGGCGATCTGAACGCGCAGTTCGGCGGACAGCTCACCGAAGGCGGCGGCGCCGACGACGGCCCGGGTCAGCGGCTGGCGGGTGCGCACCCCGCTGCTGGCCCGTGCGGCGCGACCGAGTTCGACGATGCGCCGCACGAGGTCCATCTGGGTGGACAGCCGCGGGGAGTGCAGGTCGGCTGGCAGCTCGGGCCAGGACGCCAGGTGCACCGAGTCGGGGGCCTGCGGGGACGCGTCGGCGAACAGTCGGGCCCACAGCCAGTCGGTCAGGAACGGCGTGAACGGAGCCATCACCCGGGTCAGCGCGTCCAGGCAGGTGTACAGGGTGGCGAGGGCATCCGGGTCGCCGGCCCAGAACCGCCGACGGGACCGGCGGACGTACCAGTTGGACAGGTCGTCGATGAACCGGGCGATCCGCCGCCCGGCGCGCAGCGAGTCGAAGCCGGCTAGCGCCTCGTCGACCTCGCTCACCGTGGCCGCGAGCTCGGACAACGCCCAGCGGTCGAGTACGTGCCGCTCGGCCGGGGCCGCCGCGGCCGGGCCCTCGCCGGGACGCCAGCCGGCGGCGCCGGCGTACAGCGTGAAGAAGGACGCGGTGTTCCAGTAGGTCAGCAGGACCTTGCGGACGATGTCCTCGATCGCCTCGTGGCCGACCCGGCGGTCCGACCACGGGGAACCGCCGGCGAGCATCAGCCAGCGGACCGCGTCCGCTCCGTGCCGCTCGAACAGCTCGAACGGGTCGAGGACGTTGCCCACGTGCTTGCTCATCTTGCGGCCCTCGGCGTCGAGCAGCAGTCCCAGGCACAGCACCGTCTCGTACGAGGAACGGTCGAACACCAGGGTGCCGATCGCCATCAGGGTGTAGAACCAGCCGCGGGTCTGGTCGATCGCCTCGCAGATGTACTGCGCCGGGTACTGCCGGGCGAAGTCCTGCGCGCCCTGGTGCGGCGCGCCCCACTGGGCGAACGGCATCGCGCCGCTGTCGTACCAGACGTCGATCACCTCGGGTACCCGGTGCGCGGTCGCGCCGCAGGTCGGGCAGGCGATGGTGACCTCGTCGACGAACGGGCGGTGCGGGTCGAGCTCGGCGAGATCGCGCCCGGCGAGCTCGGACAGCTCCGCGATCGAACCGACGCAGACGAGATGGTCCGGGTCGTCGTCGCAGCGCCAGACCGGCAGCGGCGTGCCCCAGTAGCGGTTGCGGGACAGCGCCCAGTCGACGTTGCCGCGCAGCCACTCGCCGTAGCGGCCGTTCTTGATCCGCTCCGGGTGCCAGTCCGTCGCCGCGTTCTGGGCCAGCAGCTGGTCGCGGATCACCGTGGTGCGGATGTACCAGGACGGCAGCGGGTAGTAGATCAGCGGGGTGTGGCAGCGCCAGCAGTGCGGGTAGCTGTGGGTGTAGGTCTGGGCCCGCCACAGCCGGTCCCGCTTGCGCAGGTCGGCGGTCAGCGGGGTGTCGGCGTCCTTGAAGAACATCCCGCCGACGAGTCCGACGTCGGCGAGGAACCGGCCGTCGGTGCCGATCGGGTTGACCACGGGCAGCCCGGCGGCGCGGCAGACCGCGAGGTCCTCCGCGCCGAACGCCGGCGCCTGGTGCACCAGGCCGGTGCCGTCGGTGGTGGTGACGTAGTCGGCGAGCACCACCGAGTGCGGTGTCCCGGTGCCGGCGGCGAACCGCTGCGCGTCCAGCAGCTCGAACGGGCGGGCGTAGCGGGCGCCGGCGAGCGCCGCGCCGCGGAAGCGCTCGACGACCTCGGCGTCCTCGCCGACGGCGGCGACCAGCGGCTCGGCGACGACGAACAGCTCGCCGCCGACGGCGCGGACCAGCGCGTAGTCGACGTCCGGGTGGACGGCGACGGCGGTGTTCGACACCAGAGTCCACGGCGTCGTCGTCCACACGAGCAGCTGCGCGCCGCGCTCGGTGAGCCCGAGGGAGTCGGCGACCAGCGGGAAACGGACGTAGACCGAGGGATCGTCCACGTCGGCGTATCCCTGGGAGACCTCATGGTCACTCAGCGGCGTCTCGTCGCGCGGGCAGTAGGGGGTGACGCGGAAGTCCTCAACCAGCAGACCCTTGTCGAAGATCTGCTTCAGCGACCACCAGACGCTCTCGATGTAGCTGGTGTCCATCGTGCGGTAGGCGCCGTCGAGGTCGACCCAGTAGCCCATCCGCTCGGTCATCGCGGAGAAGTCGGCGACGTGGCGCAGCACCGACTCGCGGCAGCGGGCGTTGAACTCGGCGATGCCGTACGCCTCGATGTCGTTCTTGCTGGTGAAGCCGAGTTCCTTCTCCACCGCGAGTTCGACGGGCAGCCCGTGGCAGTCCCAGCCGGCGCGGCGGGGGACGTGGAAGCCCTTCATCGTCCGGTACCGGGGGAACAGGTCCTTGAAGACCCGTGCCTCGACGTGGTGGGCGCCCGGCTTGCCGTTCGCGGTCGGCGGCCCCTCGTAGAAGACCCACAGCGGGCGGTCCGCGGTGGACTCCAGCGAGCGGTGGAAGATCTTGGCGTCACGCCAGCGGGCGAGCGTCTCGCGTTCGAAGGCGGGCAGATCCACCTGCCCGGGCAGCGGGGCGAAGGTGGGGGTACGCGGGGCGGTGGTCATCGTGGCGGACCCGGTCTTCCTCGGTCGTGGCTGGCGTCGGACCAACGGAGGGACGACGCCTCACCGGCCGCGCGTGACGACGGCCGGCGAGCCTGCCCGCCGCCACGTCCCGCCCGGGACCGGGGGTACCGCGGTACCACCCTCCTTGCACGCCCCACCCGACCGATCCACCGGTGGCGGACCGGGCCGTGGGACGGCCTCTCGTCAAAGCTCGCGGCGGCCGGATCTACTGGGGTGCCGCCGGCTCACGCCCGCGGAATCCCGTTCTGCCGACGGCTCAGGGGTGATCTTCGCAACGCGCTGGCCACCGGGCTTCCACCAACCCCGGCTCGCTCAGGCTGCGCCCGCCGCTACTCGTCCCCGTCGACGCCGTGCCGCTGCGGAGGAGTCTAGTCGACCGTTCGGCGGCTCAGCCGGTGCCAGGTGGGGATCGCGGCACGCCCCGTGCGCGCCGGCCCGTAGAGTGGATCGGGTGGGGGAGGCGACGACCATCGGGAGCAGCGTGTCCGAAGATCCCGTCGGCCGTGGGCCGGCCGCGGCGAGTGCAGGCGTGGGCGCGTCCCGGCGTCCGGTGGTCACGTTGACGGCGGCTGCCGTCGTGATCCTGCTGCTCGACATCGTCACCAAGCACATCGCGGTGGCCCAGCTGTCCGACCGTGGTCCCGTCGACGTCATCCCCGGTGTTCTCGACCTACGGCTGACCCGCAACTCCGGGGCCGCGTTCAGCCTGGCCGGCGGGGCGACCGTCGTGCTCAGCCTCGTCGCGCTCGCCGTGATAGTGGTCGTGGTCTTCACCGCCCGCCGGCTGCGGTCGGTGGGCTGGGCGATCGTGCTCGGCGCCCTGCTCGGCGGCGCGCTGGGCAACCTCACCGACCGGGTTTTCCGCGCCCCCGGCCCGCTGCGCGGCCACGTCGTCGACTTCGTCCACCTGCACCACTGGCCGATCTTCAACGCCGCCGACTCGGCGATCGTCTGCGGCGGCATCCTCGCCGTCGTGTTGTCGTTGCTGGGCATCGGGCTGGACGGCACCCGCTACGGCGACTCCGGCGAGGCCGTGTCCGGCGCCGACAGCCGTGGCGTCGCGCCGGTCGGCGGGGACGACGCTGTGCTGCGGGCCGATCCGCCCGCTGACCCCGCCGGCCGCGGCGGCGTCGGGCCGGGCGGGCCGTGACCGCCGTCGGCGGAGACCTGCGTTCGCTGCCGGTCCCGGACGGACTCGACGGCTTCCGCCTGGACGCCGCGATCGCGCGGATGTTCGGGTTGTCGCGGACCGCGGCCGCCACCCTCATCGACGACGGCCAGGCCAGCCTCGACGGCCGGATCCGGGGTCGGTCCGACCGGGTCAGCGGCGGCGCCTGGCTGGAGGTGCGGCTACCCGCCCCGCCGCGTCCGCTGACCGTGGAGCCGACCCCGGTGGCGGGGCTCGGCATCCTGCATGACGACGACGACATCGTGGTGGTCGACAAGCCGCCCGGCGTGGCCGCCCATCCGGCCCCCGGCTTCACCGGGCCGACCGTGATCGGGGCGTTGGCCGCGGCCGGCTATCGCATCTCCACCTCGGGCGCCGCGGAGCGGCAGGGGGTCGTGCACCGCCTCGACGTCGGGACCTCCGGGGCGATGGTCGTCGCCAAGAGCGAGCGTGCCTACACGTTGTTGAAGCGGGCCTTCCGTGAACGCCAGGTGGACAAGCGCTACCGCGCCGTCGTGCAGGGCCATCCCGACCCGCTCAGCGGCACCGTCGACGCGCCGACCGACCGCCATCCTCGCCGGCCGGGCCTGTTCGCCGTCGTCGCGGACGGCAAGCCCAGCGTGACCCACTACGACCTGGAAGAGGCGTTCCGTTCGGCGTCGCTGCTGTCGATACGCCTGGAGACCGGCCGGACCCATCAGATCCGGGTGCACATGTCGGCCCTGCGCCATCCTTGCCTCGGTGACCTGGCCTACGGGGCCGATCCCACCCTCGCCGAACGCCTCGGCCTGACCCGGCAATGGCTGCACGCGGCCCGACTGTCGTTCGATCATCCCGGTCACGGTGGCCTCGTCGAGTTCACCAGCCCGGACCCGGCCGACCTGGCGGAGGCGGTGGATCGGCTGCGGGAGCAGGCATGACCGAACCGGCGGCGGTCGAGAAGCCGTCCCCGCCGATTCCCGTTCCCGACGTCGCTGCGGCCATGCCCGCGCAGGCGCAGCCCTCCCCGCTCGACCGGCTCGACGACGCCGTGCTACCGGCGGTGTTCCGCGTCCTCGATGCCGCCCGGTCCCGCCTCGCGGACACCGCCGATCGTGAGGCCGGCCGGGCCCGGCGGCTGGCCGAGCGGGCCCGGCGCGGGCGGGCGAGTGGCGACGGGCCGGTTGACACCGAGACCGCCGGCTCGCCGGCTCTGCTCGACGTGGTCGGCGTCGCACCCGGGGGCGTGGTGGACCGCGGGGCGCGGGTACTCGTCCTCGGTCTCGTCGCGCTGATCGTGGTGAGCGCGGCGGCGGCGATGCTGCAGAGCGTCGACCGGGACCGGTCGTCCAATGCGACGGCGCCCGCGGTCGCGCTGACGGGTTCCCCACCGGCCACCTCCCCACCGGCGGCGCAGCCCGTGACACCGACGGTGACCATCGGCCCCGGTGCCAGCGACTCGGTCGCCGAGTACCTCGGGGCGAGCCGGCAGAACCTCGCGTCCCTGACCGCCGCCGCACCCGCCGCGGACCTCTACGCCGTCGCGAGCCTCACCGGCCCGGTCACTCCCGACCAGTTGATCGACCTTTTCGGCAGCTACCGGGCCGTGCAGGTGTTCTTCACCGCTGGGACCGGCGGGCAGGTCGAGCAGGCCACGGTGCGCGACCCGGTTGCCGACGTCCACACCGCGTTCGCCTCGGCGGCGGCGCAGGCGCAGGCGCGCGCCGAGACCGAGGCGCGAGCCGGCGACGCCGGCGCGGACAATCGGGACCGCCAGGCCGCGGCGCAGCTGCGGGTCGGGTGTGCGTGCCTGTTCGCCGCCGTGGTGCGGGCGCCGGCCGGCCGGTTGTCGCAGCTGGCGGCCGATCCCCGGGTTCGGATCGTCGATCCGGCGCCGCCCGGCGCCGGACCACCAAGCGTGAGATTCCTCCCACTGTCGCCGGATCGCCGCTGATCTCGAGCGCGGCATCCTCCATTATCTGGCCGGGTCACTGCCACCCGGGGGATGTGGCGCGGAGCTCGCGGGCTGCCGCCATCGTCGCCCCCCGTCACGGTCAGGGCGGGCACGAGGGAGGATGAAGTGGAATGCCCTCGTCAGCGCGGGTTGCCGGGCTCGGGGACGACGCCGGTTGCGGCGTTGCGGGCAAGCATCCTGAACGGCACCGGACGATGATCGACAACCGCACGGGCACGACAACCCGACGATGACGACTACAGGACGATAAGGAGCCCAGGGGTGAAGTTGGCGAAAGGCACCCGAGAGGTTTTCGACGCGGAGAGCCTGGTGGAGGAGTACATGGGCCCCCGCAAGCGCGGGCTGCGTTACGCCTACCCCTACTACGACGGACTGGTCACCAACGACGACCCGGACCTGCTGTGCACGGGCGACCTGCTCGCACCCAGCCTGCTCGGCGTGCACGTCGACGTCGACCGGATGCACACCCTGACCGCACTCACGCCGCTGTTGCAACGGGCGCTGGACAAGCTGCCGCCCGGCATCGAGCTGATCGAGGCCGACGAGGTGACCCTCGACCTGGTCGCCGCGCTCTACGACCCGCTCGACGACCCCGACGTCTCCGATCGCGACGTCAAGGGCTCGCTGATCGCCAAGGTGTTGCATCGCAAGCGGCCCGCGCTCGTCCCCCTGTTCGACTCCAAGGTCCGGATCTTCTACCAGCATGAGGACTGCGTCCCGCCCTCCCCGCGCGACGGCCGCAGCTGGCGGCAGTACATGGGGTTGCTCGTCCGGGCCATGCAGTACGACCTTCGGGAGAACGCCGAGGAGTTCCGCCGGCTCGCCGCGCTGGTGCCGTCGACCGGCCCGCAGGTCACCCCGCTGCGCATGCTTGACGTCGTGGTGTGGATGAGCAGCGCAGTGTGACTCGTCCCCGACGACGGCCCGGGGCCATCGCCCGCAGCCGGCTGCGACAATGGGCGACGTGCTGAGCTACGCCGTCCGCGGGCTCACCCGACGACATGGGGTGGGCGAGCACTCCGTCCTCGCCAACGACCGGATCGACCTCGACATCCGGCAGGGCGAGGTGTTCGGGGTGCTCGGCCCGAACGGCGCCGGGAAGACCACGCTGGTCCGCCAACTGATGGGTCTGCTGCGCCCCGACTCCGGGTCGATCACGATGTTCGGTCGCGACGTCCGCGCCGCCCCGGACCTGCCCGCCCGGCTGACCGGCTATCTCGGCCAGGACGACCTCGCCCTGGCCGAGCTGCCCGTCGCCACCGCGGTGGCGACCACCGCGCGGATGCGCGGCGTTTCCCGCGCGGCCGTGCGGGAGGTCCGCGACGCCATCCTTGACGAACTCGGCCTCACCGCGGTGGCGGACCGGCCGCTGGCCCGGCTGTCCGGCGGCCAGCGGCGGCTGGCCTGCGTGGCCACGGCGCTGGTCGGCGACCGTCCGGTCCTCGTCCTCGACGAGCCGACCACCGGGCTCGACCCGGCCGCCCGCCGAGCGGTGTGGGGGGCGTTGCAGCACCGCCGGGACACGACGGGCACCACCGTCGTGCTGATCACCCACAATGTCCTGGAGGCGGAGTCGGTGCTCGACCGGGTCGCCGTCCTGGAGTCCGGGCGGGTGATCGCCTGCGACACCCCCGGCCAGCTCAAGGCGTCGGTCTCCGGCGACGTCCGGCTCGACCTCGCCTGGCGGCACGAGCCGCCCTTCGACGACCCCACCGTCGCCATGCTCGCTCGTATCGCGACGACCAACGGCCGGCGCTGGACGGTCCGCCTGGACCCGGCGACCGCCCGGGAGGCCCTCGGACGGCTGACCACCGGCGCGGCCCTCGCCGCGCTGGACGATTTCAGCCTCGCCACCCCGTCCCTCGAGGACGTCTACCTCACCCTCGGCGGGGCGTCTCGAGACCTGGAGCGGACATGACTGTGCACGTGCGTCGTCCGGGCCAGCAGGAGTGGTCCCGATGACGATCGTCCCCGACGAGCGTGACGCGCCCGCGATCCTCTCGGCACTGCAGCCGGAACCGTCTCTGGAACCGTCCCTGGAACCGTCGTCGGGGCCGTCCACGGTGCCGCTGCCGTTGCCCATTCCGATGCCGGCGAGGCTCGGGCCGCCGAAGATGCCGCTGGCCACCCCGTTCGGCACGGCGTTCGGCGCGGTCTACCGCGGGCAGCTCGCCCGATCGAAGGTCGGCCGCATTCCGTTGCTGTTCGTGGCGTCGTTCCAGTCGATCGGAATCCTCGTCCTGCTGCGCGGCATCCTCGACGTCGACAACTCCACCGCCGCCGGCCAGGTCGTCGCGGGCTCCACCGTGCTGGTGGTCGCGTTCGTCGCGCTGAACCTGCTCGCCCAGCGCTTCGGCGCCCTGCGGGCGGCCGGCGCCCTCGACTACTACCTGACCCTGCCGATCCCGCCGGCGGCGGTCGTGCTGGGCACGGCCGCCTCCTACGCGACGTTCGCCGCGCCCGGCACGGTCATCACCGCCGTGGTCGGTGCCCTGCTCTACAACCTGCCGATAACGGGGCTGTGGCTGCTGCTGCCCGTCGTCGTGCTCTCCGGGGTGTGTCTGGCGGGTCTGGGAGCCGTGGTCGGCCTGATGGCCCCGCGTCCGGAGCTGGCGACCATCGCCGGTCAGCTCGGGATGAGCATCGTGCTGTTCCTCGGGGTCATCCCGGCGGACCGGCTGCCCGAGATCGGGCGGGTGGCCCGGGATGTGCTGCCGAGCAGCTACGCCGTGGACGCCCTCGCGGCCGCCTTCCAACCCGGTGTGGACTGGTCGAAGGTGGTCCTCGACCTCGCCGTCTGCGCGGCGGTGGGGATAGCGGCGCTGGCCGTCGCGGCGGTGACGCTGCGCCGCGTCGGAACTGCCTGACCCGAGCGCGCCGCCCGCGCCGGAGACCATGCCCGTGCCCGCGTCCGCGCCTGTGGCAGCCCCCGGGACCACTGTCGCACCCAGTGTGGTCGGGCTGGCCGCCCGGCAGGATAGTGTCAACCGTCCGCGGTGGCCGGCGCCGCCGCCGAACGTCATGCGGACGGGGAGACGGACACCTCTTGGCGGGGCGGGCGACGTGACCGAGCGTTCATCGGATTTCCGGGGGGTCCCGACGGACCCGGGAGTCGAGACGTCCCCGGACTCCCCGTCGCCGGCCCGCTCGCGGCGGCCGGTGCCGCCCGGTGTCCGTCCGGACCTGCTCGCGGGGCTGATCTGCGCGGTGGCGATGGTGGTCGTCGGGTTCCCCCTCGGCCTGCTGTGGGCCGCCGTCGCGCCGCACCTCGACATCACCGGCGCCCTGCACGGCAACGAGTCGGCGTTCGCGGTTCAGAGTGACATCGACGCCCGCTTCGCGATGATCTGTGCGATCGCCGGGCTCGTCGGTGGTCTGCTGGCGTTCTGGCGGGCCCGGGACGCGGGTTTCCCGGTGCCGCTCGGGCTCGCCGCGGGCGGCACCGGCGGCGCGCTGATCGCCGGCTGGATCGGCCACCTGCGCCGTTCCCCGGATCTGCTGCACAGCCTGCCGCCCAACGCCTCGCCGGTGCTCGTGGACCTGGTCGACCTGCGGGTCCGCGCGCACGGGCTCTACCTGGTCATGCCGGTGGTCGCGCTGGGGGCCTTCGCGATCGGCCTGTGGGCGACCTCTCGGTCGAGCCGGCGCCCGCGCCCGCGCGCCGACGGCTCGGCGCCGCCCAACCCCCTCGCCGGCTCGCCCGGCGCCGAGCCCGGACCCGCGGGCGGCGTCCCGGCCTCGGACGAGCCGCAGAGCCCGGCGGACGTCACGGGGCTGCAGACCCGGCCGGCGAGCGGGTCCCGGCCCGACGGCCCACGGGCACCCGACTGACCCTGGTCGGGCCACCCGAAGCGCTGTCGCGTACGTGGTCGGGTGCGGCGTGGTCGAGAGCAGCGAGATGCTGGAGGTTGATGACGGTCGTCGACCCGGAAACGGTGACCAACCTCCAACAACTGGTGCCGCGGCTGCGGTGCGGGTCAGTTCGGGCTTGGGTCGACCCGGCGCAGCTCGCTGGATCCGATGGTGGTGATCTTCTTGAGCAGGCCGACCTCGCGGCGCAGCAGTGCCCGCTCGACGCGCAACCGGGTGGCCGCGTCCGCCGCCGCGAGCAGGCCCTGGCGCTCGGTGAGGTCGGTGACGGCCGCCGCGGCGATCACGTAGGACAGGGCGATGGGATCGTCAGGCAGATCCGGCAGGGAGATCTGCACCGTGCCGGTGGCGGCCAGCCGCTCGGCATAGGCGCGCATCAGTTGCTGCACCGGCGCCACGCACTCGCGAGCGGCCCGCGCGTCACCGAGCTCGTCGGGCAGGAACTCCACCTCCCCCACCAGGTAGGGCGCGCTGTGCTGATCCACCGCGCCGACGCGGAAGCGCTGCCCGCCGACGGTGATCAGGGAGAAGCGGCCGTCCGGATGCTCCTGCACGCGGCGCAGCACCGCCGTGCAGCCGATGTCGTGGACCGCGGGCAACGCCGGCCCCGTCTCGCGGCCCCGCCGGATCGCCACGACCCCGAAACTGCGCGCCTCGCCGGCGGGCTGGGTGAGCAGCTCCCGGACCAGCGTGCGGTAGCGCTCCTCGAAGATCTCCAGGGGCAGCACGAGCCCGGGGAGCAGGACGGTGCCTAGCGGGAACAGCGGGAGCCGCGCGTCCATCGCCGGTGCCCTCCCCTTCTGGCCTACCCGGGGTTGCGCTTCGCCCGAGCCGCGGACCGCCGGTTGGCCGGCACCACGGGGGCGCGCACCGCGGCGGGTCCACCGCCGCTGGCCGGGCGTGTGACATCAACCCTGTCCCGTGCCGGCCGCGGTGTCCATCCGCCGACCCCTGTGATTCTCGCCGAACGAGGGCGTGTCGGCGCCCCCGGTTGTCCGCCTGGGGTGGCGCCACCGGGCCCTGGGCTCCCCCTCGACGGCCGTTCGGGCAAGAATGGGACGGTGTGGGGAACCGAACCGGAGCTGCTGGTCGTCCTTGAGCATCCTGGCCGTGCCGAGGGCCCGCTGGCGACATTGGCCGAGTTCGGACCGGTGACCTCGACGTTGCCGCCGCGGCTTGCGCTGCTGGCGGTACCGGCGTCGCGGGCGGCGGAGGTGGGGGCCCACACGGGCGTGCGCGGCGTCTTCGTCGACGGGGTGCCCCCGGCGCTGCGGGAGACCCTCAGCCCCGCGGAGGCCCTGTTCGTCGACGGCTGGCTGGCGCGCCGCAGCATCAAGGACCGCCCCGCCGACGGACGCCCCTGGGACGCCCCTGGCG